>JANYDM010000066.1 GCA_025363575.1 Betaproteobacteria bacterium | reverse complement strand
GGAATTTTTATCGTGCTGCTGGTTGAAATCGCCGAAGTCACGCCGCCGGTCGGCTTCAATCTCTTCGTGCTGCAGAACATGACGGGCAAGGACAGCAATTACATTGCGAAGTGCGCACTGCCGTTTTTCGGCTGTCTCGTTGTCGGTATCGTCATCATCACCGTGTTTCCAATTACGGTGACGTGGTTGCCCGATTACCTGATGGGCAAGGCAAAATAGGCTGCCGCTACATTGTTGGTCTGTATCGAATTCATTTGATGGAGGAGCAATGAAGAAGATTCTGTTGAGCTGCAGCGTGCGGGCCCGTGCGTGGGCCGCGGCCTGCGCTGCTGCATTGGTCGTCGCGGGTTGTGCCGGCACGCCCGCCGGGGATTCCCGGGTCGACTATCCGAAAAACATCGTCATCCTGTTCGCGGACGGCGTGGCGTCGACGCAGTGGGAATTCGGCCGTTACTCGAGCGCCGTATTGCGGCAGCAAACGTTTGCCGCCACGGACGTCGTGTTCAAGCAGGGCACGCTGGGTCTGGCGAGCACTTATCCGCATGGCGCGTTCGTCACCGATTCCGCCGCGGCGGGTTCGGCGATGTCCACGGGCTACAAAGTCGAGAACGGCACGATATCGATCACGCCGGACGGAAAACCCGCGCGCACCGCGATGGAAGTCGCGAAGGCAAGCGGCAAGCGCATTGGCCTGGTGACGACCGCGACGATCTATGACGCCACGCCGGCGGCGTTCAGCGTGCACGCGAAATCGCGCACCGAATCGCAAAACATCGTCGATCAATATCTCGCGCTCGAGCCGGATGTGCTGCTCGGCGGCGGCGCCGAATATTTTCTGCCGGCAACCGCGGCGGGCGGCAAGCGCAAGGACGGTAAAGACGTGCTCGCGACATTTCGCGCCAAAGGCTGGCAGGTTGCACGCAACACTGCCGAGCTGAAAGCCGCGAACGGCGCGAAACTACTGGGCCTTTTTTCCGACGACGATATGGACCTCGAGATCGACCGCGATGCGGCGCAGGAACCGACAGTCGCGGAGATGGCGACGGCCGCGCTGAAGGCCTTGTCGCAGACCAATCCAAACGGGTTCGTGCTGCTGGTCGAGAACGAGAACACGGACACCGCCGGCCACGCGAACGACGCGGCCGCGCTGATGCGCGCCTTGTGGGCATTCGACGATGCCGTCAAGGTCGCGCTCGAATTTCAGCGCACGAATCCCGACACCTTGATCCTCATTACCGGCGACCATGAGACGGGCGGCTTCTCGCCGACTTATGCGCAGAAGGACTTGACGTCGCTGGGCAGCAGCAACCGGCTCACGGTAGGCGAGGCGCACTTGCAGATGCTTGAGCGCATTACGATGTCGTTGAATCGGGTCAAGGAAAAGCTGGGCGTCAAACCGGAGGGCGCTGCGCTCGACGCGTTGCTCGCCAAACATTTCCCGGAATTCAAGCTCGACAAGGATTTGCGGGAATTCGTACTTGAAAATCGTCCGCTCGAACGCAATGCGGCTTATGCGCCGCTGCAAAATACGCTGGCGCGCATGATCGCGCGGCAGGCCGGTTTCTACTGGGGTACCGGTGGACACACGCCCGAGCCGGTAGTGATAGGGGCGATGGGGCCGGGCGCGCAGCTCTTTCGCGGTTATCAGGACAACACGGATTTCGGCAAAAGCCTGCACCGGCTGATCGAGCGGCGGTAGTAGAGCAGGAGACGAAGGCGGGTGCGGCTTCGCAGACAGTGCGAAATCAGGCTCTCTTTCGCAAAGCTGCTTCGGCGCGGTATTGCCCGGTCACGTCGATGGCGTTGTGGATGATCGCCTCCACCTCGCCGTTCTCGCTTAGCAGCGGCGAGTTGACCGGGCTCCACCATCGTTCTTCGAACGTGCCATCGGGCCGCGCGTGTCCGGCTGCTTGGCAGCGAGTACGCGCTCGATGGAGGCGCGCAGAGTGTTCGCGCCCGCGATGGTCGCATCGTCCGGGTTGTCGGGGAACACCTCGAAGAGGCCGCGCCCGACCACGCCTTCGCGCGTCCGCATGGTTGCGGCCAGGTAGGCATCGTTGACCTCGGTGATGGTGAAGCGCGGAACGTCGGGCTTGATGATCAGGAACGGCGCCGGCGAGGCCTGGAACAATGCCGCGTACTTTTTCTCAGTCTCGTGCAGTGCCGTTTTGGCATCTCTCTGCTCGATCAGATCGGCGGCCTGACGGGCGAGCAAATCCAGAGAACGCAATTCACGTTCCGCGGGACGCCTGCCGGGGCTCAACGGTTACGAAGTGGCGCGTCGCTTGCGGCGCAACGGCAGCAAGACGTTCATCATCGCGATCAGCGGCTACGGCTCCAACGAAGCGATCGAGCGCGGCGCGGAAGCCGGCTTCGACGCGCATCTGTTGAAACCGGTCGATCTCGACCGGCTCAACGATGTCATCGCCAACGCCAAAAGCTGACGCCGGTCGCAAGCAAGTTAACAACCGGGGACGTTTGTGCCGAGGTATCGAAGCATGAACGTCCGCTGCGTCGCCGGGATTGCATAATCGTTACTAAAAAACTCCTTCCCCCTTGACGGGGGAGGGAAGCTTTCTAACTTAGTACGAGTGTTGGGCCCGCCGCCAGACAGTCGCCAGCCACGGCTGCTGGTCGCGCGGCAAGCCGGGCGGACGGTAGTAATACGTGAGTTCTTCGAATCCCGCAGCCGTCACATAGCGCCGCCAGTTTTCCAGGTCGTGATAGGCACCGTAACGACCGCGGTTCCAGCCTTCTTCATTGTCGCCGCGCGGATTCGACGCGAACAGCACGCCGCGCGGTTTTAAAGTTGCCTGAAGCTCGCGCAGCACGCGCGGCAGCTCACTGATCGGGACATGAAACAGCGATGCGTTCGCGAATACGCCATCGAAGCGGCTCACCGGCAAATCGAGCCTGAGAAAATCCTGCTGCCACACTTCGCGTCCTGTGTCCGCGCGCGCCATCGCTACGAACTCCGCGGCGCCCTCCACGCCGATGGGAATATGGCCAAGCGCGGTAAACGCCTGAAGATCGCGGCCGGGCCCGCAGCCGAAATCGAGTATCGTGAATGGCGGGCTGCCTTCTATGTGCGCCAGTAACGCCGCGATGTTCTGGCTGACATCGTGATCGCGCGTGCCTGCGCGAAAATCTTCGGCGCGGCCGTTGTAGTGATCCAGCGTTTGCGCGGAAATGTTTTGGAGGTCGGGAGATAGCGGATTCAAAATGTTTATCGCTCGTTACGGACTGCGGGTTGAACCTGATTGATGGCGGCCACGGCAAACGACGCCGGTGATTCGCCGCGAACGTGTTTTTCCCACAGGGTCACATAGGCAGATTCAATGTGGCGCCGGTAGCGGTCGGTGTCGAACAATGGGTGCGTGGATCGGTTGCGCAAGAGCTTGTCGCGTATGGCCGCAAGCTCCGCCGGCGCAGTAGCAAGCTTTACGGCAAGCGCCGCATATTCGTCCAGGCTGCCGGTAATCAATTCGGGTGCGCCTATCGCATTCAATAAACTGGAGGCTACGCGGCCGGTAAAAGTTGTTCCCCGGCATGTGATCAGCGGCAGCCCCGTCCACAGGGCGTCGCTGGCGGTCGTATGCGCATTGCAAGGCAGGGTGTCGAGAAAGAGATCGGCCAGCCGATGTCTCGCCAGATGTTCGTCAGCAGGGATTTTCGGGGCGAAAACGAGACGCTCCGGTGCGATACCCCGCCGCGCTGCCGCGTTGCGCAGGTTGCGAGCCGCGTCCGCATTGTCTTCGAGCAGCCAGAGTACGCTGCCGGCGATTTTGTCCAGCAATCCCATCCACGCAGCGAAAACATCCGGCGTAATTTTGTAATTGTTGTTGAAGCAGCAGAATACGAATGCGCGCTCCGGCAAGCCGGCGTCTGCCCGCGTGACTTCCCGCGTGGAAATACGGCGCTGGCGATCGTTGACCTGGTAGCTATCCGGCAGGTAGACGATTTTCTCGACGTAAAAGTTCTGCTGGTCTTCGGGAATGACCTCGCGGTCGGCAATGATGTAATCCATACAGGACGCACCGAGCGTCCCCGGAAATCCCAGAAAGTTGATCTGCAGAGGGCTGGGCCGGAGGCTGAATATGCCCTGGCGCTCGAGGCCGAAATAGCCGTTAAGATTGATCAGCAGGTCGACTTTTTTCTGCGCGATCATTGTTGCCGCCTCGTGATCGCTCAATCCCGCGATGCTGACGATTTCGTGAAACGCTCCATTGATGCGTTTGCGAACATCGCTGCCATCGTCCCAGCCGTTATCGAAGCCGATGATTTCGAAGCGTTGCTTGTCATGCAATTCCAAGAGCTCTGTTATGAGGAACGCGGTGGCCTGCGCGCGAAATTCGCCCGATACGTAGCCAATGCGAAGCTTGCCGCGGGATTCGGGGCGAGAATGGCGCAACGGGGCGGGCGAAGGCCGATAGTAGGCCGCGGCATAGGTCGTCGCGCAGGATTGCTGATCTTCCGCGCTGCTTGAAATCGCCAGGTAGCCAAAGGGTTCGGCGGATTGCCGGCCGGCACGTACGTCTTGAGCGAGGTCTTCTGCAGAAGCTTCCAGGTCCGTCCAGTCGCAACCCATCATTTTCGCGTGGAGCAGCTTGCCTTTTGCGAATGGATAGCCGGGTGCGATCGCCATCAGCGCAGCGAAAGAGGATGCGGCGTCGGCGGGACGTTTCAGATCGACCAGTGCGAGACCGCGATTGTGCAGTGCCGGCGTGGAGCGGGGGGTGAGAGCGAGTGCGCGGTCGAAATCGGCGAGCGCATCGGCCGGCCGCTTCAACGTGAGCAGCGTATTGCCTCTGTTGTTCAACGCGTCTGCATCGTCGGGATTGGACTGCAGCACGGCATCAAAATCGGCGAGCGCGTCGGCCGGGCGATTGAGAACCTGCAGCGCCAGTCCGCGGTTATAAAGTGCGTCGACAAAAGCAGGGCGCAGGCGCACGGCATCGCCATAACTGACGGCGGCGTCCGCCGGCCGTCCGAGCGCCAGCAGCGCGTTGCCGCGCTTGTAACAGGTCGCGGCGCGGCGGGGCAGCAATTGCAGCGCGCGTTCGTAGCTGGCAAGTGCCTCGGCCGGCTGCCCCAAGCCGATCAGGGTGTCGCCGCGGGCGTTGAGTATCGAGGCAAGGCATCCGCGTCCAAACGGCAGCCGTGACAGCAGTGCGGTGCGGTCCATCAACGCGGCGGCGGCGATTCTAATGATCGCGGACTTCAACGGTTGTCGCTGCCGCGGTTACCAACGCTGTCCGCCATGCTCAGGTTCCTTCGAACTTGAAATGACGATAGTCGTCACGCGACCCGTGCTGTGCGATATTGTTGTTGCCGAATGGAATGACTTTGTATCCCAACTCTTCGAGGTGCCGGTAGAGCGCCCGCCGGCGCGCCTCGAACCAGGCTACCGACGCCCACGCTTCGAACAGGATGGGCGGGTAATTATTGTCCTTGAGGGTTTGCTGCGAACCGAGCAGCACTTTCAATTCCATGCCTTCGACGTCGATTTTCATCAGCAGGACATTTTTGAACTCGAAGGTGTCGAGCGGCATCAGCCGCACGGTTTCTTTGCCGCCCGCGGTCTGCACTTCATACTGGTTTTGGCGAACCTCCTCATCCAGAGAAAAAGCGCCGATGTTCCATTCCGTCTCGTAATGCGGGACGGTGGTGACGACGTCTGCTTCGGTGTCGGACAATCCCAGATGGATGGGCAGTACATTATTCGCTTTATTCAATTCAATATTGCCGACCAGCTGGTTGAATATTGTCTGCTGCGCTTCGAATGCGATGACTTCAATCTGCGGAAACTGCTTGGCCAGCGGAATCGCATAGGATCCCATGTTCGCGCCCACGTCGATGACCTGTCCGCGCGCGGTCCCGACTACATGGGCCGAAACAGCCTGCAGCTCGGGTTCGTATTCGCCGTTCTCACGGATAAACCGGCTGATCAAATCCTCAGCGCCTATCAGCTTGTAGCGAATGCCCCGCTTGCCGGTGACTATTTCAGACACGAATTGGCATCCTCAGCGATAAACCTGCAACCGAATGCATCTGACGCGGATTTATGCTGCAGAAGTCAATGCAGAGCCTCTAGTATATCCAGAGATGACTTGCGCGCTGCCGCGTGCGGGAAACGCCCGCTGCACGGCGACCTATTTCGGCACGAGGTGAAAAAGCCCGCCCGGATTGGCGTCTTCCACCATCCATAGCGAGCCGTCCGGCGCTTCTTCGATGTCGCGTACGCGTTTGCCGACGTTCCAGCGCTGCGCCACGTTAGCGCCGCCTTTTCCGTCGAACGTGACGCGGACGATCGCCTTGGTGACCAGGCCGCTGATCAGTGCGCTTCCTTTCCATTGCGGAAAGACGCTGCCGTTGTAGAACATGATGTTGCCCGGCGCGATTACCGGGTCCCAGTAGATCGCGGGCTTGGCGAGATCTGTGCGCGTATCGGGGCTGGCGATAGGCACGCCGTTATAGTTCTTGCCATAGACGACCAGCGGCCAGCCATAATTTTTGCCGCGCTCGATCAGGTTCAGCTCGTCGCCGCCGCGCGGGCCATGCTCGACTTCCCACAGCCGGCCATCAGGTGCGAACGCGAGACCGTAAGGCGTGCGGTGACCGCTCGTCCAGGTTTCAGCCGGCGTCAGATTGGGCGTGGGGAAGGTATATGTGCTGACGATATGCGCAGTCTTGGCCGCCTCGGTATCGGTCGGCGGATCGATCAAGGGAACGGAGGAGGTGCCGGTTTTTCCCTCCATCGGATTGCCCGGCGCGGGCTTGCCATCCAGCGTCAGCCGCAGAATCTTGCCTACCGGCTGGTTGGGGTCCTGCGCGGGAGTCATGCGCTGACGATCACCTACGGTGAGGAAAAGGTACTTGCCATCGGGTGAGAATGCGATCGCCGCGCCTGCCTGTCCGCCTTTGCCTCTGGGCATTTGGCGCCACAACACCTGGAATCCATCCAGCGTGGCCTTGTCGTCCTTCATCACAAGCTGGCCCCGGCCGAGTGCCAGGCCGCCGCCATAGTCACCCGGCTCGACATAGGTGATATACACGTTGTGATCAGTGGCGTAATGCGGCGAGAGGAAAACGCCCAGCATGCCGTTCTGGCGTTGGTAGTAGACGGGCGGGACGCCCCCGACTTCGGTCTTGGCACCTTGTGGCGTGACCAGAATGACGCGGCCGACTTTTTCGGTCACCAGCATACGGCCATCGGGCAGAAACGCGACGCGCCACGGCAGGTCGAAGGTCGCCACCTGCGTGATGGTGAAGGGGAGATCGGACTCGTATTTTTGTTCGCCTGCATTGGACTGTGCGTAGGCAGGGCTTGCTAAGAGAGTCGAGAGTAAAGCCGCGATCACCACTTTCTTCATTTGTATGTCTCCATTGCGTGCATATCGTCAGTACATACTGAAACAAGATTTCCGATTCGGAAGCCAATCTCGTATATCTTAATATTCCTCCGCCTATCCACTCGAGAAGGGCTTCTACGAGCACAACCGTGTCTAATACGACATCGGCGCGCGTGAATAATTCGCCGGCAGACGCTATGTGGGAGATTGTATTCTTGATTTACATGGTGCGGTCATGCCATGCGACATCTCTGCGATAGAAGTGCGATAGCAATGCGTTTGTCGCTGGACTTCGGTACGCTAAAATCTTGATTGGACTGGCGC
>JANYDM010000048.1 GCA_025363575.1 Betaproteobacteria bacterium | reverse complement strand
TGACCGGCATGCCCGTGCCGATATCCATCTGCATGGTGACGAGCTTCTTGCCGTCCGGGGAAAAGCCGTTGGCGATGTGGCCGGCGGGCAGCGTCAACGCTGTCTCCTTCTTGGTCGCCACGTCGAGGATCGTGGTCGTGGTTTTCGGCGGGCCGTCCTTCGGGCCGTTGTTCGGCCGTAGGTACGCTGTCACCGTGTTCGGGTCGAGTTTGCTGCCGAAATACGAGAGCGACATCGCGATGGATTCCTCGGCACATTGATTCCAGCCCTGGAACCAGTGCGACATCGGCTCAAGGAAGGTCGCGGGGGCGATAGATTCCGGCTTCGCCGCTGGCGCGACGGTCGTGCTGCTCAATTACGATCTTTGTCCGAAGGTGCGCATCACTGACATCGTCCACCAGGTGCGGCGGGCGATCGTATGGGTTCATAAGAACATCGCCGGGTACCGCGGCGATCCGAAAAAGATCTACGTATCGGGGCACTCCGCCGGCGGCCACCTGACCGGCATGATGATCGCCACCGACTGGCAGAAGGAGGCCGATTTGGCGAACGATCTCATCAAGGGCACGGCACCCTTGAGTGGGTTGTTTGACATCGAGCCGCATCGCCACTCGCAACTACAACCGGACATCCGGCTCACGGCTGAGGAAGCGCAAGCCATGAGCCCCATGTATCTGCCGTTTATCGCCAAGGCCCCCTCCATCGTCGCAGTCGGCGGCAACGAGCCTCATCTGTTTCACTGGCAGTCGCTCGAGTACGCGGCGCGCCTGAGGCTGCACGGCGTCAGGGCAGAATATGTATCCACGCCGGGCGACAATCACTTCGACGTCACCGACCGTCTCGGCGATGCGAACGACCCATTGACGAAGGCGCTGATCGCGCAGATGGGCCTATAGCCGATCGGATGGCGCGCGGCAGCCCTGCAGATCAAGGGAAGTCGGTGGATCTAAAAAGGGAGATGCAATTCATGAAACACACACCGTTGTATGACTGCCATGTGCGCGATGCATCAGCAATCATCAACCTCAAAGACTTCGCGCGCGCGATGCACTATTGCGGCCATCTGGCGGAGCATCTCGCGACGCGTCAAGGCGTCAGCTTGTGCGACGTGTCGCACATGGGCGAGATCGATTTCGAAGGTCCGGATGCACTGGCGCTGGTGCAAAAGCTAATCACCAACGATGCCGCCAAACTCTCTGACAATCAGGCCTTGTATTCGGTGATGTGCACCGAGAACGGCATGGTCATCGACGATCTCGTGTGCTTCCGACTGGCGGCTGATCACTTCCGGTGGGTCGTTAACGTGACCAAGACCGACCAGGATTATCAGTGGGTGCTGAGACACTCACGCGCAATGAATGTGAAGGTGAGCAACATCTCCACCGATACGGCTTTGCTCGCGCTGCAGGGACCGGAGTCGAGGGAAGCGCTTCAGCGCATCACGCAGGCCGATCTTTCGACCCTGCAATATTATTGGCTCGTGCAGACAACCATCCACACCGAACACGCGGACGTGCCGTGCATCATCAGCCGCACCGGCTACACTGGTGATCGCGGCTATGAAATCATGGTCGCGCGCGACCTGGCGCCGTGGATCTGGGATGCGTTGCTGATGGCGGGCCGGCCTCTCGGTATCGTGCCGCACGGCGTAGCGGCGCGGGAAAGTCTGAGGACGGAGGCCGGTTACCTGCTGAACGGAAACGACATGGACCCGGAGACCAATCCCTTCGAAGCAGGACTCGGCTGGGTGGTCAAGCTCTCCAAAGACTTTCTGGGCAACGAGGCCCTCGCGCGGATCAAAGCGAATGGCGTGAGCCGGAAGCTGGTGGGCCTCGAAATGGAGGGGCATCTGACGATTCGCAACGGCTACCGAATCTATAGAAACGGAAAGGAAATCGGCCGCGTGACGAGTGGACCGCTGTCGGCGAGCTTGAGCGGACGCAACCTCGGGCTCGGCTACGTTGGCATCGATCACGCCGAGATCGGCACGGAAATCGAGGTCCACGTCCGTGGCAAGAGACGCCAAGGGCGTGTCGTCGCGACGCCGTTTTACCCGCGCACGGCGAAGGAAGAACCTTCGGTCATCACTCATTCACCTTATGGTCTGCGCTTCACGAGCTCCCACATATGGGCGCATGTCGAGGACCGACGCGAGAACGTGATTACGCTGGGCGTCTCCGATTTTGGCCAACGCAGCCTCGGCGATATCCTGTGTGTGGATTTACCTAGGGTGGGAGACAGCATCACGAAGGGATCTCCCGCAGGCTGGATCGACAGCTATCGAAGATCGTTCGATATCATCTCGCCGGTAACGGGCGATGTGATTGAAACAAACGAGGCGCTGATCCAGCAACCCGGCCTTGTCAACGCCTATCCCTATGCGCAACGAGGCATGCTGAAGCTGCATGTCAAAACCCCGCGCGAGTACGAGGACTTGATGGCTTTTGCGGAGTACGGGGACCTGACGCGGCGGCTGCGGCGGTACGACGAATGGTCGCAGGACCAGCGCGTGACGTAGGCCTGTTAGCGCTTGTGCGGCACGCGTTAATACTAGATTGTTATTGTCCTGACAGACTTAGAGGAATCGAGGAATCATGGAAATCCAGAAAATCGTGGTGACACGCGAGACCGTGTACGCCGAAGGCGGCCGCAAAGCGACTCGCCCAGTCAATCATGTGGTCGGCATAGCCGTGATCGAGAATCCTTATGGCGGGCGTTTTGTCGAGGACTTGAGTCCGATGTTCGATATGGGCGCTGAGCTAGGCGAACGCCTTATGCCTGATCTGGTGCGCTTGCTGGGAGGCTCTGCGTGCTCGATTGAGCATTGGAATTCCGGCCGGCGAGCGCCGCTGCAAGCGGCACGATCGCCAGCGAAATTGCGGCCAGCACGATCAATGCGCTCAGCCAGCCGAAATGCGAGATTAACGCCTGGCCCAAAGGCAGCATCGCGAACTGGCCGAACGAGCCGCCGGCGCCGACGAAACCAAGCGCTGCGCTGCGATTGGCCGCCGGTGTGGCGCGTCCGACAACTCCCATCACCACGCCGAAGCCTGAGCCGCTTAGTCCCAGACCCACCAGCAAGCCGGCGCTCAAATCAAACGCGAGAGAAGTGCTGGAGTACGCCATCAGCATGAGCCCAAGCGCGTAGAAAATACCGCCGCCAGCGATGACACGCGCGGCGCCAAACTTATCAGCAATTACGCCGGCAAACGGCTGGGCAAGACCCCACACGATATTTTGCACTGCTGCACTGCAATGGCGAAACCAAATGTCTCGCGCGCCCATCCGAGGTCGAGCGTCATCGGTTGCAGGAACAGGCCGAAACTCTGCCGTGTTCCCACTGAGAGCATTAGCACCATGCTGCCGCAGGCCAGCACGACGGCCGGCGTGCGCCATCCCGCGACATGCGTATGGGCTGCTCGATTGATGGTGGATCTCCTCTGCTAAACGCAGGATTTTACCGCTTGATAATTTAATTATCGCACAAGAACTTACGGTGGATTCGGCACGCGCACATCCCTGACAGTCGACGGCTTTTGTGCTATGTTTGACTGCTTTTTCCCATCGCAATATCGTCTCACTCCCCATGCTGAAACTGCCCCACGGGCTCGAATTCGCCGACCTCTATTCGCGCGCCGGCCTGCTGCGTGTCGATGCCGCCTTTCTGACCGCGCTCGACGCGGCGGACGCTACGTTATGCGCTCAACTGCGCCTGGCGCGCGCGCAAGCCGACGTGCTCACCAACAAGCAGGAATCGGAGTTGCTGATCGCGCTGGCGCCGCACCTCGATGATTTCATCGCTGAACTGTTCGACATAACGGCTGAGGTCGGTGCGCTGTCGGCGCGCCATAACGAGCTCGCGCCGCTATTCAGTTGCAAGCGTCTGTTCGTACAGCGTAAGGCCCTGCATAAATATAAAGCGGAAGCCGCCGCGGTGCTCGATGGACCCGCACTGCATGCCCGGCTCGCTGATTTGTTCGGCGGCGAGTTTACCGAGCTCGCGTTCGCGCAGCGCGTGGCGAAGTGGCAAGTCGACGAAGCGGCGCACGCAATGGAACTCGAACTCGCTTTGCAGTACGCAGCGTGGGCGACGCAAACGCCGGCGGGGAAGGCAGGGCATCGCGCGGGTGTGTTGTTCAAAGCGCCGCATAAACTCGATTATCAACATCTCGTGCCAATGGTCACCGATGATGCGGCGGGTTACACCAGATTTTCCGCTGATGCCGCGCAACTCCGGCGTCGCGACGGCTTCAAGCTGACCGATCCCGGCACTGATCTGACCGGCGCACTCGATCAGGCGCATTACTGCATCTGGTGTCATGAGCAAGCCAAGGATTCATGCTCGAAGGGGCTCAAGGAAAAGGGCGCGAGCGGACGCGGCGCCGCGTCATTCAAGCGGAGCCCGTTCGGGGTGACGCTCGCCGGCTGCCCGCTCGAAGAAAAGATTTCTGAATTTCATAAGGTCAAGACCGAGGGCATTGCGATTGGCGCGCTCGCCGTGATCATCGTCGACAATCCGATGGTGGCGGCGACCGGGCACCGCATTTGCAATGACTGCATGAAAGCGTGCATTTACCAAAAGCAGGAGCCGGTCGACATTCCGCAAGCCGAGACGCGCACCCTGAAAGACGTGCTCGAATTGCCGTGGGGTTTCGAAATTTACAGCCTGCTTACGCGCTGGAATCCGCTCAACCTGCGCACGCCGTGTCCGAAAACGCCGTCGGGCAAGCGCGTGCTGGTCGCCGGCATGGGGCCCGCCGGTTTTTCGCTCTCGCATTACCTGATGAACGATGGCCACGCTGTCGTCGGCATCGATGGCCTCAAGATCGAGCCGCTGCCACCGCAGATTTCGGGCGTCGACAGTCGCGGGGCGCGCGTAAGATTTGAGCCGATCCGTGACATCCGGGCTCTGTACGAGGCGCTCGACGAACGCGTAATGGCCGGCTTTGGCGGCGTCGCTGAATACGGCATTACCGTGCGCTGGGACAAAAATTTTCTCAAGATCATCCGCCTGCTGATCGAACGGCGGCCGGAGTTCGCGTTGTTCGGTGGCGTGCGCTTTGGCGGCACGCTGAGCGCCGATGAAGCGTTCGGGCTCGGCTTCGATCACATCGCGCTCGCGCTCGGCGCCGGCCGCCCGACAGTGCTCGATATGCCGAATGGTCTCGCGCGCGGCGTGCGGACAGCGTCGGATTTCCTGATGGCGCTGCAACTGACCGGCGCGGCCAAGCCGGATTCGATTGCCAACATGCAGGTCCGATTACCGGTAGTCGTGGTTGGCGGCGGCCTGACTGCGATCGATACAGCCACCGAATCGCTTGCCTACTATCCGCTGCAGGTCGAGAAATTTCTGCGTCGTTACGAAGCGATGGCGCGCGCGCACGGCGAGGCCGCGGCGCGCATTGCGTGGAACGACGAAGAGCGCATTATCGCCGATGAGTTTCTCGCGCATGCACGCGCACTGCGCGATGAACGCAAGCAGGCAACAGCGCAAAATCGCGAAGCGCGCACGCTCGAATTGCTGCAAGGATGGGGTGGGGTGACCATTGCTTACCGCCGGCGTTTGATTGACAGCCCGTCTTACACGCTCAATCACGAGGAAATTCAAAAAGCGCTGGAAGAGGGCATTTATTTCGG
The DNA here is from genome assembly GCA_025363575.1 of Betaproteobacteria bacterium. The sequence continues at coordinate 319 of JANYDM010000048.1, read as the reverse complement.
CGAAGGGCTGACGCCGCTGAGCGTTGAAGTCGACGCGTTCGGCCATGCCCGTGCGCTGCGGGTGGCAGTACAAAAGCGCGGTGACGATGGCAAATGGAGCGAACTTTCGCAAATCGATCTGCCGGCAAAAACGATTTTGATCGCCGCCGGTACTCAGCCGAATACGGTTTTGTCGCGCGAAGAGGCGCCGTCATTTCCGCTCGACGGCAAATATTTCCGCGCGAGCGACGAAGCGGGCGCGCCGACCAGTGTCGAGAAAGCAATTTCGAAACCGGAACACGTCAAAGTGCTGCTGTCGCGCCGAGACGACGGGCGCTTC
>JANYDM010000042.1 GCA_025363575.1 Betaproteobacteria bacterium | reverse complement strand
CGATGCCATCGAGTTGACGTTGTCGGTCAAGTCCTTCCAGGTGCCGGCGACGCCGGGGACCTGCGCCTGGCCGCCCAATTTGCCTTCAGTACCGACCTCGCGCGCAACGCGGCTGACTTCGCCGGCGAAGCCGTTCAACTGGTCGACCATGGTGTTGATGGTGTTCTTCAACTCCAGAATCTCGCCGCGCACGTCGACCGTGATCTTCTTCGACAAGTCGCCGTTCGCCACCGCGGTCGTCACTTCGGCGATGTTGCGCACCTGCCCGGTCAGGTTGGACGCCATCGAGTTGACGTTGTCGGTCAAATCCTTCCACGTGCCGGCCACACCTTCTACCGCCGCCTGGCCACCCAGCTTGCCGTCGGTGCCGACTTCGCGGGCCACGCGGGTTACTTCGCGGGCAAAGGCGTTCAGCTGATCGACCATGGTGTTCATGGTTTCTTTCAGCTGCAGGATTTCGCCGCGCACGTCGACCGTGATCTTCTTCGACAAGTCGCCGCCGGCGATGGCGGTGGCCACGTCGGCGATGTTGCGCACTTGGCCGGTCAAGTTCGACGCCATGAAGTTCACGTTGTCGGTCAGGTCCTTCCAGGTGCCGGCCACGCCGGGCACCTGCGCCTGGCCACCCAGGTTGCCCTCCGTGCCAACCTCGCGCGCGACTCGCGTGACTTCCGAAGCAAAACCGTTGAGCTGGTCGACCATCGTATTGATGGTATTTTTCAATTCGAGAATTTCGCCGCGCACGTCCACCGTGATCTTCTTCGACAGGTCTCCGTTCGCAACAGCAGTGGTCACCTCGGCAATGTTCCGGACTTGGCCAGTAAGGTTGGACGCCATGAAGTTCACGTTGTCCGTCAGATCTTTCCAGGTGCCGGCCACGCCGGGCACCTGTGCCTGACCGCCCAGTTTGCCCTCGGTGCCGACTTCGCGCGCGACGCGCGTGACTTCGGACGAGAAGCCGTTCAACTGGTCGACCATCGTGTTGATGGTTTCTTTCAGCTCGAGAATCTCACCCTTCACGTCGACGGTGATCTTGCGCGACAGGTCGCCGCGCGCAACCGCAGTCGTCACCGTCGCAATGTTGCGCACCTGCGCAGTGAGGTTGGTCGCCATCGCATTGACCGAGTCGGTCAGGTCTTTCCACGTGCCCGCAACGCCCGGCACCACGGCCTGACCGCCAAGCCGCCCGTCGGTGCCGACTTCGCGCGCAACGCGCGTCACCTCCGACGCGAAAGAGCGCAACTGCTCGACCATGGTGTTAGTGGCCTCCTTCAGCTGCAGAATTTCGCCCCGCACGTCGACCGTGATTTTCTTGGACAGGTCGCCGTTCGCCACGGCTATCGTCACCTCCGCGATGTTGCGCACCTGCGCTGTCAGGTTACCCGCCATCTGGTTCACAGAATCCGTGAGATCCTTCCACACGCCGGACACGCCCTTGACCTGCGCCTGGCCGCCGAGTTTGCCCTCTGTGCCGACTTCGCGCGCGACGCGCGTCACTTCGGAAGTAAACACCGACAACTGCTGGATCATGGTGTTCACCAGCTTTGCCGAGCGCAGGAATTCACCTATGAGCGGACGGCCGTCGACTTCGAGGTCCATCGATTCAGCAAGGTCGCCTTTCGCGACCGCGCCGATGGTGCGCGCGATCTCCGTCGTCGGGCGCACCAGATCGTCGATCAGCGTATTGATCGATACCGCTTCGGCCGCCCAGCCGCCAACCGCCCCCGGCAACGACATGCGCTGGCGCAGACGTCCTTCTTTGCCGACGGTAGCGCTGAGCTTGGTCACTTCCTCCGCGATCTTCTGCTTCTGCGCGATGGTTTGATTCAGCGCCGAAGCGATTTGTGCCTCCGTACCGGACCAGTGCGTAGGCAGGCGAACTGAAAAATCGCCATCGCGAAACGCCTCGATCGCAGCCAGCATCAGGCGCTGCCGCGTGACACTGGAGTCTTCGGTCATTTCGAGCGCTGGAAATTTGGCGATCTTGCCATTGCCATTCTTGCCGCGCAGCGTGGTGGTTTTAGTCCGGACGGGGGATGCGGTTTGGTTCATGATTCACCGTGAGGTTATTTATTTGCTTACTGGGTTCGCTCGAAGTGATGCCGCAGTTGAGCATGGCGCGGCGCCATCATCGGAAAAGCCGGCAATTTTCTCCACGACACCGGACATCAATACGTCTACGTGTGGTCGCATTTGCTCACTGTTTTTGTGCGGGTGCTCCCCGCAGCTATCTGCCCGTACATCCACATTAGCGAATGACCCGGCAGCGCGCAAGGTATTGAATTCATGGCGGGACCGGTAATAGCCCTGACGTAGGAATTCTCTTACACGGTTCTCAGACGACTCCTACAGGAGATAGACACCGCAACGGACTGCCGTGTATTGATTCCGCAACATGGCGGCCCGCGAAGTCCAACCACCAAGCCATAAACGGCGGCGGCGTTCGGGATTTTCTGCGTTGCTAGGTCTCTGATATAATCCGCGTCCTTCAGCGCCCGTAGCTCATCTGGATAGAGTACTTGGCTACGAACCAAGGGGTAGCAAGTTCGAATCTTGCCGGGCGCGCCAAACAACCAAAAAGCCACCGCACGGTGGCTTTTTTTGTTTGAGCAATGGACGTACGAAATGCGCGCGTTCGCGCGCGGGATTCACCGCTCGCACCAGTTGATGTGAACGTCGAACAATCCCTCCGGGCGCGTGCCCGGACCGGCCAACTTGATTAAATTAAAATATTGCCGGTGACCACCATGGTAGTGATACCGGTGATGAGAACTCCTAACATCCCGACTGTTACTAGAGCCAGAGTTAGGAACAATAATTGAATTTTCTCGATGCTATCCATTGATGTCTTTCTTTCGGCTCGATCTGTGAAGGATACGAGGTGGGGATACAACCCGGACGATGAAGAGGCAATTATGCAATCGCAAACAGGGGAAGAATGTAGGCGGCGACCGTTAGACGATGTAAGTACGAGTGAGGGGTGATCTCATACCTACGGCGCCGAGTGCTCTGCGCCTATAGAGCCCCGCGTGCATCTCGCAGACAATGAATCGTGCGCATCGACGACTTGCCATTAAACCGCGACAATCGCGACAACCAGCTGACCATCAGGCAACGCGCGGTGGCAGCCTGGCCGACTGCATGGCAAGGGCAGAACCTGCGCGATATTCTCGTGACGCTCGGACACGACGTCGATGTGCCGTGGCTCGAGCTCCCCCAAAAAAAACACGCGACTGGATTTTATTTACTGACGAGCAGCCGACGGTCCCTGCTTACGCGGGCTACACGCCGGCCGAGACGAAGCGCGCTTTAAAGCGCAAAGAAGAGCCGAGCTACCAAGGCACGTTTACCGGCGCGCGTCGATACGTGCTGCATACGTTCGCCAAGTCGCAGAGTACGCTGAGGAAAAAACGGGTTGCGCAATATATGCTCGGCGCCGAATGTCCGGTCTGTCGGGGCAAGCGCCGGCAGCGGGCGGTCACGACCGCCGATAGCCGCCGCTTTGCGACAAGGCCACCTGACGGTGGCTTTGCCGATGCGCCCTACTTCCTGCGGGCGATGCGCTTGGGCTTCGCCGTGAGCCGCATAAGCTTGCAGATGTCGCTCACCTGCTCGACGTCGGCGACGAGTTCCGCGAGCTGCGCCGCATGCGTTGGGCCGATGATCGGCGTCGCCAGCGTGTCGAACTTGAAACGCAGCTCCTCGTCCGACATCGAATTCTGGATCGATCCTTTTGGATAATCGATCTGCGACACGAACTCGCGGCCGTCGTTCATGGTCATGGTCATTTTGCATGACACGCCGCGCGGCAGCGAAGCGTCGACCGTGATATCGACGAGGTTGGAGATGCGTCGCAGCACCGGCTCTTTGAGCTTGCGGTCGGTGTATTGCTTGAGCAGCGCGGCGCCTTCCTTCAGCGCGACCGCGACGGAGTACGGCAGGCTGACCTGCGCTTCGTGATAGGTCTGCGGCGTCTTGTTCTGATGGTATAGCGCCCAGTCCGGATGGCGCGCCACGCCGATGTGCCTGATCTCATCGAGCCTGGGCTGATGCTGGTTGCGTATCTCGAGCGCGCAGTCGATCGCATTGTGGATAGGCCGCGCGCATGAATAGGGCTTGAACTCGATGTCCAGCTGGTAGGGCTGATCGAGCCCGGCGGTCAGTTGCGAAGCGTCCGATTTGTCGGTGAAGGCTTTAAGAAAACCGCGTTCGCCCTCGAATATGGTATCGGCGCCCGTGAAGCCGAAATGCGCCATGGCCGCGGCAGTAACGCCGTTGCGCGCGGCCGGGCCCGGATTAAAGCGCTTCTGCATGGAAGGGCCGTACATCTCCATCAGGCCCGACGCCTGCGCGCCGGCGAGCCCGAACGCCGAAGTCAGCTTCACCGGCGTCAGACGAAACATTTTGGCTGCCGCTACCGTCGCACCGAAAACACCGCAGGTCGGTGTCGTATGGAATGCGCGGTTGCGCAGAGAATTGTTGGCAGCACGGCTCACGCGCTCCATCATTTCGCAGCCGGCCGCCAGCGCTACCAGCAATTGCTTGCCGCTCGCGCTGTGCTGCTCCCCCGCCGCCAGCGCGGCGGAAAATACCGGCGGGCTGAAGTGAAACAGCGCGATTACGTCGATGTCGTCGAGCTCGATACTGTGCGAGGAAATTGCATTCGCCAGTGCCGCGTTTGCAGCAGGCACGCGCACCGTGTCGCCGATCAGCGTCGATTCCGCCTTGGTACCTGAGCATTGCGCGAACATTCGCGCCGCGTGCCCACTCTCGGTCTGGCTGCCGGCGATTGCCACGCCAAGATAATCGAGCAGCAGGCGCTTGACCGCGGTGCGCGACGCATCGGGAAGCTGGCGGTAGTCGAATTTGTGAAAGTGCTGCGCGAGTTGCGTTGCTATCGTGGTTGCCATGATGTTATTCCGAAAATGAGTTAGAACGAATTATTCAGCTTGCCGCGGACGCGGCCAGGATAGAGATAAGCCCGTTCGTGCTGTCGAGCTTGTCGAGCCTGGCCGTTAACTGCATCACCTTGTCGATATTCGCCGGGCTCAGGCAGGACTTCACGACGTGGCGGAACTTGTATTCGATGTCCTCGGGCTTCAGCGGATTCTCCGGGCTGCCGCGGCGATTCAGGATCTCGCGCTTGAACGTGCGCCCGTCGCGCGTCGTGATGGCAAGGCGCGCGGCGTGCCGGAATGCGGCGCCCATGCCTTCGATCCCGGCATCGACGCGCGCGGTAATGCGCTTGATGAAGTCGAAGATTTTCGGGTCGTGTAAGCGGTCTTCGCGATATTGATCGACGAATGCGACCCCGTCGTACGCGATCACGGCGAGGCCGTAAAAAAGATTCATCTGCGCCGCGGTCACGCCCTGCGCCTTGTATTCCCACGCGCAATGCACGTAAGTCATGTGGCTCACGCCGGCGTCGACCGTGGCAATGTCGTCGGGCTTCAGCTTGTTCTCGCGCATGAGGTCGGCCAGCGCATCGAGCGTCGTATGAATGCTGGTGACGCTCGCATGCGGCTTGTAGCCGACGTTCAACGTTTCCCACGTCGTGCCTATGCCGGCCGTGAGCCGCTGCGGATTCGGCTTGTCTGAATAGGAACTCAGGTAGCCGCCGTACGGCGCTTCGAGCACATCGGTCACGCCGGTGAAGCCGCGCCTTGCAAGGAGCGCGGAGTACACCCCGCTCTGCGCCGCGCGTCCGCAATGGAATCGCTTGACCATTGCGCCTTCCTGCGCCGCCATCAGGCCGCCCGCCTGCGAGCCTACGATACCGAGCGTGTGCTGCATCTGACCCGCGTCGAGATTGAGCATGCGTCCCGCGGTGCCCGCGGCAACGAACGCGCCGGACGTGCCCTGTGGATGGAAGCCGCGCAGGAACAAACTCATCGTTGCGGCATTGCCGACCCGCGTGCCGACTTCGTAGCCGGCGACCATTCCGGTGATGACGTCGCGTCCCGGCGCGCCGCCGGCGGCTTCCGCAAATGCCAGCGCGACCGGTGTCGCGAGCGAACCCGGGTGCACGATGGACTCCTTATGCATGTCGTCGAGCTCGAATGCGTGCCCTGCCGTGCCGTTGACGAGTACCGCGTTCGCTACCGAAGTTTTTCCGCCGCCGCCGAACAGGGAAGCGACCGGCTTCGCACTTTCTTCCTGCACGATTGCCTGCACATGCCGCGTCCACGGCAACGTCACGCCGAACAGGCAGCAGCCTATGCTGTCGAGTGCGCAGTATTTGATGCGCTCAACGGCTTCGCGCGGAATATCTTCGAATTTGATCCGGGCGGCGAATGCGGCGAGATCGCGCGTTGCATGCGCGAGCAGTGGCGGTTCGGTGCTGCTCATGTTTCGCTTGTCCTTGAGAGAATTGAAATGCGCGCGGCGCGTGCCACTATTTTGCGGGATCGACGTCCAGCCGTACGGCAATCCCTTCGAGCGCCTTCGACACTGCGGGATAGCGCTGCATGACCAGCGGATCGTGGCCGGGCACGATGTGCCTGGGCGAAGCCGCGAGACGCCGCAATGTATCGTAGCCCTCCATCGTGTCGCCGATATTGAACACGGTTACGAAGCAGCGGCCCAACTCGAAGTGCTCGTAGTAGTGCGTCGCGTCCGACGCCAGCACCACCCAGCCGCGCTTCGTCATCACACGCACGCACTGCAGGCCCGGCGTATGGCCGCCGATATGGTGCAAGCTCACGCCGGGCGCGAGTTCAGCATCGCCTCGATAGAATGTCACGCGGTCGCCGTACACCAGGCGCACCATGCCGACGACGTCCTCGACTTCATGGCTGTGCCGGAAGCGCGCATGCCGCATGTAGCGGCCAGTCGCGTAATTCATTTCTTCGTCCTGCAGGTGAAATTGCGCCTGCGGGAAATCGCGAAAAGTACCGACGTGGTCGTAGTGCATGTGGGTGATGACCACGTCCTTCACTTCCGCCGCTTTCACATCGAGCAGAGCCAGGCCCTCCGCCGGCGAACGCAGGAAGGTGCGCCGGCGCGCCTCGCCCACTTCGCGCGTAAAGCCGGTATCGACGACGATGGTGCGCCCGGCGTTGCGTATCAACCACACGAAATAATCCATGGGCATGGGCGCCTCATGCGGGTCGCCGCCGATAAAATGCTCGCGGCGCTGCGCATTGCGTGTCGCATACTTGATAGCGAAGACTTCGTAGGTTTCTGACGTCATTTCATTCGCCTTGTAACTATGCGCTGCCGGCTCGTGCAAAGCGGCTGTCGATGGACAGCGCCACCATCCACGCATCGCGCAGGCACGATAGAAAATCCCCCGGCACGTTGCAATCGCCCGCCAGCGCGTAATCCACGCCGGCTGCCTCGACTGCGGCAACTACGCCCAAGTCCGGCGCCGGCCCGGTCGCAATGATCAGGCAGCCGCCGATTTCGATCCGTTGAGTTGTTTTCTCCCCTGCTTGCACTTCCAGCGCTTTGCCGGTGGCGTTGACCACTTTAGTATTGAGCAAGAGCCGGGTGCCGCGTAATTTTAACCGATCCAGCAGCTCTACCCGGTTGTTGCGCGCCATGCCCGTCGCCACCGCCGCCAACGCCTCTATCACCGTGCAGCGCATCCCCTGCAGCGACAGCAGGTCCGCGGTTTCAATACCGACCATGCCGCCGCCTATGATGGTGACGGCGCCGGCATCCGCGATGGGCGCCGGGTCGCGCAGGACATCCCACGCGTGCAGGACTTTTATCGAGGCGTCGAGTTTCGTCACGTCGAACGGGCAGGCGCGCGGACGCGCGCCAGTCGCGATGATCACGAAATCTGGCGCATAGTCCTTGATAGCCTGCGCGCTCGCCGTTATGGAGACTCGCACCGGCACACCCAGTGCCTTGATCTGCGCCCAGCGGTAGGCCCAAACCGGCTCAACCTCGATCTTGTCCGGCGCCGCAGTCGCGAGCGACATCTGCCCGCCCGCGACAGCCGCCTGCTCCCACACTTCGACCCGGTGGCCGCGCGCGGCCGCAACGCGTGCCGCCTCAATGCCGCTGACGCCGGCGCCCAGCACCAGCACGCGTCGCGGATTTTTCGTGCGCAGCCCGGGAAACAACTGCGGCTCGGCATGCTCGAGCGCTTCGAATTCGGTGCCTATCATCGGGTTGTGCACACACGCGACGTCCTTCTCGAGCGTCAGGCGCTCGAAGCAGACGTTGCATGCGATGCACTTGCGTATCGGGGCATCGATTTTGCCGAATGCCTTGAGGCACCAGTGCGCGTCCGCGTAGAGCGCGCGGCCAACCGACACGAAATCCGCGCAGCCGTTTTGCAGCAGCGCTTCGGCATCCGCCGGCTCGACTACGCGTCCGGCGACGAATACGGGTATGCGCACCGCCGCCTTGATCGGCTTCGCATAAGGGCCGAGGCAACCGCGCGCGAACGACGGCGGCTGTATGCAGTATTTGGATAGCTGCGGACTTTCATTGCTGCCGCCCGACAGATCGAGCGCGGCAACGCCCGCCGCCTCGACTTCCCGCGCGAGCGCGACGATCTCGTCCTCCCCGTAACCGCCGTCAGCGAACTCGGACGCGCTCAGGCGTATGACCAGCGCAAAATCGGGCAGCTCGGCTTTCACGCGATCTATGGTTTCCAGCAGGAAGCGCGCGCGATTCGCGAATGGGCCGCCGTACTGGTCAGTGCGTTTGTTGATGCGCGGCGTGAAAAATTGCTGGAATAGATAGCCGTTGCCCGCGTGAATTTCGACGCCGTCGTAGCCAGCCTGCTTAAGACGCCGCGCCGACGCGACGAAGAGTTTTTGAATCGCGGCAATTTCGTCGATACGCAGCGGCCGCACATCGTCGCCGGTGTTCGGGTTCTTCCACGGCGACGGGCCGACCGGCTCCATGTTCAGCACCGAACGGCGCAGCAGCGCACCGCGATGGTTCAGTTGCGCGAACACGTGGCAATCGTGATCGTGTATCGCTGAGACGATGCTCGCGAGCCCGGGAATGAAGCGGTCGTGATAGCAGCACAGCGAATTGTGGTGAGGGCGGGCGTGCTCCGTCACCACCATCGCTTCGGTCATGATCATCGCGACGCCGCCGCGCGCGCGTTCCGCGTAATATTGCCGGTCGCGCTCCGTCGACAGGCCATCGGTCGTGCTGTAGTTGGTGCCCATGGGCGCCATCACCACGCGGTTCTTCAGACGCAGGCTGGCGATGGTGCCGGGTTGTTCGAGCAGCACTGGGGGGTTCCGTTCAGATCACCGCCGTCCGCGGACGGCGCGAGGGCAGTTAGATTGGTGCAACCAGAGGTCCGGCGGTCAATCGATCGTCGCGCCGGTCGTCTTGACGACGGCTGCCCATTTCGCGCGGTCGGTTTTCACAGTCGCGCGGAACTGCTCGACGGATTCGATGCGCGGCGTATTGCCGAGTTCTATCAGCTTCTGCCGGATCACCGGCGTTTCCAGTGCGATGCGCACCGCGCTGTTGATCGCCGCGGCGATTTTCGGATCGAGCCCTTTGGGACCGAACAGTCCGAACCAGGTGTAGCTTTCGAAACCGGGTAGTCCCGCTTCCGCAATCGGCGGAATCTCCGGCACTGCGTTGACGCGCGCCCGGGTCGAAACACCCAACAGGCGCAGGCGGCCCGCGCGCCAATGCTGGATCACCGTCTGCACTTGCGCGAACAGGCAGCATACGTCGCCCTTCATCATGCCCTGAATCGCCTCGACACTGCCCTTGTACGGCACATGCTGCATGTTGAGCCCCGCTTTGGCGTTGAACTCAGCGAATGCAAGGTGGGTACCGGTGCCGTTGCCGGTCGACGCGTAGTTGTATTTGCCGGGATTCGCTTTGACCTTGTCGATGAATTCCGCGACCGTCTTGACGTCGATGGCTTCGGGATTGATGGTCAGCACGTTCGAAACGTCGACGAGCGGCGCGATCGGCGTGAAATCCGCTTCGACGTCGAACGGTAAATTTCTGTAGAGCGCAGCATTCACGCCGTGCGTCGCCGCGGTGCCGAGCAATATCGTATAGCCGTCCGCGCGCGCCTTGGCGACGTAGTCGGATGCGATATTGCCGCCTGCGCCCGCCCGGTATTCAGTAACTATTCTGGCGTTGAGCGATTTCTCCATCGACTCCTGCAGCGTGCGTGCGACGATGTCGACGCCCGAGCCCGCAGGGAATCCCATCACCATGGTGATCGGCTTCGATGGCCAATCCTGCGCAGACGTCAGCAGCGATGCGGCCAGCAGGACGGCAAATGCAAAACTCTTCAGCAGGCGGCGGAGCAGATTGAGCATGGGATTTATCGTCGCAAAAGCCGGGGCGCAGGATCGCTCATTATATGCGCTCAGCGAAAATCGGCACCGACCGCTTCACCCACCGATTTGAATCCGTCAGCGCGCATCAGCGCTGCGAGCTCTTGCTTAAGGCTGACGATCAGCCCGGGCCCCTGGTAGACGAGCGCTGAATACAACTGCACGAGCGAGGCGCCAGCGCGGATTTTCGCGTACGCGTGCGCGCCGCTTGCAATGCCGCCGCAACCGATGATGGGCAGACGCCCTTCGACGGCGCGGTACATTTGAGCCAGGCACGTGTTGGCTTTGTCCAGCAGCGGCAGGCCGGACAGGCCGCCGGTTTCACGCGCATGTACGCTTTGCAGCGACACAGGACGGTCAACAGTAGTATTGCCTACGATCAATCCGTCGACCTTTTCGGCGAGCGCGACTTCCGCGATATCGCGAATCGCCGCATCGTCGAGATCCGGTCCGACTTTGAGCAAGAGCGGCGGCACCCGGCCGGCAGCGGCGTCCGCGCGCATACGCGCCTCGTTGACGCGCACGATCACTTCCCGCATCTGCTCGCGCGCCTGCAGATTGCGCAGTCCCGGCGTATTCGGCGACGAAAGATTGCATACCAGGTAGTCCGCGAGACCGCTTATGGCCGCGATGCCTTTGGCATAGTCGGCAGCGGCGTCGGTGGCATCGCGGTTCTTGCCGACGTTGGCGCCAACGATGCCGCGCGCGCTGGCGTTGTGCCGCCTCGCTTTGAGGCGCGCGACGAATGCATCCAGACCCCGGCTGTTGAAGCCAAAACGGTTGATGACAGCCTGGTCCTTGGCCATGCGAAAAAGGCGCGGCTTCGGATTGCCCGGTTGCGGTTCGGGTGTGACGGTCCCGGCTTCGACGAAACCGAAACCCAGCGCAAGCATCGCATCGATCACTGCCGCGTCCTTGTCGAAGCCCGCGGCGAGACCGACCGGGTTTGAGAAATCCAGATCCCACACCCGCGTCGACAGCAGCGGGTCTTCCGCCCCGTTATCGCTGCCTGCAAGGCCGTGGCCGAGCGCCCATAACGTCATGCCGTGCGCGACTTCCGGATCGAGCAGATGCAGCAAAGGACGCGCAATGCGAAATTGAAAATTGGCCATCGGTTTGGTGTCGTCGCCGTAGACTCAGGCGCGCTTGTGTTGTGCATGCCTGGAACGCAATTCGCTTCTGCTACAATCGGCGCAGACTCTACACGATGACGCATGAGCGGGCAACGCAACCGTCATCGTCGCAGCCACCGCGAGGGACCGCATGAAACGCCTCATCGTCGCCATCACCGGAGCATCCGGCGTCATCTACGGCATCCGTGCGCTCGAAACGCTGCGCAAAGCAGCCTGCATCGAAACGCATTTGATACTCACGCCGTCCGGCGCGCGCACGATCATCGAAGAGACGGATTACAGCGTTGACAAGGTGCGCAAGCTCGCGCACTGCGAATACAATTACAAGGACATTGGCGCAGCAGTGTCCAGCGGGTCTTTCAAGACCGAAGGCATGCTCGTCGCGCCGTGCTCGGTCAAATCGTTGAGCGGCATCGCGCATTGTTATAACGACGAGCTGGTCGTGCGCGCGGCCGATGTCTGTTTGAAAGAGCGCCGACGCGTGGTGCTGCTGTTCCGCGAAACTCCGCTGCATGCCGGCCACATTGCGCTGATGGAGCAAGCCACGCGCAACGGCGCGATCGTCATGCCGCCGGTGCCCGCCTTCTACAGCCGCCCGCACACGGTCGACGACCTGGTCATGCAGACCGTAGGCCGCGCGCTCGATCTCTTCGACATCGACGCGCAGATCGTCAAACGCTGGACCGAGACAGCGCCCGCGGCATCGGCGCGCAAGAAGCGCCGCGCCGGCAAATAGTCCTGCCGCGCGATGTCGGCATTCTGGCAGTTCTCGCTCGACTTTTACGCGCGTCCGCAAGTCGCGGATGCCTGCCTGGCATTGCAGGACAGCGCGGATGTCGACGTGAATGTGCTGCTCTACCTGCTTTTTCTCGCTGCGCACAAGCGCCAGATCGTCCGCGACGACGTGGCGCGCATCGATACGATTGCCGCAGAATGGCGCGCGCACGCCGTCCTGCCGCTGCGCACGCTGCGGCGAAAACTCAAGACGGGCATCACGCCGCTGCCGGCGGCAGACACCGATCCCTTGCGCAGCGCTGTCAAGCGCTTAGAGCTGGATGCCGAGCGCATCGAGCAAGAGGCGCTCGAACGGCTGGCACCGGCGAGGACTATTGGCGCGGCTGCCGCATCGGCCCGCGCCGCGGCCCGATCCAATCTTGCCGCCTATGCCGACTTTTTACTCGCTTTGCCGTTGTCTCCAGTGGACACGCTGCTCGAATCGTTTGCGCAGTTGCATGCATAAGCTCTTCGCTGCCGTCGCGGTGCTAGCGCCTCTCCTCTGCTGCGCCGACTCTGGCGCCGCGCGCACCGATCGTCCCTCGCGGCCGCCGGCCAAAGGCTGTGCATGGGAAAAACTGGCGAACGCGTCGATCGGTCTCGCAGCTTGGGTGCAGCGCTGCGATTATGGATTCCGCAAAATCGATTTCGTATTCCAGGGCAATGCGCTCGCCATCCGCTATTCGGACGGCGGCGCGCCCGATCCGCTGATCGAGGTGCTCGAACTCAATCCCGGCGAGCCGGCGCAGGCGGGCATCAGGCGTCTGCTCGCGGAACGAACGGAACGGGAAGTTGCCGCGCGCTGCGTGGTCGCCATTTACCGCCGCGAAAAATCGCCGGCCGGCGCCGCCCGCTACACGTTCGTGCCGAATGCCGCCTATCGCAAAGAGCTCAAAGCATCGGCAAGTCCCGACGAGGTCGGCGATCCGCCGTGCGGGGACTGGGGCGATGCGCCAGACGGAATCCAGTATTTCGAGGTGCATCCGGCGAGCAAGGCGCGCAAAGTATTGTTCGTTCGCGTCGGCCAGGACGAGCCGCTGTTCGATGAAAAAACCCTTCGTTTGTTGGCGCCTGCCGCACAGCGATGACCGCGGATCAGGCGTCCAGCAGCACGCCGTCTTCGAGACGCAGGATACGGTTTGCGCGGGCGGCAAGTGCGCCGTCGTGCGTCGCGATAATGAGGCTGGTGTCGAAGGCGCGGTTGAGTTCCAGGATTAATTCAAAAACTTCGCCGGCGGTTTGACGATCCAGATTGCCGGTCGGCTCATCGGCCAGAACGCAGGCCGGATTCGTAATGAGTGCGCGCGCAATCGCCACGCGCTGACGCTCGCCGCCCGACAATTCGGACGGTGCGTGCTCGAGGCGGTGCGCGAGTCCCACTTTGCCGAGCATTTCCACCGCGCGCTGATTGGCTTCGTCCGCCGGCATGCGCCGTATGCGTAGCGGCATCGCCACATTTTCTATCGCGGAGAATTCCGGCAACAGGTGATGGAACTGGTAGACGAATCCAAGCTGCCGGTTGCGCAACTCGCCGCGCCCCGCTTCATCCAGCGCCTGAATATTGCGTCCGCCAATCACGACCTCGCCGCTTGTCGCCGAATCGAGCCCGCCGAGCAGATGCAGCAAGGTACTTTTGCCCGACCCCGACGAGCCAACGATCGCGATATGCTCGCCTTTTGCAACCGCGAGATCGACGCCGAGCAATACCGGCACTTCGACCCTGCCCTGCAGGTAGACCTTGCGCAATGCATGACACGCGAGAGCGGTATCACTCATAGCGCAGCGCCTCGGCTGGATTGATCTTGGCGGCGCGGTAGCTCGGATAGATGGTCGCCAGCAGGCTCACCACGAACGAGAAGAATGCCGTCAACAGCACATCGGCCGCGCGCAGCTCCGACGGCAGATCGCTGATCTGGTAAACGTCCTTCGACAGGAACTTGAAGCCGAACAGGTTCTCGATGAACGGCACGACCACGTCGACGTTGACCGCGAGCGCAATGCCGCACGCGACGCCGGCGAGCGTCCCCATGAGCCCGATCAGCGTGCCCTGGATCAGGAAAATTTTCATCACGCTGCCCGGCCCGGCGCCCAGCGTGCGCAGGATGGCGATGTCTGCCTGTTTGTCCTTCACCGCCATGAACAGGCTCGACACGATGTTGAAAGCGGCGACCGCTATGATGAGGAACACGATGAGGAACATCATGCGCTTCTCGATATCGACCGCGCGAAAAAAGTTCGCGTTGAGCCGCGTCCAGTCGGTGATGTAAGCGTCGGGCCCGAGACTCTGCGACAGCTCGCGCGACACGCGCCCCGATTCGAACAGATCTTTAAGCTTGAGCCGCACGCCGCTGACTTCGTTGTCCATGCGGTAGAGTTTCTGCGCGTCCTCGAGATCGACGAGCCCCAGCCCCGAATCGTACTCATAGTGATCGACGGAGAAAATCCCGACGACCGTGAACTGGCGCAGGCGCGGCAGAATGCCGGCGGGCGTGACCTGACCTTGCGGCGCGATCAGCACGACCTTGTCGCCCACATTGGCGCTCAAGGCGCGCGCGAGCTCGATGCCGAGCACGATGCCGAACTCTCCCGCCTTCAACGCGTTCAGGCTGCCTGCTTTCATATGCTGCGCCAGATCGGCGACTTTCTCTTCGTCCGCCGGAATGATGCCGCGTATATAGGCGCCGCGCACGGTGCTGCCGCTCGACAACAGGCCCTGCGCCGTCACATAAGGCGCAGCGGCGATCACCTGCGGATGCCGGCTCGCCTTGTCGGCGACGGCGTGCCAGTCGGCGAGCACGTTGTTGGGGCCGGTGATCTGGATATGCGAGGCCACGCTGAGGATGCGCGTGCGCACTTCGCGCTGGAAACCGTTCATCACCGACAACACGGTAATCAGCACCGTGATGCCGAGCGCAATGCCGATGACCGACACCAGCGAGATGAAAGAGATGAAACGGCTGCGTTGCCGCGCGCGCGTGTAGCGCAGGCCGATGAAAAGTTCGAAGGATTGCACTGGAGGTCCGCGGGTCAGGCGCAAGTTTGCCACAACACGCGCGCTGCCGCACAAAAGTCGGCGCCGTGAATGTTAAACTCGCCGCGCCACGATGGTACGCGCATGCACTGCACACTGCTGATTCCCGACCTGCTGCCGCCGCGCGAGCCGGGCGGCATGCCATACGCCGGATTGCGCATGCCTGCGTTGAGCAAGGCGCTCGCGCGCGGAATTGTAAAAATAACGACCGCAAATCCCGGCGACGACTGGCTGTGCGACAGCTTCGGCGTAAGCGCGCAACAAGACCGGCCGCTCGCCGCGATTCTTCTGCGGGCAGACGGCGGCCAGCCCGCGCTCGATTACTGGCTGTGCGCCGATCCCGTGCAACTGCGCGTGGACCGCAACCGCCTTATCGTAGCCGGCCGCGCCACCGGCTTCAGCGCCGGCGAAACGCGCGACCTCATCGCGGCCCTCAACGGGCATTTCGAGGCCGACGGCCTGGAATTCCTCGCGCCCGCACCGGACCGCTGGTATTTGCGCGCGCCGCATGTTCCGCAACTCGCGACGACACCGGTCGCCCACGTTCTCAATCAGAGCGTCACGCATCATCTGCCGCGCGGCGCCGACACATTGGCCTGGCACCGCGTGATGAACGAGGCGCAGATGATCTTGCACAGCCATCCCGTCATGGCGGCGCGCGAAGCACGCGGCGCGCCGACCGCCAACAGCATCTGGCTATCGGGCGGCGGCACTTTGCCATCGATCACGCGTCCGGTTTACACGGCGGCGTGGGGCGGCGCACCGCTGCTGCATGCCCTGGCGGCGGGCGCCGGTATTCCGCATGATGAACTGCCGGCCGGCGGCAGCGCATGGCTTGAGCGCGGGAACGCGGGCCGGCATTTGCTGCAAATCGGCTCCGCCGCGGACGCCTTGCGCCAGGACGGTCCGGCCGCGTGGAGTGAAATCGTCATGGCTTTGGACACGCAATGGATATGTCCGCTGCTCGACGCATTGCGCGCGGGCCGGCTCGACGGCTTGATCATCGTCGCATGCAATCGCGACGCCCAGCTGGAAGCGACGCTGACGCGCGCGCACCTGCGGCGGTTCTGGCGGCGCAGTCGGCCCCTCGCGGATTACTCGACATGACGCAACAATGAATCTGGTCCGCCGCGAAGTACCCCGCGAGATCCTGTCGGCGCTGATGGCCGAGGGCGTGCATCCGCTGCTCGCGCGCATTTATGCCGCACGCGGCATTGCGTCCGCGCGCCAGCTTGCCGCCGGGCTGGGCGGCCTGTCACCGCTGGCCGGATTGCACAACGTCGGGCGCATGGCGGCTTTGCTGGCCGACGCGATCGCGCAAAAACAGCGCCTGCTCATCATCGCGGATTACGATTCCGACGGCGCGACCGCTTGCGCGGTCGGCATGCGCGCCTTGCGCGAATTCGGCGCCGTAGTGGATTTCCTGGTGCCGAACCGCTTTGAATACGGCTACGGGCTCACGCCGGAAATCGTCGCGCTGGCGAAAGAGCTCAAACGACCCGATATCCTGATCACCGTCGACAATGGCATCGCTAGCGTCGACGGCGTTGCCGCGGCCAACGCGCTCGGCATGCGCGTGCTCGTTACCGACCATCATCTGCCGGGCGCGACCCTGCCTGACGCCTGGTGCATCATTAATCCCAATCAACCGGATTGCGGCTTCCCGAGCAAAAATCTCGCCGGTGTCGGCGTGATGTTCTATCTCATGCTCGCTTTACGCGCCGAACTGCGCGAACGCGGCGCTTTTGCGGAAAAATCCGAGCCCAACCTCGCCGCCCTGCTCGATCTGGTTGCCCTCGGCACCGTAGCCGACGTCGTCAAGCTCGACGACAACAATCGCATTCTCGTGCAGCAGGGACTGCAACGAATCCGCAGCGGCCGCACCTGGCCTGGCATCGCCGCGCTGCTGCACGTTGCCGGCCGCGACGCCGCGCGCGCGTCTACTTACGACCTGGGCTTCGTCGTCGGCCCGCGCCTGAATGCCGCCGGGCGGCTCGACGACATGGCAGTCGGCATCGAATGCCTGATCACGAACGATAGCGGCGCCGCCGGACGCATCGCGCGCACGCTCGACGAGCTGAATCGCAAGCGCCGATCGATCGAAGCCGACATGCACGAAAATGCCCTCGCGGCGCTGGCATCGATAACGCCGGAGGAGAGCCACAGCCTCTGCCTGTTTGACGCGGACTGGCATCAGGGCGTCATCGGCATCGTGGCCTCGCGGTTGAAAGAGCGCTTTCACCGCCCTGTGCTCGCCTTTGCGCGCGGCAGTGCCGGCGAAATCAAGGGCTCGGGGCGTTCCATTGCCGCGCTGCATCTGCGCGACGCTCTCGACCTGGTCGCCAAGCGCGAGCCCGATCTCATCCTGCGCTTCGGCGGCCACGCGGCGGCGGCCGGCCTTACGCTGCGCGAGAGTGAATTCGCGCGTTTCCGCGGCGCGTTCGAAGACGTGGCGCGCAGCCTGCTGTCGCCTGCCGATCTCGACCGCGTCATTCAGACCGACGGCGCCCTGCCCGCAGACCACTGCACGCTGGAGACAGCGCGCACGGTCGAGCAGCAGGTCTGGGGCCAGGGCTTCCCGGCGCCGACGTTCGACGATGAATTCACCGTGGCCCGCCAGCGCGTGGTCGGCGAACGCCATCTCAAGCTGCGCCTTGCGCGCGAGAACTGCGAAGTGGAAGCCATGCTGTTCTCACATGCGGATCCGCTGCCGCCGCGCATACGCGCCGTTTATCGCGTCGCGGTCAACGAATGGAATGGCGCGCAAACGCTGCAGCTCACCATAGAGCACTGGGAAGCGCTGCCGTAAGACGCGAATCGGCGCCCGGCGTCCTGTATAATTCCGCTCTTTTCACGCGAGCGCTTTTTAAATCATTACCCGATGGAACCAGAACAACTCAACGTCATCGCAAGGCGGCTGCAGGATCTAGGCCAGCGCAACATCGAGCTGCGGAGGTATCTTTGACTTCGAGGCCAAGCAGCAACGCCTAGCCGAGGTCGTCAAGCTCGCGGAAGACCCGGCGGTCTGGCACGATCCGAAGCGCGCGCAGGAACTGGGGCGCGAAAGAAAAACGCTCGATTCGCTGGTGTCGACCATGTCGAGGCTCGATCAGGATTTGCGCGATACGGCCGAGCTATTCGGCATGGCGCGCGGCGAGAGCGACGACGCGACGCTTAAAACCATAGACAACGACGCCCTCGCGCTCGAAAAAACCGTCGAAGCGGTCGAGTTCCAGCGCATGTTCTCGAACCCGATGGACCCGAACAACTGCTTCGTCGACATCCAGGCCGGCCAGGGCGGCACCGAGGCGCAGGACTGGACGCAGACGCTCGAGCGCATGTACATGCGCTATTGCGAGCGCAAGAGTTTTCGCGTCGAGCTGCTCGAAGAGTCGCCCGGCGACGTCGCGGGGCTGAAGAGTGCGGCGCTGAAAGTGACCGGCGATTACGCATTCGGCCACTTGCGCACCGAGACCGGCATTCACCGCCTCGTGCGCAAGTCGCCGTTCGACTCCAACAACAGGCGTCATACTTCCTTCGCGAGCGTGTTCGTGTACCCCGAAATCGACGACACCATCGCGATCGAAATCAACCCGGCCGATCTGCGCATCGATACTTTCCGCGCTTCGGGCGCGGGCGGCCAGCACATCAACAAGACCGATTCCGCGATCCGCATCACCCACGCACCCTCCGGCATCGTGGTGCAATGCCAGAGCGACCGCTCTCAGCACCGCAACCGCGCCGAGGCGATGGCCATGCTCAAGGCGCGTCTGTACGAACTTGAAATACGCAAGCGCAACGAGGAAAAGCAGGCGCTCGAAGACACCAAAACCGATATCGGCTGGGGCCACCAGATCCGTTCCTACGTGCTCGATCAGTCGCGCATCAAGGATTTGCGCACCAATGTCGAAATCGGCAATACGCAATCCGTGCTCGACGGCAACCTCGACGACTTCATTACCGCCAGCCTGAAACAGGGAATCTAAATACCATGAGCGATCAGCCCGCAGCACCCGCACCCGCCTCCGTCCCCGCGGCGGAAATCGACGAGAACCAGATAATCGCCGAGCGGCGCGCCAAACTGCAGGCGCTGCGTGCCGAGGGCGTGGCGTTTCCGAATCAGTTCCAGCGCGACCATCTGGCCGGCGACCTTGCCGAGAAATACGAGGAGAGCGACCGCGACTGGCTCGACCTGCACCCGGTGGTCGTCAAGGTGGCGGGCCGCATGATGTTAAAACGCGTCATGGGCAAGGCGAGTTTCGCCACTATCCAGGACATGAGCGGCAGCATCCAGCTCTACGTCACCGACAGCTACCCGGGCAAGGAGCAGCACGCCAGGTTCAAGCATTTCGATACCGGCGACACCATCGGCGTCGACGGCGTGCTGTTCAAGACCAGGACCAACGAGCTGACCGTGCGCGTCAAGAACATCGTGATGCTCACCAAGTCGCTGCGGCCGCTGCCGGAGAAATTCCACGGCCTGACGAACCAGGAGCAGCGCTACCGCCAGCGCTATCTCGACCTCATCGCCAACGAGGATACGCGGCTGCGCTTCATCCAGCGCTCGCGCATCATCCAGGCGATCCGCGAATTCTTTCTCGGCAAGCGCTATCTCGAAGTAGAAACGCCGATGATGCACCCGATCCCGGGTGGCGCGGCGGCGCGGCCGTTCGAAACCCACCACAACGCGCTCGACATCAAGCTTTACCTGCGCATCGCGCCAGAGCTGTATCTGAAGCAACTCGTCGTCGGCGGCTTCGAGAAGGTGTTCGAAATCAACCGAAACTTTCGCAATGAAGGCATGTCGACGCGCCACAATCCGGAATTTACGATGCTCGAATTCTATTGCGCGCATCGCGATTACACGTATCTGATGGTATTTATCGAAACCATGTTCCGCCAGGTGGCAGCCAGCGTGCTCGGCACCGCCCAACTTGTGTACCAGGGCCGCGAAATGGATCTCAACAAGCCGTTCGCGCGCATCACCATCGCGGAGGCGATCAAGAAATATCATCCTGAATTCAACGACGAGACGCTGAAGAGCCGCGACGCGTTGATTGCCAGGCTGAACGAGCTCAAGATTGCGTTTCGCCCCGCCGACGGCGTGCACGGGCTGCAGCTCACGCTATTTGAAAATACCATTGAAACGGAGCTCTTCGAGCCGACGTTCATCCATCACTATCCCGCGGAAGTCTCGCCGCTGGCACGCCGCGACGATCTCGACCCGGAATACACGGAGCGCTTCGAGCTCTATATGGCGGGGCGCGAAATCGCCAACGGCTTTTCGGAGCTCAACGATCCCGAAGACCAGGCGGAACGTTTCCAGCAGCAGGCGCAGCAAAAAGAGGCCGGCGACCAGGAGGCGATGCACTATGACGCGAACTATATCCGCGCGCTCGAGTACGGCCTGCCGCCGACGGCCGGCGCGGGCATCGGCATCGACCGCCTCGTCATGCTGTTGACCGACAGCCCGAGCATCCGTGACGTGATTTTATTTCCGCAAATGCGTCCCGAGTAGCCGTCCACCGCGCGCAGCGAAATGAATACCCCTCTCTGGCAGCCCACGGCGGCAACGATCGCCGCCGCTAACATGACTGCGTTCATGCGCGCGGCGGGACAAAAATACGGGACGGTTTTCGCCGATTACGCCGCGCTGCATGCGTGGTCGGTGCGCGAGCCGGAGCAATTCTGGCGCATGGTATGGGATTTCTGCGGCGTCATCGCGGAGCGCCGCGGCGACGTGGTGCTCGAGCACCGCGAACTCATGCCGGGCGCGCGCTGGTTTTCGCAGGCGCGCCTGAATTTCGCCGAGAACCTGCTGCGGCGCCGCGACCGTGAAACGGCCATCGTGTTCTGGGGCGAAGACCGGGTCAAGAGCAGCGTCACCTTCGCCGAGCTCTATCACGAAGTCTCGCGGATGCAGCAGGCCTTGCGCGCCGCCGGCGTCAAAGCCGGCGACCGCGTCGCCGCCTACATGCCGAATATCCCCGGCACCGTGATAGCGATGCTTGCGGCCACCAGCCTGGGCGCGGTATGGTCGTCATGCTCACCCGATTTTGGCGTGCAGGGTGTGCTCGACCGCTTCGGACAGATCGAGCCGCGCATTCTCTTCAGCACCGACGGCTATTTTTACAACGGCAAGACCATCGATCTGCTGCCGCGCATTGCGCAGATCGCGCGCGCGCTGCCTTCGGTGGATCGCGTGATCATAGTGCCTTACA
>JANYDM010000027.1 GCA_025363575.1 Betaproteobacteria bacterium | reverse complement strand
GGATCGTCGGGATTGATGCGCCAGTTCAAGACCTTCGATTTGGCGGCGGCAAGACGTCCTTGCGCGTGACACCGTTTGTCAAAGCCGTTGCCGGCCGAGATGACTACTGCACGATTTAGATGGCGCTCTTTGAGCTTAAGGTCTTTTTTGTCGAGCAATTCATCCACCGCACGCTCGAACACGGAAGTGCCGTCATGCGGGCCAGCATAACCGCCATAGCTGATATTCACGACCGCGGATTTACCTTCGCGCCGCGCGCGCGAAAAGATGTAGATCAATCCGTCAAGAAAGTGGCGTGACAGCACGCTGTCCTCCGCATTTTCGATAGCGGCTTTCGGCAACTGAACAAAAATAATGTCCGCTCCTGGTGCGACACCGGGTCCGGCCGGGAGGCGGCCATTGCCGGCCGCAATATCCATGACATGCGTTCCGTGCGTTGAGATACCGTCCATTTTGTAATCAACGCGGCCATAAACCGCGGCCTGGTCGACGATACCCGCGCACGTATTCGCGGCAATGACCCGGTCTATGCTGCGCTGCTTCAGTTCCGCACCGTACTGGAAATCAGCTGGCACCGACCAGCCCGAGCTGGATTTCTTGCGCGCTGCCGATTGGTCCCATAGATAGCGGACACGCGATGCCGGATTTGCCCCTCCCGCACCCGCAAGAAAGTTTGGGTGCGCAAAGGCGCAACCGTCGTCGATAATGCCGATGATCACGCCCGTGCCGTCCAATTGCCGTGAATTCGGCACGCCAGGATAGCGCGGGACTTGTGGCAAATCGGTGGACTTAATATCCTTCAGAGATTCCGCGAGGTGCGCGTGATTCGGCAGCGCCAACTTGAGCCGCTTGACCTGGCGGCGCAATGCAGTGATTTGCTTGCGCAGCTCTCTGGGCGAATGCACATCGATGGTGCCTGTGACATATCGCGCGCCGCTCTCCACATAGGCACGTGGAATTTTCAGGCCCCGAGGCAGTACAGGCGTGCCATGCTTCGTCAAATTAAGTTCTGCCAGTAGCGGCAAAATCTGGCGCCCGGCTGTCGTCTGCCCGGCGCGATGGCGCAGACGTGCGCACCCGTCGGTTTCCATGAGCACTACTGCCAGACGAATGTACGGATCCAGGCTATTCCCCGGCCAGCGTCTATCGACTACGATTGAGAAATCATTTTCCACCATATGCCCCCCTTTTTTGTCCGCCCGCCAAAGTACGCAGAAGCTCGTCCCCGACTTTCTGCACACATATCATCGGACCGTGAACTGTTGGGCCTGCGTGCGCTCGTCGGTCCTGGGCACATAAGCGATGCCTCTGCGCGAAGCCCACGTCACTACTTGAAAATGAATAGGAATCAGTCCGACGTCGTTGACCGCAATTTCCACGGCATTTTGCAATAGCTTCTCGCGTTGTCTGTCGTCCACGGTGCGCAGCGCTTCCTCAAGCAATGCATCCATCTGCGCGTTCGAATAGCCGCCCCAGTTGACGGTCCCCATGCCTTTATCGCGATTTATCGTTGCCAGCACCGAGCGCAATGGCGAAGAGACCTCGGAAGTCTGAGACCCCCACCCAACGAGCGCCATCGTAAATTCATGGTTGTTTCCTCGCGGGAAATAGATCGCAAGGGGCATCGCTTCGGTTTTTACCGTAATGCCGATACGGGATAGCATTTGCGCTACTGCCTGGAGTATCTGTGCGTCATTGACGTATCGGTTATTGGGACCATGGATCGTTAACGCGAAACCGTCCGGATAGCCAGCATCGATCAGCAACCTGCGTGCGCCCTCCGGGTCGTACGGCTCGACTTTAAGCGCGGGGTTGTAGCCGAACATCGGGCTGGGCACGAGATTGGCGGCAGGCAGACCCAGGCCTTCCATGACACGGTCAGCTATCGTCTGCCGGTTAATCGCCTTGCTGAACGCGCGCCGCACGCGCAGGTCCTTGAACGGATTTCTTTCCAGTGGCCTACCCGCTTTGTCTGTAACAAAAGGAGAAACCTCGCGCTCCTGATCGAGGGTGAAATAAATGACGCGGTTAGAGACCTTGGAGAACATCTCCAGATTGCGATTGGCCTTTATCTTCGCTATGTCTGCCGGCGGAATATTATCGATCGCGTCCACGTCGCCCGCCAACAGCGCGGCCAATCGCGACGGATCCGATGGTATGAAGCGCATGGCAGCCCGACCCCATGCCGGCTTGTCGCCCGAATAGGCATTGTTGCGCGTGAACTCAACCGCCTCCCCGCGCCGGAAGGACACGAACCGAAACGGCCCCGTCCCAACCATACCTTTGCCTTGTGCAAAATCATCGCTCGCCACGCCTTGCGTCGCTTTTTTGGATACGATGAAAATCGTGCTCAGATCGTTCAACATCAACGGATACGGCGCCGCGGTCTTCAGGCGAATTGTGTATGGATCGACGATCTCCTTGCCTGCAATCTGACGCGTGTAAAGCGTGAACGACCCTGGCGATTTGATAATAGTTGCGGGGCGATCCAGTGACCAGGCAACGTCTTCCGCCGTCAATTCGCTGCCGTCGTGAAATTTGACGCCCTTCCTCAGCGTGATCTCCCAGGTCGTACCGTCAATCAGCCGCCAGGAATCGGCGAGCCCAGGAAGCAGCCTGCCATCAGCGTCGAATCGGGTCAGGGTCTCGAACACGTGCGCCGATATGTTGTTGTTCGCGGCAAGATTGTGGAAATGCGGGTCCATCGAGCTGGGTTCGGAACTGAGTGCGATCCTTAAGTCAGCGCACCGCGCCTGCCCTGCGCATATGCCAATTGCAATAATCCAGATTGCAGCCAGGGGTATAGCGCGATGCATCAAGTCATCCTTATTACCCAAAGCAACCCGCATGGGCGTTGACGAAAAGAACGCGCCTATTATGCCAAATCCATCCGCGTCTCTGCGGCTATCGCAATTCCATCGACAACCGGTTCCCCGGTTGCGCCGATTTGCCCGCGACGCTGCCCAGATCGCCATGGCGCTCAAAGCGCTCACGCCGCTCGTTGAACGTCTGCCTGCGATCCCGCTCGGCCAGCCTTTCTGTATTTCGTGCCGTGTCTATGTTGCGGCCGGCCTGTGCCGTCGCACCGTCGAGGCGACTATTCACGCCTATGATGGCAATCAAGGCTATCGCGACGAGCCCGGCGGCGCATTTAGCCAGCACCACCCAGGTGCGCAGCGGCTTCGGCAACATGGCGTGCGGAAGGCAGCGGCGATGTTTCGAAGTCAGCACGATTACGCTCAGAACGTCGGGGTCGCCGGCGGCTGTTCGGTCGCCTGGTTGACGTATTGCGACGGGTAATACGGCACATGCGCTGACGGATCGCCCGCGTCGGCCGATACCTGCGGCACACCGGTCGAATTCATCAGCCACGCGGAAATAAGGGCCGCCGTCATTCCCAGGATTCCGATCCACGCGGCCAGCCCGACGGTTTCACGCGCATGTGTCTTGCGTACTTCGTTCGCAACGTCCTTAACTGCTGTAACCCGGTCATGGCTTTCGTTCATCATGATCTCCTCGGTTGATGCGCCGGCGAAGGTGCGCCGGCATCACTCTCAGGAACGACCGTACTGCTTGCGGAAAAGTATGCTCAGGCGACGCGAAGAAACCAATACGCATCGCGGGGTAGCCTGAACGGCCTAGGCGCGGGATGCATGACATCGGCAAGTTATTTCTCGGTAGGAAGCGCGGCAGATTTGTAATAGACTCACTGACGCCGCAGCCCTTCATCCACAAGTGCTGGCGGCACCGCGCGGAACCGGGGAGGGTAACCGTGAAAATTCTCATCATTGACGACCACCCGTTGATTCGGGAGGCTCTGCGGCATGTGCTGAAGGTGCTGGACGCCGATATTCAGCTTATCGAGGCGCATAACTTCGCCGAGGGGCTGGTAGCGGCGGACGGACATGCCGACCTGAACCTTATCCTGCTCGATCTTGGCCTGCCGGACATCGGGGGCGCAGACGCGCTGGAGAGATTGCGCCAGCGTTATCCGGCGGTGCCAACCGTAGTGCTGTCTGCTTCAGAAGATCCGGCGACCGTGACGCGAGCGATCGAAACCGGCGCGATGGGATTCATCCCGAAGACGACATCCTCACAATTGCTGCTCAATGCGTTGCGCCTCGTGCTGGCAGGCGGTGTTTACCTGCCGACCGAAGTACTCAGGCAGCACCAGGGCACCCCGGAGCCGGCGTTGCGCCTTGCCGTCGAGGCCAGCGACAGCGGGCAGATGCTGAGTCCGCGCGCGATCGGCCTGACCGCGCGCCAATCCGACGTTCTCGCGCTGATGGTGCATGGCAAATCGAACAAGCTGATCTGCCGGGAGCTGGGTCTCGCCGAGGGGACTGTAAAAATACATGTCACTGCGATCCTCAGGGCGCTCAATGTTTCGAACCGGACGCAGGCGGTAATTGCGGTCGGCAAACTCGGGCTGCAACTGGCGAAGACCCCGGGGCAATAGCCCATGATGCTCTACCGCAAAAGAAAGACCAGAAAAAAACCGCTGTCCGAGTCACAACTGAGCGCGCTGATACACGCGGAGCAGGTCAGCATCCTCTATCGCCAGCTACCCACGTCGATCGCGGGCAATATGGCCGGCGCGCTGATGCTGACTGTCGTCATGCTCGCCGAGCTTCCGTCGGCAACGGTTTTTGGCTGGCTCGCGGGCATCACGCTGTTTCAAGGCACGCGTCTCGTGCTTTACTTCAAGAGCCGCACTGCCGGTTTCAGGTTCAAAAATGCCAGCGATGCCGCCGTGCTTTGGGCCGCGGGCGCCTGCCTTTCAGGCGCCATGTGGGGATCGACCGCCCTGGTGTTCTATATATCCGGGCACTACCTTTCGCAGTCGGTGCTGACGATACTCGTATTCGGCATGACCTCCGCGGCAGTGCCGATGCTCGGCGCGCATATGCCATCCTTCTATTCGTTCGTGCTGCCGGCGTTAGCGCCGTTCGTCGCGCGCAATTCGTACGAAGCAGACATGCCGCATTACATGCTTAGCGTCATTACGCTCGCGATTACGCTCGGGCTCATGTCGTTCGCGCGCAACCACAACCGCATGCTGATCGAATCGCTGCGCAACCGCTTTGAAAAACAGGTCCTGGCTGACCGCCTGGCCGCGCAGAACATCGACTTGGAGCAGGCGCGCATCGCCGCCGAGCAGGCCAACCGCGCGAAGACGCAGTTCTTTGCGGCGGCCAGCCATGACCTGCGTCAGCCTCTGCACGCGGTCGGCTTGTTCGCGTCCGCCCTCGCCGACAAGGTGCACGACCCCGACGATGCCAAACTGGTCTCCAGCATCAACGATTCGGTCGCGGCGCTGGAAGCCCTCTTCAACGAGCTGCTCGACATCTCCAAACTCGATTCCGGCGTGGTCAAGCCGAGCCTGACCCGGTTTGCGCTGGCCGATATATTCGGCCGCCTGCGCGGTGAATTCGCAGGTGAGACAGCCGAAAAAAACCTGCGGCTGGCAATCGCAAGCGGCCCGTACATCGTGAACAGCGACGCCATATTGTTGGAACGCATCCTGCGCAATCTCATCAGCAATGCCGTGCGCTATACGTCTGCCGGCGAAGTAGCGGTCACCGCGACGCCGGCAGGTGATGCGCTGCGCGTCGAAGTGCGCGACACCGGTATCGGCATCCGCGCCGAGGACTGCGAGCGCATCTTCGAAGAGTTTCTCCAGCTCGGCAACCCGGGACGTACCAGCAAGAAGGGACTGGGGCTCGGGCTTTCCATCGTACAGAGGCTCTGCGGGCTACTCGATTACCGCATCATCGTGACATCCGAATACGGCAAAGGCTCTGCCTTCAGCTTTGATGTGCCCATCGGTCGACTTGATGAGATACGCGGCGATACCGGCACCGTCGCCACACAGGGCGCCACCGACTTGACGGGAAAACTGATCGTCGTCATCGACGATGAAAGCGCCATCGTCGAGGGCATGCAAGTATTGCTGGCCGGCTGGGGCGCCGAGGTCATCGGCTCGACCACCGGCGATAACGTAGTCGCAGCGGTGCACGCGGCAGGCAAGCTTCCCGCTTTGCTGATCGTCGACCATCGACTCGGCACGGGCCAGAGCGGCATCGAGGTTGCGCAACGAATACGCCGCGAACTCGACCCGGAAATCCCGGGCATACTGGTGACCGGCAGCATGACGCCGGAGCTCGATTCACTGGCACGCGAGGCCAATCTCGATTTCCTGCTGAAACCCGTGATGGCGGAAGAACTGCGCAGACGCATCGCGGCGGCCCCCGGCTTCAGCCCGCCGGTCGCCACGGCCGCGGCATGACGTTAAAGCACACCCCTCCCTCGGGGCTGACCCGAAAATTACCGGACCAATCATGACGTGGCTCGCCGACCTGATACTGGCAACTCACTTTGCATTCGTGTTGTTCGTCACCGGCGGGCTCGTGCTCATCTGGCTCGGCGCGGCAGCCGGCTGGCAATGGGTGCGCGGCTTTGCGTTCCGCACAGCACACCTCGCAGCAATCTTGTTCGTCGCGGCCGAGGCGCTGGTCGGCATGGCCTGCCCGCTGACAGTATGGGAAGACGCATTGCGCGGGACGCGCACAGACATGAACTTTGTCGCGCGCCGGCTGCGTCATCTGCTGTTTTACAATTTTCCGGATTGGGTATTCACGGTCGCGTACGTATTGTTCGCGCTACTGGTGGCTGCAACCTGGTGGTTCGTGCGGCCACGGCGATCGCTGCAGCGCTAGGCACGTGGTGCTAGGCCAGCATATCCGCCCAGATATTCCTTGCCCACGAGTTCGCCAACGCACCTTCGATTTCATTGGCCTTGTCGGAAAGCCCGCCGCTGCCTTTCACGACGACCATGGTTTTCTGCTCCGCTTCGTAACGGTGCACCGTCGCCACATGGCCGGCATTCCTGTCGTCCACGAAGCTGTAGCACGTGTTGATCATGAACGGCTGGCGGTTGACGGGCCGGCTCTTGAGCAAAGCGATCACGGCGGCGGCGCATACTTTGGCATGCTGATTGGCCATATGCCCCGATTTCGGCATAACCGGCGCGGTCAGCGTGGCATCGCCCAGCACATGTATGTTTTTTTGCGCGACCGATTCCAGCGTCAGCCAATCCACTTCGCACCAGCGATTGTTGGCGGTAATCAATCCGGCCTGCTCCGCTATCGCCCCGGCCTTCTGCGGCGGAATGACGTTGAGCACATCCGCTTTGACGTCTTCGAATTCCATTTTCGCGGTCAGCGTTTTGACGTCGACGTCGGTGATCTCACTGTTCGGGCGGTAGTCGACTATGCCTTTATACGGGCCGTTCCATGCAGCCATGAAAAGCGCTTTCTTCGATTGCACGTCTTCGTTGGCATCGAGCACCAGCACCTTCGACTTCGGCTTGGCGTTTTTGAAATAAAAGGCAACCTGGCATGCGCGCTCATACGGCGCCGGCGCGCAACGGTACGGCGCGCGCGGCACATGAATGGCGAATACGCCGCCGTCCGGCATTGCTTCGAGCTGTTTGCGCAACGCGACCGTTTGCGCGCCGGCTTTCCACGCATGCGGGACGCGGTTCTGCGCATCGCTGCCCGCAAGACCCGGGATCGAGGCATAGCTCATGTCGACGCCGGGCGCGACGAGCAAGCGGTCGTACGTGAGAACAGAGCCGCTGGCCAGGCGCACTTCGCGCCGCACCGGATCGATCGCGATCGCATCGCCATGCACCAGCTTGACGCCGTATTTTTGCAGGCCGTCGTAAGCCACGGTGAGATCGGCGAGTGACCGGCTTCCGCCGAGAACCAGATTGCTCAGCGGACAGGAAATGAATTCGGAACCGCGCTCGATCAGCGTGACTTCAATGTCGGGCGCCAACCGGCGTATGTGCTTTGCGGCGGCCGCGCCGGAATAGCCCGCGCCGATGACAATTACGCGGGCCGCGGTCTGCCCGAAAGCGGCGATGCCATGCGAGGCCATTACTCCCGTGCCGGCAGTCGCCGCAAGTCGCTTGATGAATGCGCGCCGGTTCTGCGAAACGGGTGGATGCGCCGCGCCTGCGGCGGGCGAAATCATTTGCTCGCCCCTGCGAAGTACGCAGCAAGCTGCTCGAGTTGCTCATCGCTGAATCCGCGCGTCAGTTGATGCATGAGTGTCGCCGGGCGCGCGCCCGACTTGAAGTCCCTGAGCTGCCGCGACAGTTCGCTCGCGGGCTTGCCGGCGATTGCGGGCATGCCGCCTGGTTTCCCGCTCTCTGCGCCGTGGCAATTGGTGCAGGTCGCGGCCATCCCGCGGATTTCGTCGGTCGGCTGAGCATAGCCGTTGCTGGCGCAGAGCAGCGCCGCAGCGAAAGCGCCCGCACTGGCGCGCCTTGCAAAACGAAAGTGACGTCGAAGCATTTCCTGATCCTCGGCGGCAGCCGCCTCAGCGGGTACGGACGCGGAAATTGAAACCGGCAATCAATCGGCCCCGCAGCAGTTGGGAGCCAGCGCGCGCCGAATCAGACGACGCTCGCGACTTCCTCGTCGAATAGCAGTTGCACTTTGCCGCTGGCGTCGATATCGACAGTGACTTTGCCGCCGTTCGCGAGCTTGCCGAAAAGCAACTCGTCGGCGAGCGCGGTGCGTATGGTGTCCTGGATAAGGCGCGCCATAGGGCGCGCGCCCATCTGCGGGTCGAAACCCTTTTTAGCCAGATGCTCCTTGAGCGCGGGCGTGAACGTGGCCTCGACTTTTTTCTCCTCCAGTTGCTCTTCGAGTTGCATCAGGAACTTGTCGACGACGCGCATGATGATTTCACGATCAAGCGCCGCGAACGAGATGATCGCGTCAAGACGGTTGCGGAACTCGGGCGTGAACATGCGCTTGATTTCAGCCATCTCGTCGCCCGCCTGCGTCGACACGGTGAACCCCATCGATGTTTTCGAGAGCTCCGCTGCGCCGGCATTGGTGGTCATGATGATCATCACATGGCGAAAATCAGCTTTGCGCCCGTTGTTGTCCGTCAGCGTCCCGTGGTCCATCACCTGCAGCAGAATGTTGTAGACGTCCGGGTGCGCTTTCTCGATTTCATCGAGCAGCAGCACTGCATACGGCTGCTTGGTGACGGCTTCGGTCAGCAACCCGCCCTGATCGAACCCGACGTATCCCGGAGGGGCGCCAATCAACCGCGACACCGCGTGGCGCTCCATGTATTCGGACATGTCGAAGCGGATCAGTTCAACGCCCATGATATAAGCGAGCTGGCGCGCGACTTCGGTCTTGCCGACGCCGGTCGGGCCCGAAAACAGGAACGAGCCGGTCGGCTTCTGCGGGTTGCCGAGCCCGCTGCGCGACATTTTGATTGCCGCAGCGAGCGCATCAATGGCTTTGTCCTGGCCGAACACCACCGCCTTCAGGTTGCGATCAAGGTTTTTCAATTGCGAACGATCGTCGGAATTGACGCTTTGCGCCGGCACGCGAGCGATCTTGGCGACGATTTCCTCGATCTCGTGTTTGGTAATGACTTTTTTCTGCTTCGATTTGGGCAGGATGCGTTGCGCAGCGCCCGCTTCGTCGATGACATCGATCGCTTTGTCCGGCAGATGGCGGTCGTTAATGTAGCGCGCCGCCAGTTCCGCCGCCGACGTCAACGCGGACGATGCGTATTTGATGCCATGGTGCTCCTCAAAGCGCGTTTTCAATCCGCGCAGGATCGACACGGTCTCCGAAATGCTCGGCTCTACCACATCGACCTTCTGGAAACGGCGCGAGAGCGCGTGGTCTTTTTCGAAGATGCCGCGGTATTCCTGATAAGTCGTCGCGCCTATGCACTTCAACTGGCCTGTCGACAGCGCGGGCTTCAGCAGATTTGAAGCGTCGAGCGTGCCGCCCGACGCTGCACCGGCGCCGATTAGTGTATGGATCTCGTCGATGAAGAGAATGGCGTGCGTGTTGTCGAACAGTTGTTTGAGCACTGCTTTCAGGCGTTGCTCGAAATCGCCGCGGTATTTCGTCCCGGCCAGCAGCGCGCCCATGTCGAGCGCATAGACTGTGCATTTCGCAAGTATCTCGGGCACGTCGCCTTCTACGATGCGCCGCGCGAGCCCCTCGGCGATCGCCGTTTTACCTACGCCAGCTTCGCCTACGAGCAGAGGATTGTTCTTGCGCCGGCGGCACAAGGTCTGCACGACGCGCTCCAATTCGCGGTCGCGGCCGATCAGCGGATCGATTTTGCCGGCGAGCGCGAGCGAATTCAGATTCAGCGTATAGGTTTCGAGCGCGCCGCCGGAAGTCTGCTCCTGCTCGGATTCCGCCTCGCCGTCGCTCTTGCCGGGGGCCGCCTGCGGCACCTTGCTGATGCCGTGCGATATGAAATTGACGACGTCGAGACGAGTAACGCCTTTCTGATGCAGGAAATAAACCGCGTGCGAATCTTTCTCGCCGAATATCGCGACCAGCACGTTGGCACCGGTGACTTCCTTCTTGCCCGACGACTGCACATGCAGTATCGCGCGCTGGATCACGCGCTGAAAACCGAGAGTGGGCTGGGTATCGGTGTCTTCGGTCGTCAAAATCGGCGTGTGCTCGGTGACGAATTCGGACAGCAGCTTGCGCAGATCGTCGATTTCGGCCGCGCACGCTTTCAGCACTTCGGACGCGGAAGGGTTGTCGAGCAGTGCGAGCAGCAGATGTTCGACCGTTATGAATTCGTGGCGCTTCTGGCGCGCCTCCATGAACGCCATATGCAGGCTGACTTCAAGCTCCTGGGCGATCATCAGTTTTCCTCCATCACGCAGCACAACGGGTGCTGATGCTGACGGGCATAAGCGCTGACCTGTTCGACCTTGGTCGCCGCCACGTCGCGCGGATAGACCCCGCATACACCGGTACCATCGCGATGAACCTTGAGCATAATTTGAGTTGCCTTTTCGCGGCTGAGGGAGAAAAATTTCTGCAGAACCATGACGACAAAATCCATTGGCGTGTAATCGTCATTCAACAGCAAAACCTTGAACATCGGCGGCGACTTGACCTTGGCCTTTTTCGCCTCCAGAACCGAGTCTTCGCGCTGCCGTATTGCCATTCTAGATACCACCGTCCATACACGCGCAATCAGCTGTTATTTTGACCATAATTGCAGAATATTCAAGTGCTAAAAAACACCCTCGCGAACAAAAACTTGACTTCCCCAGGCAAATAGCCTAGAAAGCCGAAAGGTGTTTGGCTTCAAGCTCGATCGCAGTTACCGGTCCGGTCGTTTTGCCGTATGCGTCCTTGAAACTCAAACAGTCGCCGGAGATCATTTCCGGTAATTTTTTAAGTTCATAAGGAACAGCAATATGGCAACAGGCACGGTGAAATGGTTCAACGACGCGAAGGGCTATGGCTTCATAACGCCGGATGACGGTAGTGAAGATTTGTTCGCCCACTTCTCGGCGATTCAAATGGGCGGTTTTAAAACCCTCAAAGAAGGTCAGAAGGTTTCCTTCGAAGTGACCCAGGGCCCGAAAGGCAAGCAGGCATCCAACATCCAGGCTGTCTGAGCGCAAAAAAAACAGCATAACCCAGAATATCTGAATAAGAGCTCATCCGGCCTCCGCCGGTTGAGCTTTTTTTTGGCTGCGGATCGCTGCGGCTTGGCGCAATCCCGCGCGTTTATGCGCAATCGATTAAATGAGATAATTGGGGCGAGGCACCATCCGCAGGGCAGCGGGCGCAGCCAGACGCGCCGGCCGCAAGCAATCCTCGTGATAACCCCCGACCGATCGCCGCGGCACGCCGATCATTTGACCCATCACATTCGAATGGAGACTAAAGCATCATGGCTGAAAAACTCGACCTGCTGAAAATAGCACAGGAGGAACAGAAAGGCGACCTGTTCAAGCTGCTCGACAGCATATACAAACGTTCCAATACCCAGCCGCGCGGCATTGCCGACGCAATCATCTGGGAAGGCGGCAATAATGCAGGCGGCGTGAAACCGGTCGCGCACGCGTTCACGGACATGTTCGCGCTCAACGGCACGCTGATGGCGCTCGACGTGCTCGGCCTGCCCTTCCTCGGCGTGCCGATGATGGCGCAGTTCCGCCACGATACCAAGCTGAAGTCGCTCGAGTGGTTCGGCAAAATGGATTACACCTGCTTGAAATGGTCGACCGCCGGCGATTTCATGGTCAATGACAACGGCAAGAAAGTCGTGGTGGCGGGCAAATCGGCCAACGCCCCGCTGCGCACCGCGGCAGGCGTCTACTGCAACGTGCGACCCTATGGCGGCATCACCAGCATCCGCTTCATGCCCGGCCTGCCCTACTCGCAGGACAACAAGAAGTTCATAGTCGACAAAGCCACCGGCAATATTCACTCCGAAATGAACACGCCCGGCGTGCGCATGGCGTACGCCGCGCGCCTGTTCCTGAAAATGGTGCACGAAACCGGTCAGATCGGACGCGTCGCCACCAAGCCGACCCAGGCCAAAGAGGACGCCGTCAATGCGGGTATCGTCCGCTGGCTGCTGGCCGGCACCAAGTTCAAATTGAAGCGCCAGTACGCGGTCAATGCCTACGAAGAACACAAGGCGAACGTCGATGCCATCGTCGCTTTGCTGCCGAAGGACTTCAAGGCCGGCATGGAAAACTGGGGCGGGGATGTTTACGAGCATATCTCGGACACCAACTTCGGACTACTGCTGCATGACATGATCCAGCAACGCCCCTGTATCGTTTACGCAACCGACCTCGACGGCGATCGCCTGACCGACCTGATGGCCGACGCACCGGACGTGCTGCGCGCCTGGGGCCAGATCATTATCGACAAGGTGGGCGCCAAGGTCGATATGAAGAAGCTGTGGACTGATATGGGGTTCACGATGACCAACGGCAAGGACATGACGAGTGTCATGTACCGCGTCGAAGGCGAGCCGATATTTGAGCAGACGCTTGGTTCTGCCGACGCGATGCTGCTGCGTTTGCTCGATGGCGATGAAACGGTCGGCGGAGAAAAGCAACCGTATGATCCGCGCATACATTTCGTTCTGATCAACGAAGCTTACAAGGCCGCCAACCCGGGCAATGCGCAGCTCGCCACGTGGCTTGATGCGCAACTGGCGACGTTTGACAAGATATACAGCGCGAAGCGCCCGCGCTACCTCGACGGCTATAACCAGCTGAAAGAAGCGATCAAGCCCTGGGGTAAATAACTCCGGCGCTCCTGCCGCCCGCGGGATAACCCGGCCCGCGCATCGCAACATGACGCCCGCTTATGCGGGCGTCATTGTTTTGAACACCCTTGCCCCCCTCCCCCGCGCACGGCCGGGCTGTAAGGACTTGTGTGTGGCAGGCTCCGCTGAACTCCTCACGCTCTCAATCTCAATTGAAGCGCGGTATAAACTCGCATGTTGCATTGCGGTATCTCGCTGGTATACTAATTCAGCAATCTCAGTATCGGCCTGCATGATCGCAGTAAAAAATTAGGAGATTCAATAGCCTAAGAGGATCTTCTTGACTAGGTGCTACTGGAAATTTGGATTGCGAAAATTGTGCAGCGCGCTAATTTCAGTCAATAAACAGGAGCTTGCTTATGAGTACGAATACCGCCTTGCCCACCGGCGTTGCTCTGCATGCTGCCGTCGCACCGCTTTATGCCGATATCCTGACCCTGCCGGCACTCGCGTTTGTCGCCAAGCTGCATCGCCAATTTGAAACACGCCGCCAGGATCTGCTCAACCGGCGCGCCGCGCGCCAGCGCGATTTTGACGCAGGCACGCTGCCGGATTTTCTACCGGAGACTAAAAATCTGCGCGACTCAGCATGGTTGATTGCGGCGCAGCCCGCCGACTTGCTCGACCGCCGCGTTGAAATCACCGGCCCGACCGATCGCAAAATGGTCATCAATGCGCTTAACTGCGGCGCCTCGACGTTCATGGCCGATTTTGAGGATGCAAACTGCCCGACATGGGACAACATGCTGGACGGGCAGCGCAATCTGTACGACGCCGTCCGGCGCACGATTACGCTCGAGCAAAACGGCAAACACTATCGCCTGCATGAAAAGCCCGCGGTGCTGATCCCGCGCCCGCGCGGCTGGCATCTTGACGAAAAACACATGCTGGTCGACGGGGTGGCGGTGGCGGGTGCAATTTTCGATTTCGCCCTTTATTTTTTCCACAACGCGAGAGAAACGCTGGCGCGCGGCAGCGGGCCGTACTTTTACCTGCCCAAGATGGAGTCGCATCTCGAGGCGAGGTTGTGGAATGACATTTTCAATTCCGCGCAGGACGAACTGGGCGTTATCCGCGGCACCATCAAGGCAACGGCCCTGATCGAAACAGTCGTGGCTGCGTTCGAAATGGACGAGATCCTGTGGGAATTGCGCGAGCATTCCGCCGGCCTCAATATCGGACGGTGGGACTATATTTTTTCGTGCATCAAGAAATTCCGCCTCAACCGCAACTTCTGCCTGGCCGATCGCTCGCAGGTTACGATGACGTCGCCGTTCATGCGCGCGTACGCGCTGACGCTCGTCAAGACCTGCCATCGGCGCGGCGCTCCGGCCATGGGCGGCATGGCCGCGCAAATCCCGATCAAGAACGACCCTGCAGCCAACGCGGCGGCGATGGAAAAAGTCCGCGCGGACAAACTGCGCGAAGTCACCGATGGCTGCGACGGAACCTGGGTCGCGCATCCGGGACTGGTGCCGATTGCAAAAGCGATTTTCGACGAACACATGCCCGCGCCGAACCAGTATTCGAAGCAGCTGCCGGCGGTCAACTACAGCGCGCGCGACTTGCTTGATTTTCAGCCTGAGCAGCCGATTACCGAGGCAGGACTGCGCAACAACATCAGCGTCGGCGTTCAATATCTGGGCGCATGGCTTGCCGGCAACGGCTGCGTGCCCGTTTACAACCTCATGGAAGATGCCGCCACCGCCGAAATTTCGCGTTCGCAGATCTGGCAATGGATGCGCAGTCCGAAAGGAGTGCTCACCGACGGCCGCAAGGTCACCGCCGAATTGTTTCGCCAGCTGCTGGCGGAAGAGATGCCGGGCATCAAAGCCTATGTTGGCGACGACGCGTGGAATACCGGCAAATACACTGAGGCGGCAATGCTGTTCGACCAGATGTGCACGGGCGACTACGTCGAATTTCTGACTTTGCCCGCGTACGAATGGCTCACCAGTGGCGTCACCCGCGGCGCCACGGCCATGGCGGCGTGAGCCGCGGGACTGCCGCACCAATGCCCGCTCGCACGAGCGGGCATTATTTTGTACCCTGAGTGCCATGAATTCCGTCGTCCTGTTCAACAAGCCCTATGGCGTGCTGTGCCAGTTCAGCCCGTCGCCGCCGCGCCGCACGCTGAAGGACTTCATTCCGGTCCCGGCGGTCTACGCTGCCGGCCGCCTGGACGCCGACAGCGAGGGCCTGGTGGTGCTCACCGATGACGGCGCCACACAGCATCGCATCAGCGATCCACGTCACAAGCTGGCCAAGATTTACTGGGCGCAAGTCGAAGGCATCCCGGGCGCAGACGCGCTGGCGCAATTCGCGCGCGGCATCGACCTCGGCGACTTCGTGACACTGCCCGCGACCGCCGAGGCCACGGCAGAGCCGGCTTGGTTATGGCCGCGCGATCCGCCCATACGCCAGCGCCGACAGATACCGACGAGTTGGCTCAAAATCACGCTGCGCGAGGGCAAAAACCGCCAGGTGCGACGCATGACGGCCAAAACCGGATTTCCCACTTTGAGGTTAATCCGCTATGCCATAGGGGGATGGACGATCGAGCGGCTGCAATCGGGCGAATATCGGCGATCCGCCGCGGAGATTTAGGCGCCGCGCAAGACGCAGTCAACGCGCGGGCGTTGCTATGTCAGAAATTCAGGATCGCGGAGACCCTGAACGATCGCGGCTCAGTCGGATGGAAATGAATGTCGGTGACTGGCGCGGCCTCGCCGCGCAATTGCGACGTGTAGGCATAGTCGATCTGGCTTGCCTGGCGGTTCAACAGATTGAACACATCGAGCTGAACGCGCAGCTTCTTGTCGAATTTATAGCCGATTCGTCCCGACAGCAGCGTGGTCGAATTCGAGCGCAAAGAGTTGTCCTCGATCAATGGACGCGGGCCGAAATAACGCAACCGCATGCTGCCGTAATACGGGCCACGATTGTCCACCGACGCGGTAAAAGTCGCGACGCCCTCCACCGCCCCGGGCACGCGGTCGCCAACGCGCGCCACGTCGATGTCCGTAAAACGCGCCCGCGTAAAAGCAATATCGGCATCGAGCACCAACCATGGTACTGGCGTATACAGATTTGAAAATTCGAAGCCGACGCGCCGGCTCGGACGGCCGCTGTCGGCAGTGGTCCCCGCGTCGCCCTGGAACAGCAGTTCGGATTGAATATCGAGAGCGAACACGGCGAGCGAACTCTGCAGATGCGGGATCACCGCGGTGCGCACGCCGGTCTCATAGCCGGTGGCACGCACAAGCAGGGATTCGCGGGTGGCGGACGCCCCCGTCTTTGGATCGACACTGATCGTCGCGCCGCGCAGGTCGTTGCTGTGAAAACCCCGTCCGTAATTCAGGTAATACTCGGTCTTCGCCCACGGCCCGAATATCATCGATATTTTGGGGCTGAGCATGTGGTCGACGGCCTTGCCCGAATTGAGCGGGTTGTCGCTTGTGACCTGCCCGTTGTAAAAATCCGCGCGCAACCCGGCGACCGTGCGAAACCAGTCGTTCCAGCGCAGGCTGTTCTGGTAGTACGGCGAAGCGCTGGTTTCCACTACGTGATCGGTGCGCGTCGTGCCTATGCGCACACGTTGCACGGTGTTGAACAGCCCCACGTTGATGTTGTCGTTGCGCACCTGCACGCCGAAGGTATTTTCAACGTCGTGGCCGCCCCACTTGCCGAACAACGTATGTTTGGCATTGAGGCCTGTGGTCACACGCTGGTCGGTCTGTTCGAATTGGTCGCCGTTGACCGGGTCGTCCTGGAAAAACGTGAAGTTGTTCCACAGATTGAGCTTGCTGCGGATCACGTATGCATTGGCGGATGACGTCGAGCTCTCGCCCGTCCTGTTCCACCCGCCCGACAGACTGTAGCGGCTGGAATCTCCGCCATCGCTCGGGTCCAGCGTGTCAAAGCGATTGATCAAACCCGCATCGACCGCGCGTTTGGGAATCTGATTGGTCGCGTTCCACGTTCCCTGATAGGCCATCGCGGTCAGGTTGAAGCCATTTTGCGCGGTACCTTGCGAATAACGCAGCATGCCACTGAACTTTCCGTAATCGTCCGGCCGCGCCCACGGTCCATCGTTGTGAAATACTTCCAGCGCGTACAGCAGATTGCCGCTGCCGACGCGCGGCGAATCCGCCAGCAGAAAACGCCGGTAGCCGTCGGCCCCGCCACCGAGTTCGGCCACGCCTTTGTCCAAGCGGCCAGGCAACTGCAAATGCACCGCGCCCGCCGCCGAGAAATCGCCCTCTTCGGCGTAGTACGGACCCTTCTTGTATTGCAGCCCGCTGACGAGGTCGGTAATCAGAAAATTGAGGTCGCTATAGCCTTGGCCGTGACCGTGCGTGCGCTGATTGACCGGCATGCCGTCGACGGTGATCGCGACATCGGTGCCGTGATCGAGATTGATGCCGCGCAGGAAATACTGATTGGCTTTGCCCTCGCCGCTATGCTGAGTGACGATCAGCCCGGGGGTCGACTCGAGAATTTCTCCCGACCGGTAATTCGGGCGCGCCTCGATTTGCCCGCGCGTTACAGTCCCTTGATTCGCCGAGTCGGCGGTGCCAACGAGGTTGTCCGCAGCATCGATGACATCCACGGTATCGAGCGTCTGCACGCCGGCCGCGAGCGATGACTGTGTAAAACACAATACCGCGAGCAAGGCCATCCCCAGCACCGCAAGACGCGGCCGGCGGCCCGCAACGATCATGCTAGTTACTGTTACTGTTACTGAGGTGGAAACGGATGGGCACGTCGACCGGATGCGCGATTGGCGTGTCGCCGCGGCGCGCCGGCACAAACGTCCAGCCTTGCACTGCTTTGAGCGCTGCGTCATCAAGGACAGACGCGCCGGACGACTGCGCAATCACGATCTTCTCGGGCGCGCCCTGCGCGGTGACGTTGACGCGCAACAGCACCACGCCTTCGATTCCCAGCTTGCGCGCCATCGGCGGATAGGCGGGCCGCGGGTTGCTGAGGTAGGCGACATTGAAATGCGGCGGCTCGATTGTATCCGCGCGACCTGGCGCGCTCACCGTTGCGGGCGCTTTCGCGAGGAGCACGGGTGCCGGCGGCGCTTCGGCGACCGGCGCAGCCACAGTAGCGGCCGGCGCTATCTCTGTCCGCTCGACCGCAATCAAGCTGGGTAGCGGCGCGTGATGCAGCGGCTTCACAGGAAGGGCGCGGCTTCTTGGCGTAAACGGAATTTCATGCGTATGCTCGACCGGCAAGTCCGGCGGGCGCTCCGCCACCATTGGCGGCGCCGCTGCGAGCGTCACGGTCAGCGGATGCGGGGGCTCCACCGCTGCGATCTGCCACCCTTGCAACAGCAAACCCGCCGCAGCCGCGTGAACCGCGAGTGAAACCAGCAGCGCAGGCGTAAACGCCGGCTTTGCATAGCGGTGAAACGGGAGTGATTGCGCGCAACCGTCAGACATCGGGTTTCAGCAAAATGGGCCGCAAATCAGGCGGCCAATCGAGCGATTATGCCATTAAAACACCAGTAATTTAAGGTTGAACGCGCGCTCGGTAAACCACACCGTGGCGAGCAGGCAAATCAGCACCGAGCCGCCGATAAAAACGGCGCGCTGGTAAAACGCGGTCCGGCGCAGCCAGTAAGCGGACGGCAAAAAGGCACTGACGATCACCAGCTGGCCCGCTTCGACGCCGATATTGAAGCCAACGAGCGCGAGCAACAGCGCATCGCGCGGCAAGCCCAGGTCGGCCAGCACGCTCGCGAAGCCGAATCCGTGAATCAGGCCGAACGCGAACGCCACCATCCAGCGCCGGCGCTGAAACAGCGGGTAGATATTATTGAGCGCCGCCAGGATGACTGACAGGGCGATGGCGGATTCGGTCAGCCTTGTTGGCAGCGTTATTACGCCGAGTGCGGCCAGACTCAGCGTAATTGAATGCGCGACGGTGAACGCCGTGACTATTTGGAACACCTCCCAAAAGGCCGGCTTTAAATGGTCGACGGCGCGCCACCCGGCGATGGTTGCCGACGGGTCGCGCGTGCGCCGCGACAGCGGCACCAGCACGGCCGGCAACAGCAGCGACAACAGGAAAAGAATGTGGTCGAAGCCTTTCCAGATATGCCACACGCCTTCGCGCGCATAGTCGATGAACTGCGTGAGCCGGCTCGGCCGCGTCAGCTCGAAGCGCTGGCGCGCCGTCTCGGGGCTGAAAATGGCGGTGCGCGTGATCCCGGCGTACACGAGGCGGAGCAAACCCTTGTGCTGCGGGTCGAGATCGAAAAAAAGGTTGTAGCCGAGCTCCAGTGCCGCGCCCGGCTTGGCGCACTGCGACTCGAAGCGCATGACCGCGTAAGTGCCGTCGCTGTGCAAGTCGACCAGGTGATCGGTGGCGCGCAGCGGGCACGCCGCACCATCGACCGTCGCGCTGAGCCGCGCCAGCGCGTACGCATCGACCTCTGCCTGGTGCGCACGCAATTCGCCCCACGTGATTTCGCCGTCGCCATTGCTGTCGAGCCCGATCGCGAAATCGAGATCGCGCAGCGCGATGTCCCACTGACCATGCAGCGCGTCACCGTCGACGGTGATCGTCAGATAACTGTCGCTCGGCTTGTGCGCGGACGCGGTACCTGCGACAAGCATAAACAACACGCACCACAATGCGCGCTTCATGAT
This sequence comes from Betaproteobacteria bacterium, assembly GCA_025363575.1. The sequence continues at coordinate 650 of JANYDM010000027.1, read as the reverse complement.
CCGCCCTTGCTCATCTTGGCAAGCTGGTCAGCAAGGCGCTGGAGGTACCAGTCTTCGATATGAGTCTCCGCCATCCAGTCGAGCGCCGGTTGCGCGGCTGCCGGCGCGCGCGTCGCGACTGCCGCCTCGAGCAGCACGCGCGCATCGCGCGGTTCCCTTTGTATCTTCCAGTTGCTCTGCGCAAGGCGCAGGGCCTCGGCGGGCTGCTTGAGCATTTGCAGGCAGAAGCGCGATTCTTCCTGCTCGTGCGTGGTATCACCGCGCAACCGGGCCGCGGCATAGCGATCGGCGAGCGTGGTCTGATGGTCGCGCGCGCCCGCCGCACCGGCAGCCTGCTCCGCAAGCGCCAGGCGCAGCAGCAGCGGGTCCGCGAGAGTCCAGTCCTTGAGCAGCGTAATGACCTCCGGCGCGCGACCGTAATCAAGCAGAAAATCCGCATAGGCCGCGAGCAGGAAGCCGTCGGTTATGCCGAGCGCTATCGCCCGCTTGAAATATTGCTCTGCGAGCCCGGCGTCATTCAAGCGCCAGGCCATTTCCGCCAGCCGCAGCAGGACCCATAGCTTTTGTTCGGCGCTGGCGCCGTTGCTGCGGGTCAGCGCACGATTGAGCGCATCGAGACTGGGGCGCGTTTGTCCGGTGAGACCGTCGAT
>JANYDM010000132.1 GCA_025363575.1 Betaproteobacteria bacterium | reverse complement strand
TCTGTGCTCTCTGTGCTCTCTGTGCTCTCTGTGCTCTCTGTGCTCCCTGTGCTCCCTGTGCTCTCTGTGCTCTCTGTGCTCTCTGTGCTCTCTGTGCTCTCTGTGCTCCCTGTGCTCCCTGTGCTCTCTATGGCCGATGTCTTTTTGCTGTTATTGCTTTGCCATGCCGAGCTCGGTCAGCACATCCTTCAGCACTTCGTACTGCGCCTTCAGGCTTTTAGCGAGGTCGGCGCTGTTCATATAGTCGTCTTCCCACTGGTTCTTCTCGACCGCCTGCCGCCATTCATTTGTCCTGACCATGCGCCCGAACACGCCATCCCAGTAGCGCACCTGATCCGCGCTCAGGCCTTTTGCGCCCATCACGCTGCGCGGCAGATCGAACACGACATCGAAGCCCTGCTCCTTGAAGGTCGGCACCGTCGCAAGCAGCCCGCCCGATCGCCGCGGCGATGCCAGGCCGAGGATGCGGATCTTCCTGGCTTCGTAGAGCGGGAGGAAATTGCCGGGCGTCACCGCCACGATGTCGACATGGCCGCCGAGCAATGCCGCAACCGCATCGCCGGACGAATTGTAGATGACGATCTTGAGTTTTTTCGCATCGGCGCCGGCCGCGCGCGCGAACAGCGCGGCGCTGATGTGAAATGCATTGCCGCGCGCGGTGGCCAGCGCGATGCTCAGCGCCGACGGATCGGCCTTTAAGCGCTGCGCGAGGTCCCTGGCATTCGTGACCGGCGATTCGGCCCGCACCATGAAGAGAATGGGTTCCGTGATGAGGTTCGCGATCGGCGTGAATTCGAAGTACTTGACGGTCAGCTGTCCCGTCACCAGCGCGGAGAGCGGCGTAGACGTCTGCGCCACCAGCTTGGTGCCGTCGCCCGGGAATTGCGAAAGATAGTTGTAAGCGACCGCGTAAGGGCCGCCCGGCTTGTTGACGATCGTCATCTGCGGTTCGACGATTTTCTGCATTTGCAGAATCGATTGCGCAGTGCGCGCCGTGTTGTCGACGCCGCTGCCGGGACCGGTGCCGACGACGAGCTCAATGGCCTTGTCCGGTTTCCAGTCCGCGGCGGTCGCGACGGTCGATGCACCGGCGAGTGCCGCGGTGGCGAGCAGAAAAACGCAAAACGGCGAATTGCGATAGGCCATCATAGATCTCCTCGAGCCGCGATTATACGGTTGGCTGCGATAACCTGGCGCAGTGGCCGGCGTACGAAAAAAAGCCGGGACACACGGCCCCGGCTTCAAATCAGATACGACTTGCGATCAGGTTTTGTTCCCGTGCTCGCCGCGTTCGCCGTGTCCGCCGTGTCCACCACGTTCGCCGTGGCGTTCGTGATGACCATGGCGAAAGCCGCGCGAGAACTGTTTGTCGGCAATCGTCTTCTGCTCGGGTGTCAGCACGGCATAGAGGTCTTTCACCGCCGCGGTCCGCGCTTCCATGCCGGCGATGCGCTGCTTCATCCGCTCGGTGTGTTGCGCCATGCGCTCCGGCGCCGTCAGATTGGCGGCCTGCGGCTCGGGTTTTCTTTGCTCGTGCCGCGCAATCATGGCGTCGGTGCGCTGACGCGTCTTGGCCGCAAAGGCCTGCCACGCATTTTCCTGCGCGGGCGTAATCTTGAGCTCGACCTTGAGTGCAGCCAGATGGCCTTCGACCGCGGCCCTGGGATTGCTCCATTTGCCGTGATGACCGCGGTGTTCGTGGCCGCCGCGCTCGCCGCGCTGCATTTCGCCGCGGTTGGCGCCCGGGCCGCCCGACTGGTTCGCGCCCTGGCCGGGTGCCCTGTCCGTCTGCGCATAAACAAACGATCCCGACGCGGCAAGCGCGGCCGCGGCGATCATACCTGCGATGACTTTACGATGGTTGCTCATGTGCTTTCTCCATTGGGTTAGATAACTGTTGCCTTCCCGGCCCGGCGCTGCATAGTCACTTGCGCCGTCGTCTCCTGGCAATGCACATTTGAGCACCAAGGTGTAACGCCCGCGTTTCATGAATTGCCATTTTTGTATCGCACCCTGTCACGCGCGGCGGTTGTTACACTGCGATACAATTTTTTCGCCGCCCGCGCGAAGGAAGCGATATACAAGCTCATGAGCACACAAGATCACATACTGGTCGTCGACGACGATCTGGAAATTCGCAGCCTGCTGCGCGATTATCTGGAGAAGAACGGCTACCGCGTCACCGCCGTCGCCGACGGCAAAGGCATGTGGGGCGCATTCGCGGAGGCAACTCCCGACCTGATCGTGCTCGACCTCATGCTGCCCGGCGACGACGGCCTGACGCTGTGCCGCGATCTGCGCGCGCGCTCCCCGGTGCCGGTCATCATGCTGACTGCGCGCGGCGAGCAGACCGACCGCATCGTCGGCCTTGAGATCGGCGCCGACGATTATCTCGCCAAGCCGTTTGGCCCGCGCGAGCTGCTGGCGCGCATCAAGAGCGTGCTGCGGCGCACACGCACGCTGCCGCAGAACCTGCAGCCCGATGCGGCGCGGCGCATCAGCTTCGCGGGCTGGACGCTCGACGTCGCGGCGCGCAACCTGGTGTCGCCCGCCGGCGTGGTCGTCGCGCTGAGCGGCACCGAGTTCAAGCTGCTGCGGATATTTCTTGCGCACCCCGACCGGGTGCTGAACCGCGATCAGCTGATCGACCTCATGCTGTCGCGCGATGCCTCGCCGTTCGACCGCAGCATCGACGTGCAGGTGAGCCGGTTGCGTCACCGTCTGGACGAAGACGCCAAGGAGCCGGCGATCATCAAGACCGTGCGCGGCGAAGGCTACGTCTTCGCAGTGCCGGTCGAAGTCAGCACGTGATGCGGTTTTTGCCGCGCTCGCTGTTCGCGCGCCTCGTGCTGATATTGCTGGGCGGCCTCATTGTCGCGCAGTTGCTGAGTTTTGCGGTGCACTGGCGCGAACGCGGCGAATACATCACGCGCTCGATGGGCATGCGCTCGGCCGCGCGCATCGCCGACATCATCGAGCTGCTCGACTCGATAGCGCCCGCCGAGCGCGCGAAAATTGTCAGCGTGTTCAGCTCGCCGCCGCTGCGCATTTCGCTCGGCGAGCCGCCGCTTGAACCGCAGGCGGTCGATGCGGAGAAGCAGGAGCAGGCGGCCCAGTTCACCGCGGCCATCAACCGCTCGCTGGCGGAGGGTTTCGATCTGACCGTGCAGGCGACCGATGCGCCGGCCCGCATGGGCAAGGGCGGCTGGCGCAGCAGAGGCGGTCCGGAAGCGGGCGGCGCGAATCCGGGCGAGACCGGATCGGTGCCGCCGCCGCGGCGTTTTGGCGGCATTTCTTTCATCGTGCAGGCGCGCCTGCATGACGGCGATCTCGTCACGTTCAATTCGCGCCAGTCGCAGGAATCGTTCGCGTGGCCGTACCAGTTGTTGCTGAGTCTCGCGGTGCTGCTTGCGGTCGTCATTGCGGTAACGTTGCTGGCGGTGCGCTGGCTGACGCGGCCGCTCAAGGTGCTCGCCGAGGCCGCGCACAGCCTGGGCGAAGACATCAACCGCCCGCCGCTGGACGAAGGCGGCCCGCTCGAAGTCGGCCGTGCGGCGCGCGCATTCAACACGATGCAGGAGAAGCTCTCGAAGTTCATCAGCGAGCGCACGCGCATCTTCGCGGCGATGTCGCACGATCTCAAGACGCCGATCACGCGGCTGCGGCTGCGCGCGGAACTGCTCGACGACGCCGCGCTGCGCGCGAAATTCGTGAAGGACCTCGAAGAAATGGACGCCATGGTCGGCGCGGCGCTCGATTTCATGCGCGGCGTCGAGCCGCACGAGCCGGCGCAGCCCGTCGACATCATGGCGCTGCTCGAAAGCCTGCAGGCCGACGCCCGCGAAGTAGGGGGCAATGTCGACATTGAAGGCGTTGCGCATGTGCCTTATCACGGGCACGCGCAAACGCTCAAGCGCTGCATCGGCAACCTGATCGACAACGCGGTCATTTACGGCCAGCGGGCCATTCTCACGGTTGAAGACGCGCCGGGCGAACTCCGCATCATCGTGAGCGATGAAGGGCCCGGCATACCCGAGGGCGAACTCGAGCGCGTGTTCGAGCCGTTCTACCGGCTGGATGCTTCGCGCAACCGCGCGACCGGCGGCAGCGGGCTGGGTCTGACCATCGCGCGCAACGTTGCACGCGCGCATGGTGGCGACCTCAGGCTGCGCAACCGCGCAGCAGGCGGGCTGGCGGCGGTGCTGACGCTGCCGCGAAAAGGCTAACAATTAACCGCAGATAAACGCGGATGAACGCAGACAAAGCAGGAAGCAAAACGATTCGAAGCGCTTATGCGTTCACACGAGTTTGCATTTGAATTATCAGCGTTCACCGGCGTATATTTGCGGTTCGAATCGGCTCTTCAATCCAGCTTTACGCCCAAACGCTTGCCAATCGCGCCCCATTTGTCGGCGTCGCTCTGAATGACCTGCGCGAACTCGGCCGGCGTATTGGCGAGCGCCTCATTGCCCTGCGATACGAACGTCTGGCGCACTTCCGGCGTGTTGACGATGGCAGCGATTTCCTTCTGCAGCTTGTCGACGACCGCGCGCGGCGTTTTCGCCGGGGCCATGAATCCGTACCAAGTCAGCGCTTCGAATCCCGGCACGCCGGATTCGGCGACGGTCGGCAGATCGGGCATCGCCTCCATGCGTTTCAATCCGCCGGTTGCGATCAGGTTGAGGCGGCCCGATTTCCAGTGCGGCATGGTAGTGAACATGTTGGAGAACGAGAACTGGATTTCGTTGCCGATCTGCGCGGTGATGTAGAGACCGACGCCCTTGTACGGAATGTGCGTGGCCTGGATGCCGGCCATTGACGCGAACAATTCGGTCGCGAGATGCGGCGAGCTGCCGGGCCCCGATGAGCCGTAATTGAGCTTGCCCGGATTGGCCTTCGCATAAGCGATGAATTCCTTCACTGTCTTTGCCGGGATCGTCGGATTCAGCAGCAGCGTGAGCGGCGTGGCGATCACCTCCGTCACCGGCGCGAAATCCCTGACCGGGTCGTAGGGCAGCTTGGAGAACAGTTGCGCGCTTTGTGCGTGCGTGGAATAGGCGAGCAGCAGCGTGTAGCCGTCGGGAACGGCCCTGGCGACCAATTCGGTGCCGACGATGCCGGACGCGGCCGGACGGTTATCCACCACCACGGTCTGGCCGACGCGTTCGGCGAGCCGCAGGCCGATATAGCGTGCGGTGTAGTCGCTGCCGCCCCCCGGCGCGAGCGGGACGATGACGCGGATAGGACGGTCCGGGTACTTCGATTGCGCTTGCGCCAGCGCCGGCATCAGGGCGCACAGCAGCGCCGCGGCCGTGGCAATACGTCGTTGCAAGCGGGTGCGCATCATTTTCCTCCGGGAGTTTGAGCGTGCGAGGCGTGATAGTGCACCATATCAGCACCGGTCCACAACCCGCGAGGCGTCGCGGACAAATGTCACGCTCGCACGGTAAGCGCGGCGACAGAATGTTTTGCCAAATGTAACAACGGTAAGGGTTTGTAGCAGTGGTCGACTTCACGCAGGGTGCGCCGTTAAATGAACCTGGAGGCTGAACTCAAGACGGAGGTTTGCCATGTTGACCCTGCTGCACTATCTGCCGCACCTGCTGATATCAGGACTCGTTCTTCTCACGATCGTCGTGATGTTCAGCGAAGACGACCGCAAGAAGCGCGTTCAGCCGCAGCGCATACGCCACCTGCATTACACGTGGAACGACTACAACGCGCATCGCGACTGATCCAACGTTGTACAGACCGCGGCCGGACTTTGCTCCGGCCGCAGTCGTTTTAAGGGACGCCCCCTCAAGCGCGGACAGTGCGCTCCGCGAGAAACTCCGCCAGCACGCGCGTCGTATGCGTCGCGTTCTTTTTCGCGGCGAGCGCGGGTGGCGCGCCTTGCGCGACGATGCGTCCGCCGCCGTCCCCGCCTTCGGGCCCCAGATCGATGATCCAGTCGGCATCCGCCATCACGTCGAGGTTGTGCTCGATGACGACGACGGTGTTGCCCGCGTCCACCAGCCGGTGCAGCACGAGGATGAGCTTCTCGACGTCGGCCATGTGCAGGCCGACGGTCGGCTCGTCCAGCACGTACAGCGTATGCTTCTGCGCGCCCGCGCGCCCCGGCCGCGCGCCGGCGTCATCGCCCAGCCTCACTTTCGAAAGCTCGGTGACGAGCTTGATGCGCTGCGCCTCGCCGCCTGAGAGCGTCGGGCTTTGCTGGCCCAGCGTGAGGTAGCCGAGGCCGACATTCTGCAACAGGCGCAGCGCGTGATGGATAGACGTGTGTGCGCTGAAGAATTCGACCGCTTCGTCGACGCTCATCGCCAGCACGTCGCCAATCGACTTGCCCTTGAATTGCACCGCCAGCGTCTCGGGATTGAAGCGCGCGCCGTTGCATACTTCGCACAGCACTTTGACGTCGGGCAGGAAGCTCATCTCGATGCGCTTGATGCCCTGGCCTTCGCAGCCCTCGCAGCGGCCGCCTTTGGTATTGAACGAGAAGCGGCTTGCGGTGTAGCCGCGCATGCGCGCTTCGGTTGCGTCCGCAAAGAGCCGCCGTATCGTGTCCCAGAAGCCGACATACGTGGCGGGGCAGGAACGCGGCGTCTTGCCGATCGGCGTCTGGTCGACCTCGAGAACGCGGCCCACGTGCTGCCAGCCTTTGAGATCGCGGCAGCCGATGAGGGCCGGCGTCTTCTTCTTGTTATGCTCGCCTACGCGCTGCGCGAGATTCGCATACAGCACATCGCGCGCGAGCGTCGACTTGCCCGAGCCCGACACGCCGGTGACGACCGTCAGGCGGCCGAGCGGGAGGCGTGAGTCCACGTTGCGCAGATTGTGCAGCCTCGCGCCGATAATTTCGATCGCCGGCGTTTGCTTGTTGACCGCGCGCGGCGGATGCAGCGGGTGCTGCAGAGGATGAGCGAGAAATCTGCCGGTGATGGACGCCGGATTATTCATCAGCTCCGCGGCGGTGCCCGCAGCGATGACTTCGCCGCCTACTTTGCCTGCACCCGGCCCCAGGTCGATCACGTGTGCGGCGCGGCGTATGGTGTCCTCGTCGTGCTCGACGACGAGCAGCGTATTGCCCTTGCGCTGCAATTTTTCGAGCGTGTCGAGCAGCACGCGGTTGTCGCGCGGATGCAGTCCTATCGTCGGCTCGTCGAGGATGTAGCACACGCCGCGCAGATTGGAGCCGAGCTGAGCCGCCAGACGGATGCGCTGTGCTTCGCCGCCGGACAAGGTTGGCGCCGAGCGGTCGAGCGCGAGATACGACAGGCCGACCTGATTCAGGAAGTCGAGGCGCGATTTCAGTTCGACGACGAGGTCGCGCGCGATTTCCGCTTCGCGCCCGGCGAGCGTGATATCGCGGAACAGCGCTTCGACTTTGCCGACGGCGAGGGCCGTGATGTCGGCGATGGAGCGGTCGCGGTAGCGCACCGCGAGCGCTTCGCGGTTGAGCCGCTTGCCGTTGCACGACGGGCAGGTCTCGTCGACCTCCAGCCACTCGATCCACGAGTCGAGCACGTGGTCTTCGGCGCCCGTCTTGGCGCGCTCGTCGTCCCAGCCGACGTCCGTCAGTTTCAGTCCGGTGCCGTAACATTCGCCGCACCAGCCGTGCTTGGAGTTGAAGGAAAACAGGCGCGGGTCGAGTTCCGGAAAACTGCGGCTGCACGACGGGCACGCGCGTTTGACAGAGTAAACGGTGGCGCTCATCGGACCCACCGCGGCGTCTTTGTTCTGCATGGCTTTCGCCAGCGCGTCCAGCGGCGCCAGCACGTGGATGACGCCCTTGCCGAGATCGAGCGCACGGGCAAGCGCGGCGCGCAGCTCCGCTTCGTTGTCCGCGGCGACACGCACGTCAGCCACGGGCAGCTCGATGTTGTGCTCGTGAAAACGGTCGAGCCGCGGCCATTTGTCGGTCGGTATGAACTCACCGTCCACGCGCAGGTGCGTATAGCCTTTGCCGAGCGCCCATTTGGCGAGGTCGGTGTAATAGCCTTTGCGCGCGACGACCAGGGGTGCCAGCAGCCCGATGCGGCTGCCGCGGTAGATCTTCAATATGCGTGCGGCAATCGCATCGATCGATTGCGGCTCGATCGCCGCGTTGCAGTCCGGACAGTATTGCGTGCCGAGCTTCACGAACAGCAGCCGCAAAAAGTGATAGATCTCGGTCAGCGTCGCGACCGTGCTCTTGCGGCCGCCGCGGCTGGTGCGCTGCTCGATCGCGACGGTCGGCGGAATGCCGTAAATTGCGTCGACGTCAGGCTTGGAAGCGGGCTGCACGAACTGGCGCGCGTACGCGTTGAGCGATTCAAGGTAACGGCGCTGGCCCTCCGCGAAAACGATGTCGAATGCGAGCGTGCTCTTGCCGCTGCCGGAAACGCCGGTCACGACGGTGAACTGATTGCGCGGAATCGTGACGTCGATGTTCTTGAGGTTGTGCTCGCGGGCGTTGTGGATAGCGATGACGTCGCGCAGAGCAGGGGCCCCTTTAGGGGATGCGACCGCGGCGTCAGCGCCACCCGCCGACAATGCGGTGATAAATTTTGGAGACTTGGGTCCGGCGAGGGGGGATGGAGTTTTGCTTGCATACTCACCTTGCGTTAAAGCCGCTTCGTACTCGCGCAGCGCCTTGCCCGTGTGCGAAGTCGCATGCCGTTTGATTTCCGCGGGCATGCCGGTGCAGATGATTTCGCCTCCGGCATGGCCGCCCTCGGGCCCGAGGTCGATGATCCAGTCCGCTGCGCCTATGACATCGAGATTGTGTTCAATGACGACGAGCGAATTGCCCGCAGCAATGAGCTGGCGGAAAGCGCGCAGCAGTTTGGCGACGTCGTCGAAGTGCAGGCCCGTGGTCGGTTCGTCGAACAGAAACAGTGTTTTTTTCGCGGCCGGTACTGGCGCCTTTTGCGCGGGCTTGACGCTGGAGGTGAAAATCGTCGACAGCAGCGCCTTGAAGCCTTTTTTCTTGCGGGGTTTCGGCATCGCCGCGGCGCGCTTGCTTTGCGCGACCTCGACCAAATGCCCCGCGAGCTTCAACCGCTGCGCTTCGCCGCCCGACAGCGTAGGCACCGGCTGGCCGAGGCGCAGATAGTCGAGGCCGACGTCGGCAAGCGGTTTCAACGCGGCGCACACGCTGTAATGTCCGGCGAAGAATGTCAGCGCTTCGTGCACTGTCAACTCGAGCACGTCGGCGATCGATTTGTTTTCAAGCGTGACTTCGAGCACTTCCGGGCGAAAGCGCCTGCCGTCGCAATCGGGGCAGCGCAGGTAGACGTCCGACAGGAACTGCATCTCGACGTGCTCGAAACCGTTGCCGCCGCAAGTCGGGCAGCGGCCGTTGCCGGAATTGAAGCTGAACGTGCCGCGCGTGTAGCTGCGCTCTTTGGCCAGCGGCGCCTGCGCGTAGAGTTCGCGTATCGCATCGAACGCGCCGACATAGCTGGCCGGGTTCGAGCGCGTCGTGCGGCCGATCGATGACTGGTCGACCATGACGACTTCATCGATCAACTGATGGCCATGGATCGCACGGTGCGCGCCCGGCGTCTCAGTCGGCTTGCCTTTGTGCTTGAGCAGCGCCGCGTACAGCACATCCTGCACGAGCGTCGATTTGCCCGAACCCGACACGCCCGTCACGCACACGAGCCGGTTGAGCGGAATCGCGACATCGACGTGTTTGAGATTGTGCTCGGCGGCGCCCAGAATTTCGATTTTCGCGCCGCGCTCCGCCGGCGCCACGGGCTGAACGCCGCTGTCGGCGCGTTTGCGGCCCGACAGATACTCGGCGGTCAGCGTATGCGTTTGCATCAGCCGCGCGGGCGTGTCGAAACAGACGATTTCGCCGCCGCGCTCGCCGGGGCCCGGGCCCATGTCGAGTATGCGGTCGGCAGCGAACATGATTTGCGGCTCGTGCTCGACGACGACGAGCGAATTGCCCGCGTCGCGCAGCCGGTGCATTACGCCGATCACGCGTTCCATGTCGCGCGGATGCAGGCCGATCGACGGCTCGTCGAGAACGAACAGCGTGTTGACCAGCGAGGTGCCGAGCGCGGTCGTCAGGTTGATGCGCTGCACTTCGCCACCGGAAAGCGTGCGCGATTGGCGGTCGAGCGTCAGATAGCCGAGCCCGACCTGCGCAAGATACGACAGGCGCGCGCGGATTTCCGCCAGCAGCAGATCTGTCGCCTCATCCAGTTGAACGCTGGAGGGCGAAGCAGTGGCCCCTTCAGGGGATGCGACCCCGGCGGCGTTCGTAGCGCTCGCATTCACTGCATTTTCAGTTTGTGCCTTCTTCCCTGCGAGCGCCGGTAGATGAAGGTGATCGACGAACGTGCGCGTCTGATCTATCGCCAGCAGCATCAGGTCGTGCACGGTAAGCCCCGGCAGCGCGCGCAGGATTTCGTCGTCGTAGCGCATCGTGTTCGCGCGATAGCGCTGCGTAGGCGGCAACACGCCGTCCGCATCCTGCTTGCTGCCCAGCCGCCACGCGAGCGCATCGGGTTTCAGGCGCGCGCCGCCGCAGGCTTCGCACGGCGTATACGCGCGATACTTCGAAAGCAGCACGCGGATGTGCATTTTGTAGGCTTTGGATTCCAGCCACTTGAAGAAGCGCCGCACGCCGTACCAGGTGCCGGGCCACGATTTCTTCCAGCTTATCCATTCGGGCTCGCCTTCGAGCACCCAGCCTTTTTGCTTCGCCGTCAGGTCGCGCCACGGCGTGTCGAGCGGGATACCGCGCTTTTTCGCGTACTTCTCGATGTCGTCCTGGCACTCGTGAAAACTCGGCGTCTGCCACGGACGCACGGCGCCCCCGCGCAGCGTTTTCGCTTCGTCGGGAACGATGAGGCCGAAGTCGATGCCGATCACGCGCCCGAACCCGCGACATTCCTCGCACGCGCCTATAGGCGAATTGAACGAGAAGAGGCTGGGCGTAGGGTCTGCGTAATGGATGTCGCAGTCGGCACAGTGCAGGTCGGAAGAGAAGCGCCAGACTATATTTCCCTCCCCTTCGCCCCGAAGGAAGTCCCCTTGGGGGACAAGGGGAGGGTTAGGGTGGGGATGGGGGTGAGCGTGATCATGAGGCGTGACGTCCCCCATCCCCCGCCCGGTTGCCTCCTCGCCGCTGTGCTCGCCCTCCCCCTTCGACGGGGGGGATTCGTCAGCGCGAGGATAGACATTCACCCGTCCAACACCAATACGCAGCGCCGCTTCCAAGCCTTCGATCACGCGCACCCGTTCGGCCGCGCCGATGCGCAGCCGGTCCTGCACGACTTCGATCAGGTCTTTGTCTTCACGGTGAAAACGGGTGTAACCCTGCGCCCCCAGCAGTTCCTTCACTTCCTTCCCGGAGAAATTTTTCGGCACCGGAACCGGAAACGTGACGATCAGGCGCGGGTCGCCGGCGGCCTGCGCGCGCGCGGCCATCTCCGCGTAAATCGTGTCGGGCGTGTCGCGGCGGATGGAGCGGCCGCAGCCGCGGCAGAACAATTGCGCTGTGCGCGCGAACAGCAGCTTCAGGTGATCGTTCAGCTCGGTCATCGTGCCGACGGTCGAACGTGACGTGCGCACCTGATTGGTCTGGTCGATGGCAATCGCCGGCGGGATGCCGTGGATCGCGTCGACCTGCGGCTTGTCCATGCGATCGAGGAATTGCCGCGCGTATGGAGAAAACGTTTCGACATAGCGGCGCTGGCCTTCGGCATACAGCGTGTCGAACACCAGCGATGATTTGCCGGAGCCGGACACGCCGGTGACGACGATCAGCTCGTTAAGCGGTAACGCGAGCGAGATGTTTTTCAGATTGTTTTGACGCGCGCCGAAAATAGTTATGGCGTCAAAATCGAGCGGCAGATTTTCGTTGGGTTTCATGACAGGCAGAATGCGGATTAGGCGGGGTAGGACTGCGCTGCGGGAGCGTAGTTCCCCGCACCGTTTGCTCTGCTTTGTATTGTAACTGGTGTGTCAAGTGCCCCCGCGGATATACTGCGGCTGGTTTCTCGGAGAAGTGTTTTGAAGCAACCCGTACTCGCCTGGTCGGAGCAGCTCGAAGTCGGTCAACCGGCCATGGACGACACACATCGCGAATTCGTCGCGCAGCTGAACCGCGTGGGCGCGGCCGCGGATGGCGATGTGCTGCCCGCGCTCGACGACTTCATCGCGCATACGCAGGCCCATTTCCATCAGGAAGAAGAATGGATGGAGAGCCTGCAGTTTCCGCCGCTGGGCTGCCATCGCGGCGAGCACGAGAAAATCCTTGAAACGGCGCGCGAAGTGCGCGGTCGCGTAGCCGCCGGCGATACGCAACTGGGCCGCCGGCTGGCGGTGGCGCTGGCCGAATGGTTTCCGCAACATGCGCTGTCGATGGATGCAGTGCTTGCGCTGTATATGGCCGATAAGGGCTGCCAGGCGGAGTAAACACCTCGCGGTGATTCCACGGACAGACGCCTTCCCCCTTGGCGGGGGGAGGGAATTAACTATTCATCATGCGGATTGTTAAGGCTCGCGCCGTATTTCCTGCTGCAGCCAGCTGACGAATTGTTTGACTTGCGGGCGCGCCGCGGATTGCGGGGCGACGATGATGAAATACTCGCGCGTGCCGGCCACGCGGTCGCGGAACGGCGCCACCAGCGTCCCGCGCTTCAAAAAACGCAGCACCAGGGGCGTGCGCCCGAGCGCGACGCCTTCGCCTTCAACCGCGGCCTGTATCAGCTGGTCGTAGTGGCTGTAGCGCGCGATGCCCGCGGGTTTGAGGTCGCCGAGATGAAACGCGTCCAGCCACTGGTTCCACGCGAGCCACGGCCACTGGCCCGCCGGGTCGTCGTAGTGCAGCATCACGTGGCGCGCGAGGTCGGCGGGTTTTTTGAGCGGCCGCGCGCGATCGCGCAGTAGCGCCGGGCTGCATACCGGGAAGACTTCCTCGCCTGTCAGCGGCAGCGCGCCCGCGGGCGCCGCGCGCGGCTCAAGGAAACGCACGGCGATGTCGATGCGGTCGCGCTCGAGGTTGGACAAGTCGTTGCCCGCGGCAAGCCGCACGTCGATGCCGGGCCGTGCTTCGCGAAAACGCGCGAGGCGCGGCACCAGCCACAGCGCGGCAAACGATACGGTCGTTGTCACTGTGAGCATGCGCGCGTCGTCGCGTGCGCCGAGGCGGGCGGTCGCGTCCTCGATCTGACGCATCACCGATTGCGCGGTCGCGTACAGCGTCTCGCCTTCCGGCGTCAGCTTCAGCGCGCGGTTCATGCGCCTGAACAAAGGGACGCCAAGGTGGTCTTCGAGCGTTTTGATCTGGCGGCTGATGGCGGACTGCGTGACGTGCAGCTCGGCAGCCGCGCGCGTAAAGCTCATGTGCCGCGCCGCCGCTTCGAAGCCGCGCAACAGGTCGAGCGAAGGCAGGCGGCTATTTCGCATGCGTATAACTCATCCGATCAATGCCGAAATGTCGTTTGTGGCGCAGCGGGCGTCCGGCGCAAACTGCAGGCGTAGAAAAGCACCGGGCACGGCAAAACGACGACTGAAGGAGTATACGATGAACATGAGCAGCCTGCATACGAAACATGAACTCGAGGCGCTGGCTTCCCTGGCATTGCGCAATGTCCGCAACAGCACGATCAAGGTCGTCAGCGGCACTTTGTGGCTGACGATGGAAGGTGACACGCGTGACGTCATCCTGAATGCGGGCGAGTCCTTTACGGTAGAGCGCGACGGCGTGACGGTATTGGCCGCGCACACGGCCAGCGTCGTCGAAGTGCGCGCGCGTGAGCTGAACACCGGCTGGTGGTCACGTTTTGTCGGGTTTCTCGATCGCAGTTTCGGGCCGGCAGCCCTGCGGCCGGCACGCAAGTGGGTTTATTGAAAGACCCCCTCCCTTTCGCCCCGAAGGAAGTCCCCCTGGGGGACAAGGGGAGGGCAAGTTTTGGGTCGCCGTAACTAAATGCTTTTTTAGATAGCTCCTCGGAAAGGCTCTTATGCCATTTATCCAGATCAAAATCAGCGGCGCGCGTGACACTGAGCTTGCCGCGACAGTTGCGCAACGGATTACAGCTTTGACTGCCGAACATTTGCGCAAGACTCCGGCAGATACCGCGGTCGCAGTCGAATTCGTCTCGCCCGATCTCTGGTTCATCGCGAACACGCCATTGGCGGCGCAGCGCGTGCGCAGTTTTCATCTCAACATCAGCATTACCGCCGAGACCAACACCAAAGAGCAGAAGTCGGCGTATATCGCGGCGGTCTACGCGGAGATGGGCGAGCTGCTGGGCGGCGTGCACGAGAAATCGTACGTGCTCATCAATGACGTGAGCGGCTCCGCCTATGGATACGCCGGCATCACCCAGGAAGAACGCTATGTGTTCGGCAAGCCGGCGTCGATCGCGCGCAGGCTGCGCGTCGCCGGCTGAAGGGCGCGCGGTTCTCTATTCGGGCTTGATCCCGCCGTCCTTGATGACACGCGCCCACTTTGCGACTTCGTTGTTGATGATGCTGCCGACAGCTTCGGACGTGCCGCCCAGCGTTTCTATGCCCTGCGCAGATAGTTTTTCTCGCAGGTCCGCGAGCTGCAGCGCCGCGTTGGTTTCGCGGTTCAGGTAAGCCACGACTTCCCTGGGCGTGCCGGCAGGAGCCAGCAGCGCGTAAATCGCGACCGATTCGAAACCGGGCAGTGCCGCTTCCGCAACCGTCGGCAGATCGGGCAGCACGGGCGAGCGTTTCGCGGTCGTAACCGCCAGCGCGCGCAGCTTGCCTGCCTGAATAAACGGTAGATGTGGCGGCAGGGTGTCGAGCGACATCGCGATCTGGCCGTTGAGAAGATCGGGGAGAAACAGCGCGGTGCCTTTGTACGGCACGTGCACGATTTTTATTTTCGCCATTTGCGCGAACAACTCGCCGGTCAAGTGTATGAGGCCGCCGGTGCCCGATGACGCATAGTTCAGGTCGCCCGGATGGGCCTTCGCCAGCGCGATCAAATCCTTGACGGTGCGCACCGGCAGCGCCGGATGCACGACCAGCACGTTGGTGATCGCGCCGGTCATCGCGATCGGCGCGAAATCCCTGCGGATGTCATAGCCGAGATTTTTGTAGTAGCTGACGGCGATCGAGTGCGATGCGATCGATCCCATCAATATCGTGTAACCGTCGGGCGGCGATTTCGCCGCGGCTTCGGCACCTATGTTGGCGCCCGCGCCGGGCTTGTTGTCGACGGGCATCTGCTGGCCGATGCGCTCGCCGAGCCTTTGTCCGACGACGCGTGTCAGTATGTCGGTGGCGCCGCCGGCGGGAAACGGCACGATGATTTTGACCGGCCGCGCCGGATAGCCGGCGGGTTTGGATTGCGCATGCACGCCGCCGGCCATGACCGCGGTGATTGCTGCCAGGCTGATGCGGCGGATGAGCGTCATGCGCGGACTCCCTGAATGGAATGTCCGATACTACCTTCGCCGGCCATGCCGGCAAAGCGCGGCGTGTCAGTGCGGAAAGCGCGCGCGCGTCTCCTCGCTCTTCGCGCGCGCGATCAACCGTTCGGCATCTTCATTGAGCAGCACGCGCGCGGCAACAAGTTTGGCGGCTGCATCCTCGACTTTCTTTACATAGCCGGCATGGTCGCCATACCGTTCCGCCAGCGACGGGCGCGGGTCGTTGGCGGCTTCGCGCTCGGCGCGCGTCGCGGCAAACGGCTTGTACGTGCCGTCGCGGTCGCACAGCTCGCCTTCCGGAAAGGGCGCGCGGTAATAATTCCACCCCGTGTAAGTCGCCAGCGGCGCGGCGATGTCGGTAAGCCGGATGCCGGCGATCTCGTTGCCGTCGGCGTCGACTTGCGTCACGAGCGTGCGGTACGGCCGCGACATGTCCATTTCCGGCTCTACCCAGTCCTTCAGCACGCCTATCGTGTTCACGCGGCGCGCGACCATAACGCCCGGTATGGCGGGAAACGCGAGCCGCTCGGCGGTGGTGAAGGTCTTATCGGCGATGCGCGGCGTCATTGAGGGCGGGGGCAGCTTGCCGTCGCTGGCCCACTCGTCGAGCGCGACCAGCAGCGCGCGCAGCGCGGGCGTCGGGCTGTGGGGGTTGCGCGGATTCACGCACGAGCCCGTCGTCGATGTCATCCACGCCGCGCCGCCGTGCTGGGTGCCGGCGATCAGGTACGCACGCGCATTGCCCGGCAGTTCGACGTCGCGCTCGCCGAGCGGGTCGGTGACGAGCAGCGATGCGCCTTTCTGCCAGTATTCCGTCGACGTGTTGGTCTCCATCCACAGCGGGTCGAAGCCATCGCCGCGCAAGAGGCCGGCGGTCTTGCCCGTCACCGGATCGGTCATGCGCGCGCTCGAAAACGGGAAAGCGTTTTCGGGAAACGTATGGTCCTCGTGTTGCGTGGCCGTGCGGTTGGCCTGGCCGAATTCGTGATTGAGGAACACGCCGCCGGCGCCCCCCGTGTGCGCGAGCACGCCGTCGAACACTTTGCGCGCGCCCTCGTCCTGATTGAAGCCGTCGTGCACGAAATCGCGCAGGAAACGCCCGCTTTGCGAAATGCCGAAAGCGAGCGTCGTGCGGATGCCGGCGCGTGCGGGGTTCTTCACGCTCTGGTCGTAGCGCAAATACGAAATCAGATCACGCGTCGCCGCCATGCCGATGCCGAGCACGCGCGGGTCTTTCGCAGGGTAGTGGAATTCGTAAAGCGCGCCGGGCTGCGGCTGCGTGCCGGCGGGCAGCAGTTCGATCGCGCGCGGCCCCGCGTACGCCCAGCTGGCGGCGGGAATTTCCACGCGCGCGTCGGTCTCGCCGCGGCGCACGGTCAATTTCGCGCGGCCCTGGTCCAGCGTTGCCGCGTCGTATGAGAGCTTCAACACCTGTTTGCGCGGCGGCTCGCCGGGCTTCGGCGGATCGACGCGCTCGCGCGTGCCGCTGACGAGTTCGTCGCGGATCATGCGCACAATGGGCTTGCCGTTGTCCGTTGCAATCACCGCGTTCATGGCCAGGCCGTTGGACTCGCGCGGCGCTTCGGAATCCCACCCGCTCCAGGCGAGCGTATAGCCCATGCGGAAAAAGAGCCCGGTGCCCGCATCGGCGGCGTTCCTGGGATCGTTGCTGGCGGCAACCGAGCCGGGCTGCGCGTCCATCAGCCGCCAATGGATGAACTTGCGGCCGCGGTTGGTGACGTCGTAAATGATCTTGCGGTTGCCGCGCGCCGCATCGGCGGGGCGCAGCAGGAAGAAATCGGCTTCATACTCGACGCGGCCGCGCGCGTTGCGGGGCGCTTTATCGAGATTGACGACGACCTTGTTGCGCGCGTCGAGCGGGTCGAGCTCGCCTTTGAACGTGCCGCGCACGCGCTCGTAAGCGCCGGTCGCGCCGTACGTAGCGCCGTCGGCGAAAGGCTCGACCGCGACGACGTTGATCTGCGTCACGCGCGCGAGCGCTGGCGCGGCCAGGCTGGCCAGCAGCGTCATGGCCGCGAGGGTTTTTCCGTGCATGTTCTTTCTCCGTCCTAAAGTTTCTGGTGAACTGTCCGTTAATGGCGCTGCCGGGTCTTGATGCCGGCATTTATTGCGGAAACACTAACATGGCCAAGTTATACGCGATCCTGTGCGTCGCGACCGTTTTGCTGGTGTCGCTGCCGGCCATATTTGGTTGGGACGATGCGGCAGGCAAGCGCAATGCCGCGGCGAGACAAAGTGCGGGCACCGATACGCACGCTGCGGTAGCGGCGACGGGCCGTTAACCCGGGCTCTGCGCGCCCGGTAGTTATTTCAGATTCGGCAGGTTGAGCAGCAGCATATCGAGCTTGTCGATCAGCAGCGCGTACTCGTCTTTGCCGCCGAGTTGCTCGAGCGATCCCATGATGCGGGTCTTCAGGTCGGCGGCGCCCAGGCCTTCGGTGCCGGTCAGCAGCTTCGCCACGCCGGGCAGATCGGCCGCCCCCGCAAATGTCCGGCAGTCCGCGAGCATGGCGTCGATTTCCGCGCGGTTCATGTTGGTGCTGAACTTCATCGTCGAATCGAAACTCATCGCAGCTCCCCCTGAAGATGTTTTCGTACGGCGATAAGGTTACGCTGGAACGGCCGTCGCCGACAAGAGGCGGTTACGCTGGAACGGCCGTCGCCGACAAGAGGTGGTTACGCTGGAACGGTAGCCGGCGACAAGGGGCCGAAATGCGCTCCGCGGGGGTGCCGCACGGCGCGCATTCCGCTATGATTGCCGCCTTTCCCTTTCGGCACACTCCACATGGCTCAATACGTATACACGATGCAGCGCGTCGGCAAGGTCGTGCCGCCCAAGCGCCAAATCCTCAAGGACATTTCGCTGTCGTTTTTTCCGGGCGCCAAGATCGGCGTGCTGGGCCTGAACGGCTCCGGCAAATCGAGCCTGCTCAAGATCATGGCGGGCGAAGACAAAAATTACGACGGCGAAGCGGTGCCGATGCCCAACATGCGCATCGGGTTTTTGCCGCAGGAACCCGAGCTCGATCCCGACCTAACCGTGCGCGAAACCGTGGAGCAGGGTCTCGGCGAAATCAGCGAAGCGAAAAAGAAGCTCGATGAAATTTACGCCGCATATGCGGAGCCGGATGCGGATTTCGACAAGCTCGCCGCCGATCAGGCGAAATACGAGGCCGTGATTGCCGCGGCGGGCGGCGACACCGAGCACCAGCTCGAAATCGCCGCCGACGCATTGCGCTTGGCGCCGTGGGACGCCAGGATCGGACCGCTGTCGGGCGGCGAGAAGCGCCGCGTCGCGCTGTGCCGTCTGCTTTTGTCGAAGCCCGATATGTTGTTGCTCGATGAGCCGACCAACCATCTGGACGCCGAGAGTGTCGACTGGCTCGAGCAGTTCCTGCTGAAATTCCCGGGCACCGTGGTGGCGGTGACGCATGATCGCTACTTTCTCGACAATGCGGCGGAATGGATACTCGAGCTCGACCGCGGCCGCGGCATCCCGTGGAAAGGCAACTACAGCTCGTGGCTGGAGCAGAAAGACGAGCGCCTCACGCAGGAAGAGGCGACCGAGTCGGCGCGCCAGAAAACCATCAAGCGCGAGCTCGAGTGGGTGCGTCAGAACGCAAAAGGCCGCCAGGCCAAGAGCAAGGCGCGCCTCGCGCGCTTCGAAGAACTGTCTTCGCACGAATACCAGAAGCGCAACGAGACCTCGGAAATTTTCATTCCCGTCGCCGACCGTCTCGGCGACAGCGTGATCGAGTTCACCGGCGTCAGCAAAGCCTACGGCGACCGCCTGCTGATGGACGATCTGTCGTTCACAGTGCCCCCCGGCGCCATCGTCGGCATCATCGGTCCCAACGGCGCCGGCAAGTCCACGCTGTTTCGCATGATCGCCGGCAAGGAAAAGCCGACCAAGGGCAAAGTCGAGATCGGCAAAAGCGTGAAGCTCGCGGTGGTCGACCAGACGCGCGACGAGCTCGAAGCCGACAAGACCGTGTTCGATTTCATTTCGGGCGGCTCGGACATGCTGAACGTCGGCAAATTCGAAATGCCGTCGCGCGCCTATCTCGGCCGCTTCAACTTCAAAGGCACCGACCAGAGCAAGCACGTCGGCAAGCTGTCGGGCGGCGAACGCGGGCGGCTACACCTCGCGGCGACGCTGATCGAAGGCGGCAACGTGCTGCTGCTCGACGAACCGTCGAACGATCTTGACGTCGAAACGCTGCGCGCGCTCGAAGACGCGCTGCTCGAATTCGCCGGCTGCATCCTCGTCATCTCGCACGACCGCTGGTTCCTCGACCGCATCGCCACCCACATCCTCGCCGCCGAAGGCGATTCGAAGTGGACATTTTTCGACGGCAACTACCAGGAATACGAAGCGGACAAGAAGAAGCGCTTAGGGGAAGAGGGCGCCAAGCCGAAGCGGATTCGATTCAAGCCGCTGAAGTGATGCTGCAAGACCCCACACCACGCTCGCACTGACGCGGTTTTCCGTAGCGTGGCTGTTAAGATATCCGGCCTTGATCCGACATACAAGTTATTGTATAATTCCTGAATGAAGCCGGTCGAATTTCTCGGCGATTCGCTCGAGGCCTTGTTGCAGTTTTCACGGGGAGCGCGCCGTGCAGCCG
>JANYDM010000093.1 GCA_025363575.1 Betaproteobacteria bacterium | reverse complement strand
ATTTCTGAATCCCGAATACCGAATCCTGTTCTCAGGCGCTCGGCATCGTCGCCTTCATCGACGGCCGCGCCAGGAATTTCTCGTACCACGCAGCGAGTTTCGACCGGTTCTTGCGCCAGTCGTCGTCGCCGTAGCGGAAATCCAGCCAGCCCAGCGCGCACGCGACCGTGATGCCGCCGATGGTCGGCTCACCGTCGAGCGTAGACGCTTCGCGCTCAAGCTGATCGAGACCGCCATGCCATTTGGTCTTCTGGCCGTCGATCCAGCCCGACCACTGGAATTCCTTGGGACGGAAGGCCATTTCGTAGCGGCACAACACGCCGGCATCGAGTATGCCGTCGCCCGTCGCCTGCAGCCTGAGCGCGGTCCAGCGCGCGGGGCCCGTGGCCGGAAACAGCTTGCGGCCGTTATGCAGGCTGTCGAGGTATTCGCAAATGACGGGCGAGTCGAACAGGGTGCTGCCGTCGTCGAGGACGAGTGCCGGGATTTTTTTCAGCGGATTGGCCTGCGCCAGCGGGGGATTTTCTTGCACGGGCGACACCATGGTCGTGACTTCCTCGATTTTTCCGTCGAGACCCGTTTCGCGCGCGAACACGCGCACTTTGCGTACGTAAGGCGATGCGTTGTTGAAGAAAAGCTTCATCGGATTCTCCCCGGAGTTGTCGTTGTGCGTCACGGCCCCGCTTCAGGGCCACCGAGGCGCAAGTCTAGCATTCACGCGCCGCGCGGTTTACGCGGTCGGGCAAATTTCGAATTGCGTGTACTCGCCGGCAGCCGCTGCTGCTGTAATCTCATCGACCTTTGCGCCGCGAGGTCCGAGCCGTGCATTGACCAGAAGTTTTTCTACTGCGGGTGCGGGTCCTTGAACCACCGCTTCCACCGTGCCGTCGGCGCGATTGCGCACCCAGCCGGTACACCCCAGTTCCAGCGCGCTCCGATAAATAAACTGGCGATAGCCTACGCCCTGCACGCGTCCTGTGGCGATCCAATGCCGCGTAATCCGCATTCTCGAGCCTCTCCCACGGTTTGGTGCAAATGCTAACGTACGCCAGTCAGCCGGGGCTCCCTTTGCGGAGCTAGCCGGCCATTGTGATTTCGCGCGCGCGTGCCATTGCGGCGACGCGGTCCGCGAGCGGCGGGTAGGGCCCCAGCGCATCCTGCAGGCCCGATTGCCGTATCAGCGACGCCGGTTGCTGATGCGCGCCGCAGATGAGAAGAATGACGCCGCGCGCGTAGAGCGCCTGCTGCGCCGTCTCGAGCGCGTGCGTCGCGGTCGAATCCATGTAGATAACGTAATCGAGATCGAGGACCACGACGCGCAGAGCATGGTCGCGATTGCGCGTCAGCGTTTCGAGCGTGTCGGCGGCGCCGAAAAACAGCACGCCGCGCGCCGCATAAACGGCAACGCCTGCGGCGGCGCCATCGTCACTCACCCGCTCGACAGCGGTCGCCTGCGCCATGCGGCGTAGCAGGAGCAGCGACGCCCACAGGATGCCGACCTGCACGGCGATCGTGAGGTCGAAGACGACAGTGAGGATGAAAGTCGACAGCAGCGTGCCCGTGCGGCCGTGCGAGTAGCGCCGCAAGGCGCGGAATTCACTCCAGTCGCCCATGTGCAGTGCGACCATCATGAGTATGGCCGACATGCAGGCGAGCGGGATGTGTTTGGCCAACGGTGCGGCAATGATTACCACCAGCAGCAAAACCAGTGCGTGGATCATGCCGGCAACCGGCGTGCGCCCGCCGTTGCGGATATTGGTGCTCGTGCGGGCGATGGCTCCGGTTGCCGGAATGCCGCCGAAAAACGGCGTCACGATGTTGGCGATGCCCTGCGCGATCAATTCCTGGTTGGCGTCATGCCTGTCTTTGATCATGCCGTCGGCGACCACCGCGCACAGCAGCGATTCAATCGCGCCAAGCAGCGCAATGGTGAGAGCCGGTACGATCAGGTAGCGCAGATGATCGAGGCTGAGATCGGGCGCCGCGAAGCTCGGCAAGGTCTGCGGGATGCCGCCGAATTTGCTGCCTATGGTTTCGACCGGCAGCTGGAAGAGCGCGGTGGCAAGCGTGCCCAGCACCAAAACAACGACCGGGCCCGGGATACGCCTGCCCCAGTTCGAGGGCCAAGCCGCCAGGGTCAGCAGCGAAGCCGCTGCGAGGGCCAGCGCCTGCCAGTTCACCGTATGCAACGCGGCTGCCAGTATGCGAATCTGGGAAAAAAATTCTGCGGGCAACGGCCCGGTCTGCAGACCGAGGAAATCCTTGATCTGCGAAAGGAAGATCAGCACGGCGATACCATTGGTAAAGCCGATGATGACCGGCAGCGGAATGAACTTGATCATCACGCCAGTCGCAGCACGCCCATTGCAAGCAAAATGCAGCCTGCCATGACCGTGCAGATCAGGAGATTGGCGAGTCCGTACTGAACGACGATGCCGTAGACGATGACGATAAACGCCCCGGTCGGGCCGCCGATCTGCACGCGCGAGCCGCCCAGCGCGGAAATGATGAAGCCCGCAATGATCGCGGTGAAAATGCCGGCTTCGGGTTTGACGCCGGAAGCGATCGCGAACGCCATGGCGAGCGGCAGCGCGACGATGCCGACAGTGATGCCTGCCAGCACGTCGGCGACGAACGTTTCGCGGTTATAGCTTTTCAGGCATTCGATCAGCTTCGGGCGGAATGCAAAATGCCGTGAGAACGTGATCATAGAATCCTGTTCGGGGCCGGGCGGCCAGCACGATATTTTGCCATCATGCGGGGTATACTGGATGCGCTTGCAGCAAACAAAAGTGGCCCGCCCACATCGATCTGCAAAGGAGGAAACCATGTTTAACCTGTTGCGTATCACCGCGTTGCTGGTTGCAGGCTTGCTCGCCTATCCGCTCAGGGCCGAAGTATCCGAGGTCCGCATCTCCAAGCAATACGGCCTGCCTTATCTCACGGTGGTCATCGTGGAGCAGCAGCGCCTGGTCGAGAAGCACGCCAGGCTGCTCGGGCTGGGCGACGTCAAGGTGAACTGGATGACGATAGGCAGCGGCGGTACGTCGACCGATTCGCTGCTCGCCGGCAATCTCGATTTCGTCACGAGCGGCATCAGCAACATGCTGCTCCTGTGGTCGCGCACCGGCGCACCGGCGGGCAGGTGAAGGCGGTGGGTGCGGTCGCCGCTGTCCCGCTGCTGCTGGTTACGCGCAATCCAAACGTGAAAACGATCGCCGATTTCACCGAGAAGGACAAGATTGCCGTGCCGACGGTGAAAGTTTCAATGCAGTCGACCATACTTGGCATTGCCGCGCAGAAGTTGTACGGCGAAGCCGGGCGCGGCCGGTTCGACCCCTTCACGGTGGCGATGTCGGCCCCCGACGCGGCAATTGCGCTAATGAGCGGCGCGGGCGAGGTCAACAGTCACTTTTCAGTGCCGCCCTACCAAAACGTTGAATTGAAGACGCCCGGCATCCGCACGGTGCTCGATTCGACGGACGTCATGGGCGGCCCGGCGACCATCACGGTGCTTTTCGGCACCACCAAATTCCACGACGCGAACCCGAAAACCATAGCGGCGATCATGGCGGCGCTTGGCGAAGCAGCTGACTTCATCGCGCGGGACAAACGGGGCGCCGCCGACCTCTACCTGAAGGCGAGCAAAGACAAGATTTCGGTCGACGAACTCGCGGCACTGCTCGAGTTGCCGGGTTATAGGTTTACTCAAGCGCCCAATGGCACGCTGAAGTACGCCGAGCAGATGTTCAAGACCGGCGTCATCAAGACGCAGCCGGCAAGCTGGAAAGACGCGTTCTTTCCCATCGCGCACGGGCTGCCGGGGAATTAAGCCATCAGGCGACCCGGTACTTCTTGATCATTTTCTGATCCAGCACGATACCGAGCCCCGGCTCGTCAGCGACGGTGGCGATGCCGTTCTTGATGGCGGGGCGGTTAAGCCACATCTTCTGCCAGATCGGATCGCGGTCGGGGTCGGCGAAGCATTCCAGATAGGTGCCGTGCGGCACTGCCGTCAAAAGATGCTGCGCAACCTGCGCTTCTTCGTGATGCGCCATGCGCACGCCCGCCGCATGGCAGAGCGCCGCCGCGCGCCGCCAGTCCGTGATGCCGCCGCCTTCCGATACATCGTAGTTGACGTAGTCAACCGCGCGCGCGTCAAGCAGGCGGCGCACGCCGGTACTCGTGATTTCGCTCTGGCCCGCGTTGATCGGAATGCGGGTCGATTGGCGCACGCGCGCCATCAGCGCGGCGTCATCGTGCCAGTGGCACGGCTCCTCGAACCATGTGATGTCGAGCGGCTCGATCAGGCGCGAGAACTCGATCGCGTCCTGGGGCGTCCAGCCCCGGTTTGCGTCGACGACGATGACGAAGTCGTTGCCGACTGCTTTGCGCGCGGCTTCGACACGCTTGAAATCCTGCTGCGGCGTCAGTCCGCCGACCTTGAATTTGCAGCCCGCCATGCCGGCCTTGCGATAGCTTTCGACTTCGCGGCCGTAGTCGGCAAGTTTCTTGCCGTCGACGTAATAGCCGCCGATGGAAATGATCGGGAGCTGGTTGCGGTAACCGCCGAGCAGCTGGCGCACGCTGCGGCCCAAAGCCTTGCCGATTAAATCCCAGATCGCGCAATCGACACACGCGATTGCTTCGAGCAGGTTCTTGCGGTCGCCCTGCGCCATGGTCAGCGCGAACATTTTTTCCCAGATGCGCTCGATCGCGAAAATGTCCTCGCCCTTGACGAGCGGCGCGATCATTTTCTTGATCATGCCGACGATTTCGCCGCCGTGCGAGCGGTTGTCGCCGTTGTACACCTCGCTGACGAATCCGCCGGCGTGGATGCGCGTGATTACCGCGCAGCGCTTCGTCACGTGGTAAGTGCTGCCGCCGAAGTCTTTCTTCAGCGGGATGGAAACGCCGATTGCTTCAATTTTATCTATACGCATTTTGGGCCCCGTAGATTATTTGCCGCCGGCCAGTTCTTTCACCAGACGGTAGAGAAATTCATGTCCATCGTAGAGCGACTTGACCGGCATGCGCTCGTTGAGCCCGTGCGAGCGATTGTCGTCCTGGTCGATAAAGAGGCCCGAGACGCCGTACATCGCGATGCCGCCGTTGCGCATGAAGCGCGAATCCGTCGCGCCGGTACTCATCGCGGGAATCACCGGCACCCCGGGCCAGAATTCGCCGGTGACTTTTTCTATCGGGCCGATGACGTCCGGACGCAACGCAGACGCTGCGCTCGGCACGGGCTCGCTCGCTCGCGTGACCGTAACCTTGTCGCCGACTACCTGCTGAATAGTTTTCAGCACGCCATCGACCGGATCGCCGGGCAGGATTCGGCAATTCACCGTGGCGCGCGCGGTTTGCGGCAATGCGTTGTTCGCGTGGCCGCCGTCGAGGCGCGTAGCGACGCACGTGGTGCGCAGGGTCGAGTTCAGAGTGGGGGATTGCGACAGCCGGGCCGCGGCCTGCATGTCCGGCTGATCGCGTGCGACTGCGCGCATGTCGTCGGCAACCTGCCCGCTCTGAAACTGGGCGCTGCGCGAGAAATACGCGCGCGTGGTCTCGTTCAGCATGACTGGAAAGTGAAACTTGCCGAACTTCGCGAGCCCTTCGGCGAGCTCGTAAATGGCATTGTCGGGCCGCGGGCGCGAACTGTGCCCGCCGGGGTTTTTCACTTCAAGTCTGAAATGCACGGAGACTTTCTCAGCCGCCTGCACGCGATTCAGCAGCGGTTTGCCGCCCTTGAGTTCGCCGCCGCCGCCTTCGTTGAGTCCGAAATCGGCGTCGATGAGTTCGCGGTTGTTCCTGACCAGCCAGTTCGCGCCGTTCCACTTAGAGGTCGAGCCCAGTTCTTCATCGGCGGTGAGCGCGAGAATCAGGTCGCGGTCGGGCTTATAGCCTTGTTTCTTGTAGCGCATCATGTTGGCGACGAAGATGGAAGCCATCGCCTTGTCGTCGACCGAGCCGCGCGCATAGAAATAGCCGCCTTCTTCGACGAGCTTGAACGGGTCGCGCTCCCATTCTTCGCGCTTCGCTTCCACCACGTCAATATGCGCGAGCAGCAGCAACGGCTTTTTCGCGCCGGTGCCTTTGAGCCGCGCAATCAGGTTGCCTTTTTTCGGCGCCCCCGGCGGCACGACGATTTGCATCTCGGCATCGGTGAATCCGGCTGACTTCAGCCGCGCGGCCATCGCTTGGGCGGCCAGCGTGGTGTCGCCCACCGAATCGCTTGTGTTGATCTCGATGAGTTCCTGGTAGATCTCGCGGAACAGTTTGCGGTCGGCTTCAGGCGCCTGCGATTGCGCCGATGCCAGGGCGCTGCAGAACAAAAGCGTGAATGCTGCCGCCCTCGAAACGACGTCGATTGTTTTCATGACGCTCCTCCCGTGGCCGCTGATGCGGCCTTGATTATTTGACGCTTATTTGACGCGCATTCCCGGCTGCGCTCCCGCATCG
>JANYDM010000086.1 GCA_025363575.1 Betaproteobacteria bacterium | reverse complement strand
GTCGGGGGGACTGGTGCAACACATGCGCCAATACCATACGTCGCCAATCCAATGGCGTTTAAGCAGGCTGTCACTAATGCGACTGACCAAGTTCAGTCGCGTTAAGTCATATCTGGGTATAAATATAATTGGAAAGATAATGCGATGAGTAGACTGCTTATTGCTGCAATATTGATATTTCCATTGGAATCGGCGATCGCTGTGTCCTGTGCTCCAATTGAGTATGCAGAACTTAAAGACACACCAACTGCGACTCTCGTAAGCACCTATTGCAGATATGGAAAGCTTGCTGACATTGGACAAGATACAGTCCGCAAAATGGATGCGCTAGTTCTTGACTCTATGAGAAAGGGGGTGCCCAGTTCAAGCGCGAGCATAAGAGGTCTGGAAAAAGATATTGCTGAGGACAATGCGAGCATTTATCAGTGCATGGACCAGCAAATCAAAATCAGCAGGGCACTTAAGAATAGATCAGAACCTGAAAACCCAAATTGCGATGCAAAATAAATACTCGACCACCTTAGTGCTACCGATTTGCTACCAACGTGCGCCAACTTGAACGGGTCTCACCTGATCTTCCAGCCCCCAAATGTTGCTGCTTCCCTATGGCCGGATGATGTTGGGTCAGGTTGATTTCTTCATTGGACGTTCTGAAAATCCTTGTGTCGGTGGTTCGATTCCGCCCTTGGCCACCATCACCTTTATTCGGTGGTGTTAAAGGCGCAGATTTCGACAAAGCCAAAATCGAACAATCGGTTCGATCTGCCCTTGGTTACCCTCCCGCAAGCCGTCTCTCTAATTCTGTGCCTGCGAGGCAGTGCCATCTCGCGCGAGCGAGTGCGCTATACTGCGCTCGCTGGGCATCGCGGCACTTTTCGCGATGCGAAGGTACAAGAATTAAACGAGGCGCGGAATTTGAATCGGGAGCACGCTGATGAAAAATAAATCGATACGGGTTTGCCTGTTTGCGCTCACTATCTTGTGTGGCGTGCCCTCAGTCCAGGCCGCGGATGATCCGGCGTGGTATGTCGGTGTCGGTCTCGGGCGGACGGACGTCAAGAAAACCAGCAGCTGGACGCAGGTAACGGATGCCGCGCTGCTCACCAGGGGACTTACGTCCACCACGCTGATTGAAAGTCACGATACGGCGTGGAAATTATTCGGCGGTTATCAATTCAATGAGAATTTCGCGGTCGAAGCCGGCTATCATGATCTGGGGACCTTCAAAGGTGTCACCTCGGTCACCGCGCCGGCCGCGGCGACGGTAGGCGGCAAATGGGATGCTTATGCGGGCAGCGTTTCCGCGGTCGGTATTTATCCGCTGGTCAAACAATTCTCGGTATTCGGCAAGGCAGGCTTTGCGGTTTCGCGCGTGAAGGTCGACGTGCCGGCGGCTGCGCCGTATAGCGCCAGCGCAACGCGTCTGCAGCCGTTAATCGGCATCGGTGCGCGGTTCGATATCACCAAAGCGATCGGCGTGCGCGCGGAGTTCGAGCGTTTCAATAACGTCGGCGACGGCGATAAAACCGGGCAGTCGCCGGTCAATGTCTGGTCGATAAGCGCGCAATATCGTTTCTAAGCCGGCACGGCTCCTGTGGTCAGTGAAAATCCCGGCTGGTAGTTTCGAGCCGTCCCAATAGCGCGCTGTAATCGACAAGCCGCTGCGCGATCAAGTGCGCAACTTCGCCCTCGCGTTCAAGCACTCCATATACGCCCAGCAGTCTTGAGCCTAGCAATTCGCGGCGCTGCTTTTCGACCAGGCGGTTCCATACCACAACATTGATATTGCCGGTTTCGTCCTCGAGCGTGACGAACACGACGCCCGACGCAGTGCCCGGACGCTGACGGCCTGTCACGATGCCGGCGGTGCGCGCGAGGTGGCCGTGCGGAAACTTGCTCAATTCCGCCGCAGTGGACAGCCGGAGTGTCTTCAAACGATCGCGCAATAATGCCAGCGGATGGCGGCCCAGCGTGAGTCCAATGCTGGCGTAATCGGCGACCAGGTTTTGTCCTTCGGTGGGCGCTACGAGACGGGGCGCCGCCTCGATGACATGAGCTGACTCGAGCAGTGGATTCATCTTCTCCACGCCGGCAACCTGCCAGTGCGCATTGTGGCGATGTCCGGAAAGCGCTGCCAATGCGCCCGCGGCGGCAAGCGACTTGAGTTCTTTTTTATCCAAATCCGCGCGCACGGCGAGATCGTTCACTGAATCGAAAGGCCGTTGCTCGCGTGCAACGATCAGGCGATGCGCAGCTTTTTCTGAAAAACCGCCGGCCATGCGGGAACCCAGCCGCACGGCGGGTTTGTCGTCGGCACCGTTTTCCAGCGTGCATTCCCAATTGCTAAACAGCACATCGACAGCCCGCACTTCGACGCCGTGGCGGCGCGCATCCTGCACAAGTTGCGACGGTGCGTAAAAACCCATCGGCTGACTGTTGAGCAGCGCGGCGAGAAAGATTGCCGGCTCGTGATACTTGATCCACGAAGAAACGTAAGCGAGCACCGCGAAGCTGACCGAGTGAGATTCGGGAAAACCGTAACTGCTGAACCCTTCCATCTGCTTACAAAGTTGGTTTGCGAATTCGAGGGAGTATTTTTTTGCCTTGAGACCAGCGACAAGATCCTCCTTGAATTTTTCGAGATGGCCATCGTGCTTCCAGGCGGCCATCGCACGGCGTAATGCGTCGGCTTTCTCCGATGAGAACCCTGCAGCCTCTATCGCAATCTGCATGACCTGTTCCTGAAAGATCGGCACGCCCAGCGTGCGCTCGAGAATGGCTTTTACTTCTTTACCCGGGTAGGTAACTTTTTCGAGCTTCTGCTTGCGGCGCAGATACGGATGCACCATATCGCCTTGAATCGGGCCCGGCCGCACGATCGCTATCTCGATGACCAGATCGTAAAATTTTTCCGGTTTGAGGCGCGGCAGCATGCTCATCTGCGCGCGCGATTCGATCTGGAACACGCCGATCGTGTCGGCCCGCTGGATCATTTCATAGACTGCCGGATCCTCCTGCGGCACCTCGGTCATGGTGAATGGTTTTCCGTGCCACGCGCTGATCATCTTCAGGGCTCGCTGTATGACGGAGAGCATGCCGAGCGCCAGCACGTCGACCTTGAGCAATCCAAGCGCTTCGATATCGTCTTTGTCCCATTGGATCACGCTGCGGTCTTTCATCGCGGCGTTCTCGATGGGTACCAGTTGGAGCAGCGGTTCGCCGGAGATAACGAAGCCGCCGGTGTGCTGGGAGAGATGGCGCGGAAATCCCAGTACGGCGTCGACCAGTTCGATCAACCGGCTTATCTGCGGGCTGGCGGAATCCAGGCCGGCTTCACGCAGCCGTTCACACATGTCCGCACGCTTGTCCCACCAAGCGAGAGAGCCCGCCAATTGATCGATTTGCGCGGGTGCCAGCCCCAATGCTTTGCCGATATCGCGCACCGCGCTGCGACGGCGGTAAGAAATGACGGTGGCGGTGAGCGCGGTGCGGTCGCGGCCGTATTTTTCATAGATGTACTGGATCACCACTTCGCGATTTTGGTGCTCGAAATCGACGTCGATATCGGGGGGCTCGTTGCGCGCCTTCGATAGGAATCGAGCGAACAATACATCCACGTACATCGGGCTTACTTCGGTGACGCCGAGACAATAACAGACGGCGGAATTGGCAGCAGAGCCGCGGCCCTGACACAGGATATCCTTGCTCCGCGCATAGCGGACAATGTCGTGGACGGTGAGAAAAAATTTTTCGTAACTCAGATCGGCGATCAGCGTGAGTTCGACTTCGATCAGTGCACGAATCTGCTGCAAAGTGCGTAAAGCCCCGCTGCCTTGTGCACTGCCGGAATTTCCTTTGTGCGTATACAGCGGCTCGATATTGCTGCCCGGGTTAAAAGCTTCGTCGAAGCGCCAGCGAAATCCGGCTTCAGTCAGGTAGCGCAGATAATAGGTCGGCGTTTGTCCTGAAGGAACCAGTTCCTGCGGGTATTCATACTTGAGTTCATCGAGCGAAAATTGGCAGCGCGCTGCGATTTTCAGAGTAGCGGCTAGCAATTCGGTGGGATAAATACCGGCCAGCCGTTCAAGCTCGCGCAAATGGCGCTCACCGTTAGGGAAAAGCCGGTTGCCCGCGGCTGCTACTGTGGTGCCATGACGGATGGCAGTCAAAGTATCCTGCAACATCCTGCGTGATCGCATATGCATATGTACATCGCCTGCAGCCACGAGCGGGACGCCGGTTACATCGCCTAAATCCTGCAGGTCGGCCAATTGGGCGCGGTCGTCCGAGCCTCGTAGCAATTCGACTCCGATCCAGGCATCATCCCCAAAATTTCTGCGCAGCCATTCTGCGCGCCCGCAAGCGATGTCCCAGTCAGCCAGAATGGGTGGTGGGATAAGCAGGGCGATACAACCGTCTAGGCTGTTTTCGAAATCACGCCAGTCGACGCGATAGCTGCCTTTTTCGGTGCGCCGCCGTGCCAGCGTGATGAGCTGAGACAGCCGGCCATAGGCCTTGCGATGGGTCGCGAGCATGACCAGCCTGAAGCCATGACTCATACCGAATTCGGCACCTATGAGCAGCTTGAGCTTGCATTCTTTTGTTGCTACGTGAGCGCGCACTACGCCGGCGAGCGAACATTCATCGGTGATAGCCAGGGCCGTATAGCCAAGTTCGAAAGCGCGCCCGACTAAGTCATGTGGTTTCGAGGCGCCGCGTAAAAACGAGTAATTGCTAAGGCAGTGGAGCTCTGCATAAGCGGGTGCAGCAGACATAGATCATCCGAAAATGCCGTGCAGATACCAGCCGCCGGGTCGTCGCCAGTCGCGATAAACCCACAGCATGGAATCCTCCGGAGTGCGCGCAATGAAGTAATCCCGCCGGATGTCATCGCTGTCCCACCAGCCGGACTCGATGCGTTCCGGGCCCGCGATCAACGCAAGCGGATCACTGCCGTAATGGGGTTGCGCAGAAATTTCCGGCAGCGGCTTAGGCGCTTCCAGCAACCATAAAGGCCGCGGGGGCTGAGGTCCATCCATGGGAGCAGGGCTGGAGCTGCCCGGCTCGGCCGATTGCCAGGCCCGGTCGGGGCGATGCCCGGCCTGGGATATGAGGCCGCTGACTGCATTGCGGCCGAGCCGCGCGCGCAGGCGTTCGATAAGTTTTTCGCGTTCGCCTGGCGGATTGATATGTTCGGGAAACAGCGCAGAATTTTCCTGTACTAGTTCGAGTATCTCGCCGGCTTCCAGCACTATCGTATGTACCGGCGTGGGGAGTGTGAAAGCGCTCAGCCGCTCCCGTGCCAGCATCGTCAGGTGGGCGGCATCGCGCGTCGGCGCCACCAAGCCTATGTCGATCGTTGTTTTAGCGCGACCATTGTCGTGCAGCAGCACAAGAACACAATGCTGAATTCCGCCATTGCGCGCGCGCAGAAAGCCCGCGAGCTGGGTTAGCAGGCGTTTTGCCGCAAACAGCAGCGCTTCAGCATTGCTGACTTCGGCGGCCAGTTCGAGTTTGGCATTGAAACGCGCGGGTGGTGTAAAAAACCGGCGCGGCGCAGGCAACTTGCCGAGCGCGCGATCGAGAGCGTCAAGCAGCGGCTGGCCGAAACGGCGTGCGGTTTCATCTCGCGGCAGCGCTAAAAGAGCGCCCACGCTGCGCAGGCCTGCTGTCGCTAATGTTTTCAGGGTGGAGGCTTCGCAGGCCAAGACGCGCAAGGGCAGCGCCGCGAGGGCTGCTTCGAGCCCCCGTTTGCAGTTGACGATTGTTTCGGTGCCGTTGCGCGCGAGCAGCAAAGCAGCGCCGCAAGTTGGCGCGCAGGCGATGGTTGAGGTGTAGCCCATTTCATTCACGCCCTGCCGGAGTGCACGCAGGACGGCCCCGATGCCGCCAAACAGCTTGAGACTGCCTTCGATATCCAGCAGTAGCGCCTGCGGTGGCTCAAGCGAGACATTGGGAGTAAATCCATTGGCCCAGGCGGCCAGCGTATTCAGTGCGGCAGTTTCCGCCGCGCGATCGCGCGGCCGGTGATGCAGTTGCGGCAAGAGCGCACAGGCGGCCGACAGGCGCATGCCATTACGTACACCGCCGGCATGCGCAAGCGTATTGCAAACCAAGACGCATCCGTCGTCGGTAATTGCCCACGGTTCAGATGAAGTTGCCGGCTGCGCAAACGATTCGAGCGCGAACTGGGGCAGATCGATGGCTATCCATAACATGAGAAGACCTCGGTAAATTTGCGGGAAATAAACAGGCAGGGGCGAGAAGACGCTGATGCAGAACAGGCGGAGCTGTCATGACGATCGGTGTATCGAGCGCCGCACCGCGGCGTTTCAATATGCGCACGGAAATCTCGCCATGATAGGTTTGCAGGCTCAGTCTGAGTGCCGCGCACGACGGCTGGGTCGATGTTTGCGGCGAACGGAACAATACGGCAAGTACCGGATTGTCTTCGGCAGCCAATTGCAGACGACGTAATTCCGGATATTTGATGGCGCCGGGCCAGGCGATCACTGCGCCGCAGGCACGCGAACGCAAGGTTTGTTCGGTTGCCCACAATGTTTCGCGCGCAGAACGCGAGCTGACAATGATGAGCCGCGTAAGATCGATGCCGAGTGCAATCAGCGCAGGCGCATACGGCAGATGAGGCGGTGCGATCCAGGCAAGCGTACGCTTTTGCGCGGACAGCATGGCGAGCGCCGCACCCAATATGCGCAATTCGCCGATGCCTTCGTGCAGCGGCAGGATTTCCGTCAGCGCTGCGGTAGGCCAGCCGCCGCCCGGCAATTCTGCATCGAGCGCTGCAAATCCTGTCGGTACACTCGTGTTGGCAACGCGGCTCAGCTGATTGCCGCGCCAGACAGCAGGATGTGCGAGGTGTTCGAGAGGCGCGGGAGACATCCGCGCAGCAGCGGGCATATTTACAGCGTGCCATTGCGAATGACGCCAACCGCGATGCCTTCGATGGCGAACGCAGCGCGGCGCAAGTCGACTTCGATGATTTTGAAATCCGGATTTTCGGGCAGCAGCTGCACTTGATGGCCGCGGCGCTGGAAGCGCTTGACGGTCACTTCATCGTGCAGCCGCGCGACCACGACCTGCCCCGAGCGTGCCTCCTGCGCGCGGTGCACGGCGAGCAGATCGCCGTCGAGGATGCCGGCATCGCGCATGCTCAAGCCCCTCACCTTCAGCAGATAATCGGCGCGCGGCTTGAACAGTTGCGCATCGACCCGGCAATGCATCTCGACGTTTTCGACGGCCAGCAGCGGGCTGCCGGCGGCCACGCGCCCGATCAGCGGCAGCCCCTGTTCTTCGAGCAGACGAATGCCGCGTGAAGCGCCGCCCAGTATTTCAATTGCGCCTTTGCGGGCGAGCGCGCGCAGATGCTCTTCCGCGGCATTAGGCGAATTGAAGCCCATGGCGCGGCAGATGTCGGCGCGTGTCGGCGGAAAGCCGGAATTCGCGATGAACTCGCGGATCATCTGCAGAATTTCCTGCTGGCGTTTGGTCAGTTCATCCATCGCGGTTTTCCAATAGGTGGAGCAAAGACTGGCAAGAGACCGGCGGGAAGCTCCCTTTCCCCCCGGCCTCTTGTTTCGCCCACTCGTAAGCGGTTTTAATGTTGTGCGGAATAAGCCGCGATGTCCGACGCGGCCGCTGTCGCCTTGGTGCCATGCCCGCGCAGATTGGCGGGCGGCTCGATTTTGCCGAGCTTGGCAAGCCGCGCCTCGATGGCGAAACGCGAACGCCGGTGCGCGGTGGCGAGCTCGAGAATTTTCTTGCCCGTGTCGAATGCAGTCGCGAGCGCTTTGTCTTCATCATCCGACCACGGCTTGCCCGAGTTGGACGGCGCGTTCTCGCCCGCTGCGGCGGCGCGGGATTTGGCGGCTGTCGGCGGCGCGTCGAGCATG
This sequence comes from Betaproteobacteria bacterium, assembly GCA_025363575.1. The sequence continues at coordinate 90,847 of JANYDM010000086.1, read as the reverse complement.
CGCAACGCCACGAACAGCGCGCGCACGGTGTCGGGATGCTGATACGGACTGTCGGCGCCGAATGCCTTGCCGTTTTGCGGGTCGGTGCCGTCAGCGAGTTGCTGGAGGATCTTCAGTGCGGCAGCTGTTTCCATGCATTTCTCCTATGAAGTTGACGTTTCGCGGCTCGAAAAATGATACTGTGGTTTTATACAGTATAAAAGCAATAACGCGCCGCTTGCAAGGGCGGTTTACAGGAAAGAGCGGTGGATTTCGTCGACGGCAAATCGCTTCCCACAATTGAAAGTGGTTGCTCGATTCCATTTCCACTATTGCTGGTGGAAACAAAAGTTGCCGCGGGATGTAATGGCATAATCGACGCCATATAAATCCAAGAAATCTAAGGAGGGGCCCGTGCGTAACCGCTTATTTGCAGGACTCACTGCATGTGTACTGTTCACTGCAGTCGCTGGCGTACGCGCCGAAGTCAGCGAAGTCACCGTCGCGCAGCAATATGGCGTGAGCTTTCTGCCGCTGATGTGGATGGAGCATAACAAGCTGATTGAAAAGCACGCCAAAGCGCTGGGTTTGCCCGAACTCAAAACCAATTGGGCCAAGCTCGCCGGCCCGGCCGCGATCAACGATGGCCTGTTGTCGGGTGCCGTCAATTTCAGCGCCGTCGGCGCGCCATCGCTGATTACGCTGTGGGGCAAGACCAAGGGCAATGTGGGCGTGATGGGCGTGTCGGCAGTCACCACGTACCCGCTGTATCTCAACGTGCGCAATCCGAACGTGAAGTCGATCAAGGATTTCACCGACAAGGACAAGATCGCGGTGCCGGCTGTCAAGGTGTCGACGCAGGCGATCGTGCTGCAGATGGCGGCGGAGAAAGCATTCGGCGAAGGCAATCAGTACAAGCTCGATCCGTACACCGTCACGCTGTCGCATCCCGACGGCATGGCTGCGCTGATGTCGAACACCGGCGGGGTCGACGCCCATTTCACGACGTCGCCTTTCCACGAGCAGGAGATGAAAATCCCGGGCGTGCGCACATTGACGACGTCGTACGAAATCCTCGGCGGGCGCGCGACCGCGCTGGTGATTGTCGCCACCACCAAGTTCCGCGAAGCCAATCCAAAAGCCTACGGCGCGTTTGTTGCCGCGCTGAAGGAAGCCATCGACGGCATCAACCGCGACAAGAAGGCGGCGGCGCAGCGTTATCTCGAATGGGCTAACGACAAGAAATCGACCGTGGATGAAGTGTATGCCGCGATTTCAAACCCCGATTACGCATTCACGCTGGTGCCCGAGAAAGTTTTCAAGACGGCCGAGTTCATGGGCAAGATCGGGTCGATCAAGGATGTACCGAAGACCTGGCAGGAAATGTTCTTCCCCGAAGCACACGGCCTGCCGGGAAACTAAATGCGTCGAAAGACGGGCACACTGCGTATAGGCTCGGGCGCCGGTTTCGCCGGTGACCGTCTCGAGCCGGCGGTGATACTCGCCGAGCGCGGCGGTTTGCAATATCTCGGACTCGAATGTCTCGCCGAGCGGACCATAGCGCTCGCTCAGCTGCGCAAATTGAAGGAGCCCGCCGAGGGCTACGACGTGCTGCTCGCGCGGCGCATGGAATTGCTGCTGCCCGTCATCAAGAAAAAGCGTGTGCGCCTGATAACCAATATGGGTGCGGCGAATCCCATTGCGGCGGCCGACCTGATCGTGGAAATCGCCAGGCGCCGCAAGCTCGATATCAAGGTCGCGGCAGTCACCGGCGACGATGTGCTGAAACTGATGCGGCCGACGGACCGCGTGCTCGAAACCGGCGAACCGCTCTCGGCGTACAAATGGTTGGTATCCGCCAACGCCTATCTCGGCGTCGATGCTTTGCTGCCGGCGCTGGCGACGGGTGCGGATATCATCATCACGGGCCGCGTCGCCGACCCGTCGTTGTTTCTCGCGCCGGCCGCTTACGAATACGGCTGGCAGCCCGATGATCTCGATCGCATGGCGCGCGGCACCGTGATGGGCCATCTGCTTGAATGCGCGGGCCAGATCACCGGGGGCTATTGCGCCGATCCCGGTAAGAAAGACATTCCCGATTTCGCGCATATCGGCTTCCCGTATGCGGATGTCGATAGTGACGGCAATTGCGTGATCGGCAAGCCACCGGATACGGGCGGTGCCATCAATCTCGTTACTGCCAAGGAACAGTTGCTGTACGAGGTGACCGATCCGCGTGCCTATGTGACGCCAGACATCACCGCGGATTTCACGACCGTGCGCCTGAAACAGGCGGGCGCGAACCGCGTCGCCGTGGCCGGTGCGACGGGCAAACCGCGAGCGCCGACGCTCAAGGTCAGCATCGGCTATCACGCGGGCTATGTCGGCGAAGGCGAAATCAGCTACGCCGGCGCGAACGCACTGAAGCGTGCGCAGCTCGCCGGTGAAGTCGTGGCAACCCGCTTGAAAGGCGCGTTCAAGGAACTGCGCGTCGATTACATCGGCAGCACTTCGCTGCACGGCAAGGCTTACGACGAGACGGCGCGTCCATATGAGGTCCGCTTACGGGTCGCAGCGCGCGCACCCACGCGCGACAAAGCCGCGCTCGTCGGCGAAGAGGTCGAAGCGCTATGGACCAACGGCCCGGGCGGTGGTGGTGGCGCGCGTAAATACGTGCACGAGCAAGTCGGTGTAATTTCCGGATTGATCGCGCGCGAGAAAATCAAAACCGAAGTGACGGTACGGGAGTGGCGGCGTGAAAAAGAAACTGTATGATCTCGCGCACTGCCGCGCCGGCGACAAGGGCAACACGTCCATCCTGTCGCTGATCGCGTACCGGGAACAAGACTACGAAGTGTTGCGCGCCAGGGTCACCGGCGCGCTGGTCAAGCGCCACCTCGGTCATCTCATCAAAGGCAAAGTCACACGCCATGAGGTGCCGATCGTCGGCGCACTGCAATTTGTCTGTGAGCAATCGTTGGGAGGCGGCGTCACCACGTCGCTGGCGATGGACGCACACGGCAAGAGCCTCTCGTACGCGCTGCTTGAAATGGAAATCGACTTGCCCTGATCCCGGCGGCAGGAAATTATTTTTTCCGGCCTGTCGAATCCGGCATGCCTCGTTCGATTATTCAGTGATGGATCGGCTGAATATGAACGGAGGCAGTCATGCAAAGAGCTTTGAAAGGCTGGAAATGGTTGCTGCGGGCCTGCAGGCAGGCGGGGCCTTACCTGATGATGGAGATTTTTCTGCCGGGTGGAACGCTGATCGCTCTGCTGTTTTTTCTGCGCCAGCGTCGCAACTCGACACCGGCATGAGACCGGGGCGCGCAAGGGAAAAGGCTTTATGCCCGGCCGAACTGCCGCCGGTGTTTTTGACCGATCGGCGCGCGGCTTGCCTGGCGTTTACGCTTAAACTACCGGCCTGACCCGAGGGGAATTGCCATGCCGCGGCCGATCGCGTACTTGTCTTTCAACGGCTACTGCGCCGATGCCATGCGCTTTTACGAACGTGCTCTGGAAAAGGGAAACCGGTGAACGGTGCAGAGAGTCTGGTCCGCACGCTGCTCAACGGCGACGTGAATGTTTGTTTCGCCAATCCGGGCACCTCCGAGATGCACTTCGTATCCGCGCTGGATCGCGTAGAGGGCGTGCGCTGCATCCTCGGCCTTTTCGAAGGCGTCGTGACGGGCGCTGCGGACGGCTACTATCGGGTCGCCGGCAAACCTGCTGCGACGTTGCTGCATCTCGGGCCGGGGCTCGGTAACGGACTTGCCAATCTGCACAACGCGAAAAAAGCGCGCTCGGGCATCGTCAATGTGGTCGGTGAGCACGCGGGATATCACATTCAATACGATGCGCCGTTAACGGCTGATATCGAAGGCGTCGCGCGCCCGATGTCGGATTGGGTGAAGACTTCCCGCTCGTCGAAAACCATTGCGGCGGACGGCGCGCTGGCAATCGAGGCCGCGCGCACCGCGCCGGGCCAGATCGCGACGTTGATCCTGCCTGCTGATACCGCATGGGGCGAAGCGGATGGCCCCGCGGAAGTCGCTGACCCGGCACCGCGTGCGGCGGTCTCCGCCGATGCCATCGCCACAGGCGTGCGCGCGCTGAAGAACGGCAAATCGTCGATGCTGCTGCTCGGCGGTGCGGCATTGCGCGGCAAGGCGCTGGAATGGGCGGGGCGCATCGCGTCGAAAACGGGCTGCGGTCTGATGAGCGAATTCAATAACGCGCGCATCGAGCGCGGCGCGGGCCGCGCGTCGGTGCGGCAACTGCCGTTCGTGGTGGACAACGCGCTGGCGATGTTAAAGGACACGCGCCAGCTTGTGCTGGTCGGCGCCAAGCTACCCGTGTCATTTTTTGCCTATCCCGGCAAGCCGAGCGTTTTGGTGCCAACCGGCTGCGATGTGATCGATGTGGCCGGCGCCGAAGCGGATCTCGAAGGCGCGCTGGAGACGCTGGCGCGCGAGCTTGGCGCGCGCGCCACGGCCCCGCTCGTGAATGCGCCCGCGTACGACGGCGCGCCGCCCACCGGCAAAGTCACCCTCGAAGGACTCGGTGCGTTCTTCAATGCGATGATTCCCGAAAACGCGATTGTGCTGGACGAAGCTGTCACCAGCGGCCGTGCTTTCGCTGCCGCGACCATGGGCGCGCGGCCGCACGACTGGATGAACATCATGGGCGGCTCCATCGGCTGGGGGCTCGCCGCGGCGGTGGGCGCCGCGATTGCCGCGCCGGGCCGCAAGGTGATCGCGCTCGAAGGCGACGGCAGCGCGATGTACACGCAGCAGGCGCTATGGACCATGGCGCGCGAAAACCTCGACGTCACTATCGTCATCTTCGCCAACCGCGCTTATAAAATACTGATCGGCGAATTGTCCAACGTCGGCGCTGGAACGCCGGGGCGCAACGCGACCGACATGCTGACGCTGGATCGCCCGAGCGTCGATTGGGTGACGATCGCGAAAGGTTACGGCGTCGAAGCGGGCCGCGCCACGTCACTCGACGAGCTGGCGGTGCAGTTCAAGCGCGGGCTGGCGAGCGCGGGCCCCTATCTCGTCGAACTCGTGATGTGAGAGTCGCTAACATGGTGCAACGCACACGGGTTTCATTATGTTAGGGACTCTGCGTCAATCGGCTTTGATGCCGGCCGCGTCGACGACCTTGCGCCACTTATCGATTTCCTGAACGATGATCGCGGAAAATTCGCGCGGTGAATCGCCGACCGGCTCGGCGCCCTGGTTCTTGAGATTGTCGCGCACGTCGGCGAGCTGCAGTGCTTTGACCGCCTCACGATTCCATTGATCGACTATCGGCGCTGGCGTCCTGGCCGGTGCGAGCAATCCATACCATGCAGTCGATTCGTAACCTTTGACGCCCGCTTCGTCGATAGTCGGCAGATCGGGCAATACCGGCGCGCGCTTCAACGAGCAGACGCCGAGCGCACGCAAGCGTCCGGATTTGACGTGCGGCATGGCCACGAGCACCGTCGTGAAAGTGAGCTGGGTCTCGCCGCTGATGAGGGCGACGATCGACGGCGCCGCGCCTTTGTAGGGCACGTGCGTCATCTTGATGCCGGCCATGCGGTTGAAGAGCTCGGCAGACAAATGCGCAGGCGTGCCGTTGCCGATCGACGCATAGAGAATTTCACCCGGCCGCTTCTTCGCGAGTGCGATTAGATCGGCAACTGTTTTGACGGGCAGCGCCGGATTGACGACGAGAATGTTCGGCACCGTTGCGATCAGCGTGATCGGCGCGAAAGCTTTTACGGTGTCGTAACCCAGATTGGGATACAGCGACGCATTCTGCGCGTGGCTCGCGAACGTGGCGAGCAGCGTGTAGCCATCGGGCGGCGATTTGGCGACGATTTCGGTGCCGATGGTGCCGCTCGCACCCGAACGATTGTCGATCACGACCGACTGACCGAGACTTTCTGAAAGCTTCGGCGCGAGCAAACGCGCTACGGCGTCGATTCCGCCGCCCGCGGGAAACGGTACGATCACCCGCACCGGTTTCGACGGATAAGATTGCGCCCCGGCGCAGATAGGGAATAGCGCCAGCAAGCACGCGGCGACGCGCACGGGATTGAGTCGACGCATGCCGGGTGCTCTCGCTTCACGTCTCGCGAAACGTTATTTTCCGTCGGCTTTCAATACCGCAAACGCCTGCTGCAGGACTTTCTCGATGCGCGCCTTTTCTTTGGCGACGCTCTCGTCGGTCCATTCCCAGATGCCGCGCTTGGTTTTCATGCCGATATGGTTTTTTGCGATCATGTCTTTCAGGAACTGCGGCGGTTCTTTTTCGCTGTGCAGGCTCGGATAAAGGGACGTGCCCGCATAGAGATTGGTATCCCAGCCCGACATTTCTTTTTGCGTCATCGGGCCGCACGCGAGAAAGCGGAAGCCAAAACCGTAACGCACCGCGGTGTCTATGCCTTCCGGCGACACCACGCCATCGGCGATCAGATAGAGCGCCTCGCGCATCATCGCGTGCTGCAGGCGGTTGCCGATGAAACCCGGGATGTCTTTATTGACGCGCACCGGCGCCTTGCCGAGCACCTTCTGCTGCGCTTCGAGCGCATCGGCGACTTGCGGATCCGTAAAGTCGGCCTGGATGATCTCCACCAGCGGCACCAGATGCGCGGGCATGAAGTAATGCAGCCCGACCACGCGCGATCGCGTCTTGAGATGGCGGCCTATATCGCCGATCGGGAACGTCGATGTATTGCTCGCCAGCGGCACGTCGGGCCGCGCGAGCGCTTCGAGCTGCGAAAAAAGCTTCTGTTTGAGCGCCAGGTCTTCGGTCGCCGCTTCGACGACGAGATCGACGTCCGGCCAGGGAATGTCTTCGAGGCTCGCGAAGGTTTTTACGAGCGCGGCCGCACTTTCCGGCGCGTCGAGTTTTTTGAGTCCGGATTTGAGGCGGTCGGGAAGCGAAGCGCGCGTTTTCTCCGACGGGCTCATCACGTGCACGTGCCAGCCGCCGGCCGCAAAAATAATGGCAATGTCGCCACCCATGATGCCGCCGCCAATGATGACTACATTTTGCTGCCTGCCCGCCATGCTGCCTCCGGATCGATGAAAAATTACGTGCGAGACGATCGTTTTCAGCCTGCATTATAAAGGGGAAACTGCGTGACTTCCGGTCGTTGCGATACACTTGAGCATAAAAACGGGAGAGTCGTCATGCGTCATCTGCGCGTTCCTGGCTGCACGTTGTTTGCCGTCGCCATGGCGCTCGGTGTTTCGCCGTTGTGGGCGCAATTCAACCCAGAGCGCGCGTACCAGCAAAGCGCGGCGGTGATTCAACACTATCCCGATCCGGCGATACGTTTCGAGACGCCGGGTTTCGCGTCCGGCAAAACAGATTTCACTTCGCACCAGGAGATGATGGATTTCATCTACGGGTTGCAAAAAAACAGCAGCAATCTGCAAGTGCGCATCATCGGCAGTTCGCAGGAAGGCCGCGCAATCCCGATGCTGGTCTTGAGCAACTCGGGCTTGTTCGCCGCCGCCGACCTCATCCGCCTGAACCGTCCCATCGTTTTTCTGCAAGGCCTGCAGCACGGCAATGAGCCGGCTGGCGGCGAGATCATGCTGGCGCTCGCGAAGGATTTCACCAGCGGCCCGCTGAAACCGCTGCTCGACAAAATCACCGTGATTATCGTGCCGCGCTGCAATCCCGACGGCGCGTATTACTTCACGCGCACGCCGGCGCGCGGCATCGACGTCAACCGCGACCACATCAAGATGGACCTGCCCGAAACCATCGCTCTCCATCAGGCCATCAATGAATTCCAGCCCGAGGTGTTTGTCGATGCGCACGAATTCAGCGTCGCGACGCGCTGGATGGAAAAATTCGGCAAGGTGCTGGCCTATGATTTGACGCTGCTGTACGCGACCAACCCGAACGTGCCCGCCGCTTTGACAGCGCTTGCCGACACCGTCTATCGGCGCAATATCGTGCGCGACGTGGACGGCGCGGGCTATTCGCATTTCTGGTATTTCACGACATCGTACAACCCGGCCGACAAGAAGGTCGCCATGGGCGGCACGTCGCCCGATATCGGGCGCAATACCGCGGGATTGCAAAACGCGATCTCGTTCCTGATCGAAACGCGCGGCGTCGGCATCGGCCGTGCAAGTTATGCCCGGCGCGTGCACACGCACTACGTGGCGATCGCCAGCCTGCTTGGAACGACCGCCGACAACGCATCGCAGGTCATGATTGCCGTGCGTGCCGCGCGCCGCACAGTCGCAGCTGCATCTGCTGCGGACGTCGTAGTCACTTCTAAAAATCTGCTGGTCGCGCAGAAGCTTGCGATGCGCGATCCGCAAAGCGGTGAACTGGCGCAAGTCGAAGTCGAATGGGATGATTCACTGGCGGCGAAACCGGATCTTGTGCGCAAGCGCCCGTTCGCCTATGTCATGCCGCCGGCCTATGCCGACGTCGCGCGCCGGCTTGCATACTCGGGCGTCGAAGTGCGCCGGCTGCATCAACCGCTGACGCTGGAGGTCGAAAGCTATCAGATCACCGAGAGGCGTATCGCCGGCGCCTACTACGAGGGGCGCATACGCAATACGGTGACAACCGAGATGATGGTGAAGTCGATCACGTTCGCCGCCGGCAGTTACATCTATGCCATGGCGCAGCCCAATGCCAACGTGATTGCCGCGGCGCTCGAGCCCGAAGCGCCTTCGAGCTTCGTCACGTTCGGCATCATTCCAGTCGACCGCAAAGGCGCGGGTGGCGCGGCCAGTGAAGCGCCAGTCTACCGGCTCATGCAACCTGTCGCGCTGGACGCGCGGCTGCCGCCTCGCGATTAGTAACAGCGCGGCCTATTTGGCCGACGGCTTGCCGCCCGTGCGCGTCGCGCTCCATGACCCGGAACTGGCCCCTTTGACCGTGCCTTCGATGGCCGTGCCTCTGACGCGGCCGGTGTACTCGGAATTGCCGGCGACAAAGCTGATCTGGTCGCCGTTCAATCTGCCGTTCGTCACCGCTACCGTATTGCCGCCGCTGCGCAGTGTGCCGGCCACGGTCTGGAAGCTTTGCGTCAGCGACAATTCACCCTGCCCCGATTGCCACGTGCCTTCGACTTTCGCCGGCACTATCCACAGATAGGCAGTGCGCCCGTCGAACGAAGCGGTCTCGTCGGCGCTCCATTCATCCATGGTGAAAGCATGCGACACGATGCGCGTGCCGGGTTTCAGGTCAAGGATTTTCGGGCGCAGCTTCATATTGATGGTGGGCAGCAGGTACATCGTGATCACCGTCGCCTGCGAAAAGTCGCTCTCGAACAAATCGGCCTTTGCGAAACTGGCCTTGTCGGTGACACCTGCTTTCTCGGCATTGCGCTTGGAGAGCGCGACCATGTCGGGGTTGTACTCGATGCCCAGCGCGCGCGCGCCGCGCCTGGCGGCGGTGATGACGGTGCGGCCATCGCCGGAGCCGAGATCGATCACGTAGTCGGCCGCGGTGACTTTCGCCATGTCTAGCATCTTGTCGATCAGCCCCTGTGGCGTCGGCACCCAGATGACGTCCTTGCCTTCCTGGCCGACATGCGGCTCGAAGTCTTTCGTGGCCGGCTGCGCGCAGACGCCGGCGGCCAGCAGGCTAAGCAAAACGGTTGCAACGTGACGGCGCAAAAATTGTACGGCAGGCATGCGGGTTCCCCTCTTTATCTATGCAATGAACGAATCAGCGCGTGGCGCTCCATTTCGAGGTTTTGCCGCCGGCGATGACGGTGCCATCGATGGCATTGCCGTTGACGCGGCCCGAGTATTCCGCGCCACCGGCACTGAAGCTGATCTGGTCGGCGCGCATTTTTCCATTCGTGACTGGCAGCGAGTTCGCGCCGGATTTGAGCGCGCCCTGCAGCGTCTGGAAATCCTGCTTGAGCGTGAGATCGCCCTGTGCCGAATGCCAGTTGCCGGCGACTTTTGCGGGCACTATCCACAAGTGGGCGGTGCAGTAATAGCTGCAGCCTGCCGCTTCGTCGACCGTCGCCGTCTCGTCGTCTTTCCATTCACCCATGGTGAAGGTGTTCGACACGATGCGCGTGCCCGGCTTGAGATCGAGGATCTTCGGGCGCAGCTTCAGGTTAATGTCCGGCAACAGAAAGAGTGTGATGACCGTGGCCTTCGAAAAATCGGTTTCGAACAGGTCCGCCTTCACAAACGCCGCTTTGTCGGTGACGCCGGCTTTGGTCGCATTCGCTTTCGATAATTCAACCATGTCGGGGTTGTACTCGATGCCGGTCGAGTGCGCGCCGCGCCTGGCTGCGGTGATGACGGTGCGGCCATCGCCGGAGCCGAGATCCATGTGAACATCGGTCGCCGTCAGCTTGGCCATGTCGAGCATCTTGTCGACGAGGGCCTGCGACGTCGGCACCCACACGACGTCTTTGCCCGGCTGTCCCGAGTAGGGCTCGAACGGTTTCTGCGCGGGCTGCGCGAGCGCAACGGTAACCGGCAGCAGCAGCGCAACAACGACCATTAGCGAACGCAAATTGCGGCAAGCATCCATTACGACCCCCCAGTTATTGAACAGATGACCTACGAATATTATTCCGGCGTGGCACCCGATGCCTTCACCACCGGCGCCCAGCGCGCAATCTCGGCCTTGATGTGTGCGCCGAATTCCTCGGGCGTATTGCCGACCGGCACCGTGCCGTCGGCGGCGAGCTTCTCGCGCACGTCAGGCAGCGCCAGCGCTTTTTTCATCTCGGCGTTGAGTTTCATAACGATATCACGCGGCGTGCCGGCCGGCGCGAGAACGCCGTACCATTGCGTCGCGTCGTAGCCGGGCACGCCGGATTCCGCGATTGTGGGCAACTGGGGGAACAATGTAAGCCGCCTGGCCGTGCCGACCGCCATCAGCCGCAGCCGTTCGGAGCGCACATGCGGCATCACCGCCGGCATGCCGGTGATCATCATTGACGTTTGTCCCGCAACGAGATCGATCAGCGCCGGCCCCGTGCCTTTGTAGGGCACGTGCGTGAGCTGGACTTTGGCGAGCAGCTCGAAGTAGGCCGCTGCAAGGTGCGCCGCGCTGCCGTTGCCGCCCGAGCCGTACAACAACTGTTTCGGCCTGGCGCGTGCCAGCGCGAGAAAATCCCTGACCGTGCGCGCCGGCAGCGAAGGATGCACGACCATCGCGTTCGGCACCATCGCCAGCAGCGTAACCGGCGCGAAGCTTTTCACGGCGTCGTACGGGAGTTTCGGATACAGCGTCGGATTGACGCCGAAAGTGCCGATATGACCCATCACGATCGTGTAACCGTCGGGTGGCGCGTGCGCGGCGGCCTCGACGCCTATAGTGCCGCCCGCACCGCCTCGGTTCTCGACGACGACCTGCTGCCCCATGGACTCGCCGATCTTGAGCGCGACGATGCGAGCCAGAAAATCGGTGCTGCCACCCGGCGGGAACGGCGCGATAAAGCGGATAGTTTTTGTCGGATAGTTCTGCGCGGTCACGCTGCCGGCGAATGCAAGCAATGCGAAAACCGACAGCGCTCTCAATTTCATGCCGGGGCCATTCCGCTTCAGTTTTTCTTCAGCCGGCCGTCCACGGCAGTCCCGGCAGCGACCATCGCAGAGATGGCCGCTTCGTCGCATCCCGCCTCGTGCAAAATTTCGACCGTGTGCTGGCCGATCTTGGGCGCCGGCATGAAGTCGGTGCGCGCGCCGGCGGTGGATTTGTTGGTCAGCGCCATGTCTATCATGCGGCCTTCGGTCGGATGGTCGAACTTGCGGAAGAAACCGACCGCACTGAGATGCGGGTCTTCCATCAGCGATTCGAGCGTGTGGTACGGCATCGCCGGCACATCGGCCTTGTCGAATATCTCTATCCATTCGCCGGTGGTTTTCTGCGCGAGCCCCGCGGCGCGCGCCGCGAAATATTCGGGCACATGCTTGAAGCGCGCCGCCACCGAATTGAAACGCGGATCGGTTTTGTATTCGGGTTTGCCGATCGCATCGAACACCGCGAACGCCTGAGCGTTGGTATTCGCGGAAATGCAGATATAGCCATCTTTTGTCGGCGCGGGACGCGCCCACGGATCGAAAATGCGCGGGTCGCCGGTCGTGCCGATCGGCGGATCGAAGGTCTGGTGATACATATGCTCTTCCAGCACATAGCGCGCAATGTTCTCGAACATCGGCACCTCGATGGACTGGCCTTCGCCGGTGCGCTCGCGATGATAGAGCGCCATCAAGACCATCTGCGTTGCGATAAGCCCGGTGGTCTTGTCGGCCATCACGATGGGCACATAGCGCGGCTCGCCAGTCGCGCGATGATGCAGGGCCGCGATGCCGCCGGAACCCTGGATGATGGAATCGTAAGCGGGCTTGTTGCGGTACGGGCCCGTCTGCCCGAAGCCGACGATGCCGCAGTAAATGATCTTCGGGTTGATCGCTTTCACGTCTTCGTACGAAAGCTTGAGCCGCGCCATCGCCGACGGGCGGACATTCCAAAGCAGGATATCGGCTTGCACGAGCAGTTTCTTCAGTGCGCCGTAGGCTTCGGGCTTTTTGAGGTCGATCGCGAGCGAGCGCTTGTTGCGGTTGAGATGCAGGAACTTCGGCGACATGTTGGGCGAAATCGCGCGACCGGCGAGATTGCGCACGATGTCGCCCGTCGGCGGCTCGATCTTGATGATGTCGGCGCCGTAGTCGGCCAGCATCAATGTGACCATCGGGCCGACCACGACCGAAGTCAGGTCGATGACGCGCACGCCGGCGAGAGGTCCGCCGGCCACTATTGCACTCTGCCGGGAAAAGGCATTCCGTCTATGCAGCGCACCCTGCCGATCGTTTGTATGAAGTTCTGCGTCACTTTGGCGTCTCCTGGCGGAAGAGGTTGCGAATGCGGAGGCGTGATTCTATCAATGTTCGCGCCCACTGAGCGCCGCAGCGCCAGCGCGGCGCGCTAAAGCTTGACGCCGGCGGCCTTGATGACCTGCGCCCAGCGCGCGACGTCCCGTTTGAGGAAGGCTGCGAATTCCTGCGGCGTATTGCCGACGATCTCGGAACCTTCGCTCGTGAGCTTCTCGCGCACCGCGGGAATCCCCAGCGACTTGATGATGCTCGCATGGAGCCTGTCGACGATGGCCACGGGCGTGCGCGCGGGCGCAGCCACGCCAAACCAGTTCAGCACTTCGTAGCCAATCAGCCCGGATTCGGCGAGCGACGGCACGTCGGGGAGTGAGGCTGCGCGTTTCGTGCTTGTCACCGCGAGCATGCGCACGCGTTTGCCGGCGACGAGCGGCTGGATGGTGATTTGCGATGCGAACTGAAACGCGAGCTGGCCGCCGGCGACGTCGATCGAAGCGGGCGCCGCGCCTTTGTATGGAACGTGTATCGCGTTGATGCCGGTCATTGTGCGGAAGAGCTCGCCCGACAGATGGCCGCCGCTGCCGACGCCGGCGGATCCATATGAAAGCGATTGCGTCTTGCCGGCAGCGATCATTTCCTTGACGCTCATGACGTTCGATGCGCCTGGCACGATGAGGACCAGCGGGGCCGACGTGAGCATGGTGACCGGCGCGAAATCAGCAAGCGGATCGTAAGGCAGCTTTTGCAGGCTCGCGTTGGTTGTATGCGAGGTGTAAATCACGACAAGCGTATAGCCATCGGGCGCTGCTTTGGCCACCAGATCGGTACCGATAACACTCCCCGCGCCGGGGCGGTTGTCGACGATGACCTGCTGGCCGAATTCGGCGCTCAGCTGCGTCGCGACGATGCGTCCCAGTACATCGGAAGTGGCGCCCGTCGCATTCGGTACGATCATGCGAATCGGGCGCGATGGATACGCGGCGCTCGCAGCCAGCGTCGCACCGCTAGCTGCGAACAACGCGAGAAGAACTATTCGGCGCGCATGCCCGTGTCTTTGACGACTTTGCCCCACTTGACGATCTCCTCTTTGATGTACGCCGCGAAATGCTCGGGCGTGTCGCCGACGGGATCGACGCCCTCGGTCGCGAAGCGCTCGAGCAAGGCCGGCGAGCGCAGCGCCTTGACGGTTTCACGATGCAAGGTCGCAACGATGGCCGGTGGCGTGTGCGCGGGCACCAGCAAGCCGAACCACGGGCTGACGACGTAGCCGGGCACGCCGGATTCCGTAACGGTGGGCACGTCCGGCAACGCAGCGGTACGCGTTTTGCCGGTGACCGCGATCGCGCGCAGGCGGTTGTTCTTGATATTCGCAAGTACGCTCGGGATGCCGGTGAACATCACCTGCACCTGGCCGCCGATGAGATCGATGACGCCCGGCGTGCTGCCTTTATACGGGACATGGTTGAGCTTCACGCCCGCCGCGGCATTGAACATTTCCGAGGCGAAGTGCGGCGCGCTGCCGGCGCCCCCCGACGCGTAATTGATCTGCCCCGGTTTTGCCTTCGCGAGCGCGATGAGCTCCTTCACCGAATTCGCCGGCACCGACGGGTGTACGACGATCACATAGGGGCTGGCGATCAACATGGTCACCGGGGCGAAATCGCGCACCGGATCGTAAGGCAGCTTGCGATGCAGATGCGGGCTCAGCGCGAGCGTGCCGGTGCCGCCGATCACCAGCGTATAGCCATCGGGCACCGCATGCGCCCCTGTTTCGGTGCCGATAATGCCGCCCGCGCCGGTGCGGTTGTCGATTACGACTTGCTGGCCGAACGTGTCGGCAAGCTTCTGCGCGACGGCGCGCCCCGCGCTATCGATGCTGCCGCCTGCGGGGTAGGGCATGATCATGCGAATAGGCTTGTCGGGGTAGGCGGCGAACGCCATCGTCGTGGCGATCCAGAATGTAGCAATTGATCCTGCGATGGGCGCGAGCGATCTCATGACATAACTTTGATCATTGCCCCCACCCTAACCCTCCACCGCGCATTGCATGCGCGAGGGAGGGGATTCAGTGCGGAGCTTTTATTTATGGTTCCTTCCCCTGCGACAGCGGGGGAAGGGCAGGACGGGGGCAAAAAGAATAGACAGTGCAAACTCAAAGAGCCTTTAGTTAGCTGCGTCCGCTATCCACGACGCCGCGGCAGATCGCTTCGAACTCGGGAAACGTGAGGTAATGCGTGTCATAGTTGCTGGCGACCGCGGCGCGCGCGCGATTGAGGATGCGCTGAAACTGCTCCTCGGAAACTTCGAGGCCGAGATCGCGCACGATGTCGCGCAGGAACACCGGGTCGTCGGTATGCGCGCTGCTGCGCTCGCGGCCGAACAGGATTTTGCCGCCGATCACGTTCTCGAATTCGCGCCCGACAACGCGCGGGGCGATGCCGATGGTCGATTCTGCGTCCGCGCTGCCCTCGAGGTGGCCGACGCCTTCTTCCTTATTCCAGTTTTCACCGACGATGGGTTTCCACGGCGGCAGCTTGATGCCGTAGGCCTTTTGCACGTAAAGGCACAGCTCGTACAGGTTCTCGAGCTTGATGCCGGTGGCGATGCCGTACATCTCGAACAGCGCGGCCGCTTCTTCGAGCGCGACGCAGCCGCCGCGGTCGCCGATGCCGATGACCGACGCGTCGATCCAGTTGGCGCCGCCTTCGACCGCCGCCATCGCGTTGGCGGTCGCGACCCCCAGATCGTTGTGATGCTGTACATACACGTCGCAGTTGTCGCCGACCGCCGCGCGCACGCGCCCGATGAACGTCCGTGTTGCGAGCGGCGTGCTGTTGCCGCGGCTGTCGACGACGTAGACGCCATCAGCGCCGGCGTCGGCCATCGCCTTGAAGAACAAGCATGCCGTATCGACCGGCGAGCGCATGCTGTCGACCATCCACGGCACGACGCGCACTTTTTGCCGTTTCATATAGGCGACGCTTTCGGTGATCGCATCGACGACCATCTGCTTGGTGAGTTCGCCCGCGAAATCAGACAGAGTGTCGGCGTAGTCCCATTTGACGATAGGGCTGATCACGTCGGCGCCAAGATCGATGTGGCGGTCGATGGCGCCTTTCCAGTCGCCTTTGAGCGGCGGTTTCACGCCCGGCCCTTTGGCGACGAGCCGCGTGCGCACGCCCAGGCGGCGGCAGGCCTTGACCATGTCGCGCTCTTCGCTGAACGTCGCATGACTCGGCAAAGTAATTTCGCCCACGCCTATCGCATCGAGGCGCTCGATGACGCCGAGCCGCGTATTCCAGTTCAGCTGATGGCCGACGCAGTCGTCGCCTTCGCTGATTGTGCAGTCGATGAATTTAATAGCCGGCGGCGCGGCGGCTCTCGCTTTTTTGGACTCGTCGTCCCAGTACGCCGGATTGGCGAGCCATTTGCCCGGCTGGTACCAGGGCTTGTCGCCATTGCCGGCGGGTGCTATCGGTTTTTGTGCCATTCGTTATTCCGTGAAAAGTGTCAGCGCTCGCAGCGCACGATGTCCATGATTTCGGTCGCGTCGGCGAGCGTTTCGAGCTGCTCGACGAGCGCCAGCACGCGCTGCGCTTTCGCATCGTCGAGCGTGCGCCGCGCGCAACCGAAAAATTTCTTGAGTCTTTGTTCGCGGGTCAGTGGCAGGCCGATCCAGCCCGAGAGCTTGTCGACGCGTTTAGAGAGTTGTTGACCATCCTTGAGCCGTACATTGACGATCGCGTGCATGCGGTCGAAGTCGGTCGGGATGGCGTCGTCGACGGTGAGCTTGACGTTCGGCAGCAAAGCGGCGACATCGGGCGCGAAACGCCGCTCATTGGTGAACGAGTCGATGGTGATCTCGCCGTCGAGCAGCGCGACCAGTGTCGCGTACTGCACGCTGAACTTGCCGTCGAGGCCGGTCGCGGGCTGCGGACGGTTCACATAATCGAAGCGGGGGAACACGACTTCAACGTCAACGATTTCGTCAGCCTTGATGCTGAATTCTTCGCGCAGCGCGAGCGCCGCATCTATCGGCCGGTGGGTGAAGTAATTGCTCGGATGCTTCTTGAAGCCGACGCCGGGCTTCACCATGCGCAAAGGCGCGGCGAATCCTTCGGTCAGCAATTCAGGTTTCGCATCGCCGTGGAAGAACGTGTCGAAAAAACCTTTCGGGCCGAAGACATCCGCGCTCGCGGTCCAACCCATTTTCGCCAACACGCCGCATTCGACGCCCATGCGCGCCGCATGGCCGGAGTGCGACGACTTCGTCATGGTACCGGTGTTGATCGAGAGGCTGCCCGCGCGCGAGCCGGCCAGGCCGAACGCCATCAGCGTCTGCTGCTGGTCGAGGTCCAGCAGTTTCGCCGCCGCAGTCACTGCGCCAAACGTGCCGGTAGTGCCCGGCTTGTGAAAGCCCTGGCCGGTGATCAGGCCGGTTGCCGCAAGCCGCAGCCTGCCCTGTACTTCGAATGCAGCGGCAATCGCCGTGATTATTTTCCTGCCGGAAAGCTTATAGTGCTCCGCGATCGCGAGAATCGCCGGCAGCGTCGGCGATGTCGGATGATTGAGCGGATACCAGGTGTTGTCGAAATCGAGCGCATGCGCCATCGTGCCGTTCGCGTATGCCGCGTTGACCATCGACGTCTTGAAGCCGCCGGCGATTACACTCGACTGAGGCGTGCCGCCCATTTCGCGCACGTAATCGATGGATATGCGGCCGACCCCGAGCGGCTCGTCCGCGCCCGCGAGCATGACCGCCAGGCCGTCGAGCGTGACGGACTTGGCCATGTCGATCGCTTCCGGCGGCAGCGACGCATAGTCGAGCGCGAGGACTTTTTCGACGAGTGCGGCGGTGATGGTTGTTTGTGTCATGGTGGTCAATCCGCTTTGGCGCCGGATTCCTTCACGGCTTTGCCCCATTTGGCAATTTCGGATTTCATGAAAGCCGCGAATTGCGCCCGCGTGTCGCCCACAGGCGTGAACGCGAGAGTCGCGAGGCGTTCTTTCACGTCGGGTTCCTTGATGATCTTCATCATTTCGGCATTCAGTTTATCGAGTATGGCAGTGGGCGTTTTCGCCGGCGCCGCGATACCAATCCAGCCGACGGCTTCGAAACCTGCATAGCCGGACTCCGCGATGGTCGGCAGGTCTGGCAGGAACTGCGAGCGCGCAAGCGTCGCGATGCCGAGTCCGCGCAATCGCCCCGATTTGATGTGCGGCAGTGTCGCCGGGATCGCGTCGAACATGACCGGGATCTGGCCGCCAATGATTTGCGTATGTGCCTCCGCGCTGCCTTTGAACGGTACGTGATTGAGTTTGATGTCGGCGGCAAACCGGAACATTTCCATCGTCAGATGACTGGTCGAGCCATTGCCGAGCGATGCATAGCCGATCTGCCCGGGTTTGTCCTTCGCCGCGGCGACGAAATCCTTCACACTCTTGAACGCGCCCGCGGGATTTGTCACGAGCGTCTGCGGCGTGAGACCGAGGTTGGAGATCGGCGCGAAGTCGCGCAGCACGTTGTAGCTCGTATTCGGATACAAAGTCGGATTGATGCCGAAAGCGGAGGACACTGCCATGGTCAGCGTATAGCCGTCGGGCGGCGCTTTGGCTCCCATCTCGGTGCCCAGCACGCCGCCCGCTCCGGGCCGGTTGTCGACGACGACCTGCTGGTTCCACTCCTGCCCCATTTTCTGCGCGACGATGCGCGCGAGGATGTCGGTCGACGAGCCCGCGGTAAATTGCGCAATGATGCGGATTGGCTTCGCCGGATATTCGCTCGCGGCAACGTGCGATACGGCGAAGCCGGTGACGAGGACGACGGCGGTAACGCGACTGAGGCGAGCGGCAAAGTGCATGAAGTTCCTCCGAGGCGCGGATTTTTGATGCGAGGCGGGGAGCGTATACTGACCGCCGCAAAGCAGGGCATCCATTATAAGGCGCCGAGGGGGAACGCGTGAGGTGCAGGCCCAATCCGGGTGGTGTAAGCGCGCTGTTGGCACTGTTGCTGACGGGACAAGTTTCCGCGCAGGACTATCCGGCGCGTCCGCTGCGTCTCATCGTGCCGTGGCCGCCGGGCGGCGGCGCCGATGTGATTGCGCGCGTGATATTTCAAAAAGTCGGTGATCAGATGGGCCAGCAGGTGATCGTGGACAATCGCGGCGGCGCCAGCACTATCATCGGCATGGACATGGTCGCGAAGGCGACGCCCGACGGCTATACGTTCGGTTTTCCGACCAGCAATCTCGCAGTGAACCCGGCGCTGTTCGCGAAACTGCCGTTTGACGCGATGCGCGATCTCGCGCCGGTAATACTCGCGGTCAACGGACTTTACATTCTGGCCGTGCATCCTGCGCTGCCCGCGAAATCGGTGGGCGATCTTATCGCGCTCGCAAAAGCGTCGCCGGGCAAGCTCAATGCGTCGATCGCAGGCGCCGGCACGCCGACCCATCTTGGTCTCGAGCAATTCAAGGCGATGGCGCAAGTGAGTATCGCAGCGATCAACTATAAAGGTGCCGCGCCCGCGGCGACCGGATTGCTGTCGGGCGAGACGCAACTCATGTTCGTCAGCGCGCCGACGGTATTGACGCAGGTGCAGGCCGGCAAGCTGCGTGCGCTCGCAGTCATGGGTGCGAAGCGCTCGCCCGCATTGCCCGACCTGCCGACGGTGGCGGAGTCGGGGTTGAACGGCTATGCGGTCAGCGAGTGGTACGGCGTCGTCGCGCCCGCGGGTACCAGCGGCGCGCACGTTGACCGGCTCAATGCCGAAATCCGCAAAGTGCTCGCGCAGCCCGAAGTGAAAGAACGCCTGGTCGTGCTCGGCGCGGAAATCGTCGCCAGCACGCCGCAGGAATTTGGCGCGTTCATCAAGGCGGATATCGCGAAGTGGCGCAAGCTCGTAAACGAGGCGGGCATCAAGGCGGAGTAAGGGCTCGCAATCGGCGAGAATCCGCTATCGCTTGGATCGATGGCCCTTGACTATCATAAACATATTGTTTACGATATGCGCGAATGATACGTTCGTTTGCCAGTGACGAGACGGAGCGGTTATTCACCACGGGCAAATCGCGTCGATTGCCAACGGAAATTCTTAAGCGGGCGGTGATGCGCCTGACGCAGCTCAATGCAGCAATTTCAGTCGAAGATCTTCGATTTCCGCCGTCTAACAGACTTGAAGCTTTGAAGGGCGATCGCAAAGGTCAATGGAGCATTCGTATCGACAATCAATGGCGTCTCTGCTTCCGTTTTGCAGACGGCGATGCGCTTGATATCGAAATCGTCGACTATCACTGAGGAAAACATGATATGACCATCAACGGTTTGTCCCCGATCCATCCGGGGGAATTTTTGAAGGAAGCATTGGAGGAGCTGAGCCTGAGCCAGGCCCAATTCGCACGTGCCATCGGCGTGTCGGCGATGCGGGTTTCGCACGTCGTCAATGGCTCGCGTCCTGTGACCGCCGAGCTCGCCTTGCTGTTCGGGCGCGCATTCAAGCAGTCGCCGCAATACTGGCTGAACCTGCAGGCAGCATACGATCTTAAGACTGCACAGCGGGCGATTGGCGCGCAATTGCGAGGCGTGCGGCCGTTAGCGCACGCTTGATCCGGTCGACGGGAGAAGGTGCGGTTCTCGATTGTAAGCATCACAACACGACTCAAATTTGACTGAAGGTGGATTTATGGCAGACGGTAACGCAGGCGAATCGAAAATCCTCGCGACTTATCGCGCGCGCACGCCGCGCGCAGCCGAATTGAACCGCAAGGCGCGCGATGTGCTGCCCGGTGGCATCGTGCACGATTCGCGGCGCATGTCGCCGTACGGCATCTACGGCGACCGCGCGCAAGGATCGCGCAAGTGGGATGTCGACGGCAACGAGTACGTCGATTACTACGGCGGCCACGGCTCCCTGCTGCTCGGGCATCAGCATCCGGAGGTGCTGGCGGCACTCCGGAAGCAGCTCGGCAAGGGCATGCATCTCGCCGCCGCCAATGCGCTCGAAGTCGAGTGGGCGGGCCTGATTCAGCAAATGGTGCCGTCGGCCGAGCGCGTGCGATTTACCTCGTCAGGCACTGAAGCGACGCAGCTCGCGCTGCGCCTTGCGCGCGCGGCGACGGGCAAGCGCCGCATCGTGCGCTTTCTCACGCATTTCCACGGCTGGCATGATCAAGTGGCCGGCGGCGTGCACGACCACTTCGACGGTTCCGCCAACGCCGGCGTGCTGAGCGAGGTTGCAGGCAACACCACGCTGGTTTCGCCGAACGACGTCGCTGCGGTCGAGAGAGTTCTTGCGAGCAAAGACTTCGCTGCCGTGATGCTGGAACCCGTCGGTAGCAGCTCCGGCATTGTCCCGACGCCGCCGGAAGTGCTGGGCGCCTTGCGCGAGATCACCAGGAAGCACGGCGTGCTGCTGATTTTCGACGAAGTGGTGACGGGCTTTCGTGTTGCGCCCGGTGGCGCGCAGGCCTTTTATGGCGTGGCGCCTGATCTGACGACAATGGCGAAGATACTCGCCGGCGGCATGCCGGGCGGTGCCATCGGCGGTTCGAAGGACATACTCGACTGGCTCGACCACGAGGCCGCGCACGCGGCGGGGCGCGAGCACATCAATCATCACGGCACGCACAATGCGCATCCGTTCAGCGCTGTGGCGGGCATTGCGACGCTCAACATCATTCGCGACACCGACGCGTGCGAAAAAGCGTCCGCGACCGCAGCAGTACTGCGCAAAGGCATGAACGAAGTCCTCGTGCAGGAAGGCGTGCCGTGGGCCGTCTACGGCGTACATTCGTTCTTCAACATTTATTCAAACCCGCAGGGCCATGCGATCAATGCGACTACGTTCGATGCAAGCACGCTAACCGTGGATTCGATGAAAGGCCGCGACGAAGCCATGCTCGGCAAGCTGCGCATCGCGATGCTCAACAATGGTGTCGACCTGAAGGGCTGGCGCGGCGGGCTGGTGTCCGCGGCGCACACACAGGCGGACGTGGACGTTACGGTCGATGCGTGGCGCAAATCGCTGCACGCGATGAAGGAAGAAGGTTTGCTGCCGGACACAAAGCGAGCGCAAACGGCAATTGCTTGAAGTTCGATTAAGTAAATAAGGGGAGGCGCATGACGGATCGGAGCGGATGGAAACCCGCGGCAATACCAGTGCCGGCTGCCGATTCCGGCGGCCGCCGTAAAGTTCTGCAGCAAATCGCCGGCGGGGCTGCGGCGCTCGCGGTGGGCGTCTTGGCGCCGGCGCGCGCGCATGCGGATGCACCCGATTCAGTGCCGACATTCATCTATATCGGCTGCTTCACGACACGCAAGCGCGGCGCAAAAGGCGATGGCATCAGCGTCTACCGCATGGACGGACCCGCCGGCGAATGGAAACTTGTGCAGGTGCTGCCGACTGTCGAGAACCCGCAGTTCATTGCGTTTGACCGCCAGCAGAAATTTCTGTATTCCGTCCACGGCGACGGCACCGAAGTCAGCGCCTATGCGATCGACCGCGCGAGCGGAAAAATCACTTTCCTGAACAAGCAGCCGACCGACGGCGTGAACTCGACCCACCTGACGGTCGATCCAGGCAATCGCTATCTCGTGATCGGCAACGGTCCCGGTGTTGCAGTGTTCCCGCGCCGCGACGACGGATCGCTGGCGCCACACTCGGACATGGTGCCCACGACGTTCGAAGCCGGCCCGCATCGCAACCAGAGCGGCGAAGGCCCGCATCCGCATTACGTATCGTTCGATCCCGGCGGTCGCTTTCTCGTCGCGCCCGACCGCGGCGTCGACCGCGTGCTCATTTATCGTCTCGATACGGCTAGCGGCAAGCTCGTCGCCAACGATCCCGGTTTCGTGCGCACACGCAATGGCGCCGGGCCGCGCCACATGGCCTTCCATCCCGCGCAGCCGTGGGCGTATGTCGTCAACGAACTCGACTCCACTGTCCTCGCCTGCCAGTGGGACATGACGCGCGGCGAGTTCAAGCCGTTCGAAGTCATTACGACGCTGCCGACGAATTACACCGGTAATAACTCGCCGGCGGAGATTTTCGTCGCGCCCTCGGGTAAATTCGTTTACGTGTCGAACCGCGGGCACAACAGCATCGCGATCTTCAGCGTCGATCAGGCAAGCGGTGAACTCGCGCCCGCGGGCTGGGAATCGACGCGCGGCAAAACGCCGCGCTTCTTCACGCTCGCCGCGGGCGGCAGCATGCTCTATGCGGCCAACCTCGACAGCCATAACATCGTCGCCTTCCGCGTCGACCCGCAGAGCGGCAAGCTCACGGCGACCGGGCAGGTAATAGAGACCGGGAGTCCTTCGTGCATATTGTTTTCGCGGGCGTGAAGCGTAAATTTAACTGACTGCATTTATCCAAATCCATGTTCTCTATTCCGGATTATCTTCCTGTCATCGCCGCGCTCGTCGTGGCCGGAGCGATCGCCATGCCCGTCAATGCAGCCGAAATAAAAATCATGTCCACGCCCGCCGCAACGACTGCGCTGCGCATGGCCGCCCAGGATTTCGAACGGGCGACCGGCCACACGGTCGTCATCACGTTTTCTAACATCGCGACCACGCGCAAGCGCATAGCCGCGGGCGAGGACTTCGACATGATTGTCGTCAGCCCGAAAGCGATCGACGATCTGACGCAGCAAGGCCAGATCGCCGCCGGTGCGTCGCACATTATGGGCCGCACGGGCCTTGCAATCGTTGGGCATAAGGGCTCGCCGCTGCCCGACATCAGCACGGTGGAGTCTTTCAAGCGCACTTTGCTCAACGTACGGCTCTTCTCCTACTCTGCGACCGGCGAGAGCGGCATCGGCTTCCTCAAGGTGCTCGACAAACTAGGCATCACCGAAGCCATGAAGCCGCGGATCAAGTCGAGCAGCAACATGGCGTCGCTCGTCGAGTCCGGCGAAGCGGAGCTCGGCATTACAGGCGTCGGGGCGGGGCTCTCTTACACGCAGCTTGAATACATCGGCCCGCTCCCCGCCGCGGCGCAGGAATATGTTTATATGGCTGCTGGCGTTGGCGTGAACGCAAAAGCACCGGAGGCCGCGCGTGCACTGCTCAAATACTTGAGCGATCCGGCCGTGGTGCAGGCCATGAGCGCCAAAGGATTGGAACCGCCTGCGGCGAAGTGAAGCGGAAAAACGTAATCCTGAATTGCTGCAATCTGCCTCAGATTTGACCATGTTTGAGGGCCTTGAGCATATTCATGGTGGCACACTCAAGGCGATTGCTATCAAAAATTGTATTTCGAATTCCCAGATCTTCAGCGATGTAATTTACGACACCGCAAACCTTGTCAATTACACGCCGAATTTCATTCGGCGTAATGCCGCGAATCGTATATACCTTTGTTCTGGGTATCGTTCGGTCGTTGTGCGCTATCGACATATTGCGAATGCGCAGTATTCGACTTACTAGGCTTGTAAGTGGCTTTAGTTGGCGCTCGACGTAGAGTGCCAAGTCGGCCCTACCCTCGCCTAGCAATCTTCTCGCAGTGCTTTGACCCCACTAACCCGATCATCACGGTCGAATATTTTCGACAATGAAATAAAGAACAATTTGTAATGCCCAGAATTCGAGGCGTGAAAAAAGTCTACGTAATCGAGATTGTTCATCGTTGATAGATACTGAGGAAGGGCTAGATTCCGAAGCGTCCACCAAACCTGGAAATGGGCGCGGGCAGCCATTCCTTCTTCAATTAGCTCTTCCGTTATTACGCGTGCTGTACTCATTGAAGATCCTTATTATTCGCCCTGAGGACGGGCTGCATGTGAGTGTAATTTTAGCGGTGTCAGCCCGGTTCATTCCAGCGGGGCCAGCCCAAGATTCTTCTCGATCTTAGCCACTCGTTTGGCAATCGCATCAAGCGAGTCATTTGCGTTAGCGGCGGTCTCGTGAACATAAGTCGATAGCCCGCGGAGTTGTACAGCCGCTGCAACGATAGCTTGCTTGGGCGGAAGAAATCGCAGCGAAATCTTAGAAAGAATCCCATAGAACGGGATAGCATTTACACGCGCCAGAAGGTCGCAAGAGCTTTTCATTAGAGCTTCGCACGCTTTTTCAGGCCGTCCGGTTTTGCGCGCGGCCGGAGTGTGAATTACTGGCGCATGGAACGCCAAGTTGAAGCTGACTTCGCCGATTGTTTTTTTCAATTCGTGAATAGGCTCAATAAGAAACTTGGAAATAAACTGTCCGATAACGTAAACGAACACGCCTCCGATGATGGTGAAGGCCGCGGTGACAACAATTTTCTGAAGTTCAGTCATCTAACCGCCTAAATTGTTTGTCTAGTAGTCGACCACTTTCCCCAAACGCTTGAATGTCGAACAATGCGGATTTGTAGTGTCGATACAATTATGGCACTTGCGTTTCGGGTAGCAAATTTCGGCTTTTGAACCTTCGCCATTTCAGGGCGGCCGTCAGGCTAGAATGCCTTAGACAATCGTTAGGAGCTCTTTATGAAGAGCTTTAACGATAACGCTAAACTACCTATTATTCGATCAGTCACGATGCCAAATCGGCCACTAAGCGAGCGCTTCGATACGTCTGGCGAATGGTATTTGCCAGACGCGCCCGACCGCCCAATTGCAGGTAGTTTAAGCTACACGCCCGATCACACCGAGCTTCATTTGAATGACGCTTTCCGGTCGGTGCGCGGGGCATTTCATATTGGCGACACTGAGGGCTATCCGTTGGTCTATGGCAAGACCCGCGACGGTGATGCCATGACGTTGGTGAACGCCCAGCGCACGGCCTTCTCCATGAATTTCGGGTCAGGCGGCATGCGACAGCCGGAACGTTTGCATACAAGCCTGCTACTGGTCGGCGCGCATCTACCCGCGAACTTCGCTTATCCCGAAATGCGGTGCCGCATGCCTAGCTTACAGATGTGGATGTCCAAGCGCATCGTTGACCGTTCCTTCGATGACGACCAAGCGACGAACAGCCGGACAATGAGCTATCGCGTGTTGAGTATGCCCGAAGTGACTACGCGTGTGTCATGCGTCTATGCGACCTTGGATTGGGACCTCATTAGCCGTGATGCTAACGTCCTTGACCCTACATCCATTGTCTTGACTACATCTGGCTGGGTCAAAATTCGACCCGATGCACCACAGCCAATCGAGTGGTACCTTGAGCAGATCCAAAAGATCACCACACTGCTGGCTTTCCTCGCTGGTGCATCAATGTCGCCAGACTTGATCCTAGGTTCTATCGGTCAGCCACATCGCTACGTATCCGTCTTAGTGGCATTACGCGACGCGAAATACTGTCAGTACACCAAGCTTTCAGACTTCTATATGCTGCGAGGTACTATGGAAGTCGAACTCGCGGCCGTGGTGGCTCGCTGGTTCGAAATATACCCTAGGGTGCACATGCCAAGTCAGTTGGCCTTGAGTGTGATGGCTTCTGAAAAGCTATGGGTGCATGTGGAATTTCTATCGCTCATACAGGCGTTGGAGGGCTTTCATCGCGCTTTGTTCGATGACCACTACACGGACGACACTAGCTACGAAGCGGTGAAAAAGGCCCTAGGTGATGCGATTCCAACCGAGCTCGGGTCCGATCACAAGGCTGCCCTGCGCTCGCGCATCAGGTATGGAAACGAAATTTCCCTACGTAAACGGCTGGACGCGCTGACGGAACTTCTCGGGGACCCGATTCGAGTAATGATTATCGGGACGAAAGGGGAAGTGCCGCAGCGTTGGATAGATACGCGGAATTACTACACGCATTGGGATGAGGACTCCCGAGCCAATGTACTCGATGGCCAAGGTATGTATAACGCAAACGTGCGAATGCGTCACCTCCTGCGCGCGCTTTACCTCAACCTGATGGGCATGCCTAAAAAAGCAATTTTCAAGTCGCTGTGTAATGCGAGTGATTCGTCGCGGCATCTCACACAGCTTAACGCTATTGAGCGACGCCGTACCGACCCGAGCGACACCGCCGGGGTGATTATGACGGTCCTGGAACAAAAAACGCATGACGAGCCATCGGTTAACAACGTGCCGAGTTCGTCGAGTGAAAAACCGGGATCGACTCGAACTGAGGAGTAAGCGACGTGCATTCCTTCGGCGAAAATGAACTTTCTGTAAGCAGTTGGATTGTCGGTCGCATCCGGGTGCAGGATGCAGTTGCAGTTGCCGGCTTATTTCCACGGTTGATGTTTCGTCTCGGCATTGTGCTCCAAGAAAATCCTAAAAATGTTTTTGAGCCGAATAGACCGATGCAGAGGTTCGAGGTGCGAGATGTGCATGGAGAGGTAAGGCTAGAGGAGCATACCAACGTTGTTGGCGATCTGAAATGGATAGGGCCACGGCATCCTATACGATCATCGACCTCCGTAATTTTCGATAGTCAGGTCGAGATGGTTTGCGACCTAGATTGGATTCGCCTTGAACGGTTGGAGCAGAATCGAGCGGGTCGAGAACTCAACTTATGGCTGACCCTCTGGCCTGCTATGTTTGATGCGCACGGGGTGCTTAACTGCGATATTCGTCCTATTCGGACTGCAATTCCGAGAGACAAATGGATCGGTCTATTAAATAGCCTAGCAAATACGCGAGTGGCTTTACTTGAAATCGCTTACCCGGTCCTCGAATCTCCGGAGTTTGATGCGGCGATTGGCCACATAAAAGATGCACGGGATCAAGTGAATCATGGGGCTTACGATGAGGCAGTCACTGCGTGTCGTAGAGCTATTGAATCACTGTCCGCAGCGATTAACGTGAACCATCAAGCGGCAGAGCTCGAGAAAGCTTTTGCAGCAAGAACTGATGATGCGCGCGGAAAAGTCTATGCGGGCATTGTCTCGAGATTGAAGGAGTTGGGCAATCATGCCGTGCATCGTCGAGAGGCGTCAGGGCGCTATACAAGGGCTGAGGCTCAATTTGTAATCGGCACGGCAGAGCATACACTTGCTCTGATGGCTACCTTATTGCGGCGATGAAACTGCTCGCGCTGTTTATAGCAACTTTACAATCCGCCAAATTCCCTGTTACTCACCCGCCAATTCTTAAACTTCACATGAGCGAGCCCCGCCCTCACTTCCGTCAAAATCATCCTACGTCCAGGCGGCTTTCAACCTTTCCGGTGTAAACGGCGCCTGCCGCAAGCGCGCACCGGTCGCATCGAAAATCGCGTTGGCGATCGCCGCCGGCATCGGCCGGCAGGTCGCTTCGCCTGCTCCGGCCGGCGCCTGTTCCGGCCGATCGAGCAGCACGATGTCGATAGATTCAGGCGCGTCCTTCATGTCGAGTATCGGATAGGTTTGCCAGTCGACGCTGGTGACGTTGCGTTCGTCGAACTTCACTTCTTCGTAGACCGAGCGGCTGATGGTCTGCACGATTTGCGCTTCGACCGTCTGGCGCAAGAGATCGGGCGCGATCACCTGGCCGCAATCGTGCGCGACAAAAACGCGCTTCACCCATACGCGGTGCGTCTGCCTGCTGACTTCGACTTCGGCGATAACGGCAACGCGCGTCGCTCCGCGCACCGAATAGGAAAGGCCTTGGCCGACGTAAACGTCGCCGCGCCTTTGCTTCCTCGCGCCAACGTGCGACTGCCAGCCGGCTTTTTCGGCAACGGTCTTGACCACCGCGAGGTCCTGCGGATGGGAAAGATAGCGCAGGCGGAACTCGACCGCATCGGTGTTGGCCGCGAGCGCAAGCTCGTCGATGAAGGACTCCGAGCCGAAATGGATCTGCGGGCCGCCCGGATCGCGGAAGTGCGACGTGCGCAGCGGCGATGCGCGATTGAGCAGCGGCCCTATGGTGTCGGAAGTTTTGCGGCGCGCGGCAAACGAATAGGATTCGCCGGGCACGCCCAACAGCCACACGGGTTTCAGCGGCCAGCCCATCAGTTGCCCGGCGAGCGTGCGCTCGGGCGAGCCTTCATCGCGAAAGAATTCGCGCCGCGAGAATCCTTTGGTCGCATAGTCCCACGCGATCACCTTGCCGTCCTTGTCGAGCGCGGCGCGTGACGTGTGCACGGAGGCCGGCGACTTCGGATCCCAGCCGGTGCCGTCATTGCGCATGTATTGCACGCGCACCGGCTTGCCGACGGCTTTCGACAGCACGGCGGCGTCCATCGTCGCGTCGCCCGAATCGTTGCGTCCATACGAGCCCGGTCCCACCATCGAGAATACTTTGACCTTTTCCTCGGGCAGATTGAACATCAGCGCGACGCCTTCGCGGCAGTGATGCGGCTTCTGTCCGCCGCTCCACAGCGTGGCTTCGTGTTCGCGCATGTCGGCGACACCGCAAGCGGGCGCCATCGACGCGTGCGAATGGAACGGCCATTCGTAAGTGGCTTCGACGATTTTTGCGGCGCCCGCGAACGCGGCATCGACATCGCCGACTTTCACGTCCTCGTCGCGTTTCATCGATTTCGCGCCGCGGATGTGGTTGTAGATGTCTTTCTGCGCGGGAAACGGCGGCGGCACGTCGGACCATGTCACTCTCAACTGGCGCGCGGCGCGTACCGCGTCCCATTCTTTCGGCGCAACCAGCCCGATGAAATCTTTTTGCCGCACGATTTTCACGCCGGGAATGTTTTTCACCGACGCCTCGTCGACTGCCACCGGCACCGCGCCGGCCACCGGCGGGCGCAACACGCGGCCGTGCAGCATGCCCGGCAGCTTGACGTCGACCATCATGTTGTCGGCGGCGCCGAGCACTTTCGGCGCGATGTCGCGGCGGCGCTGGCCCGGCTTGCCGATGATCTTGTACTCGGACGGCGATTTGGGCTTGGCTTTGCCTACGACCTTCAGCTCATTGCCGTAATGTTTGTTCCATTCGAGTTGCACGTTGAACTGGCGTCCACCAATGAGCTCGCCGTAGGACACTTTGGTGCCTGGTGCGCTGCGAGGGCTGATGACGCCGTCGTTGACGACAAGCTGGTCCGCGGACACGCCGAGTTTTGCCGCGCCCATTCCGACGAGCGTGCGACGCGCTTCGGCTGCCGCATTGCGCAATGCCGCGCCACCGAACCAGATGCCCGTCGAGCCCGATGCGCCGCCTTGATCGACGGTTTCCCCGGTGTGTCCCTGCACCATGCTCACGCGGTCCGGCGAGAGATCGAGCTCTTCGGCGATCATCATGAGCCAGCCGATTTCGGTGCCCTGGCCCATGTCGACCTTGCCGATCCAGCCGACGACGCTGCCATCCTGGTTAACGCTGATATAGCTCGACAACTGGTCGGGCCTGAGTCCCAGGCGCGTCCCTTGTGCGTCCGTTGCCGCATCGGCTTTGAGGCCGGGCAGCAGCACGGATACCGTGAGCGCGCCGGTGGAGGCGAGAAATTCACGACGATTAATTTTGAATGTCATGATTTTCTCCTCACGCCTGCGCCGCGCGCTTGACCGCGCGCAGGATACTCATGTGCGTGCCGCAGCGGCACTTGAGTCCCGACAGGGCTTCGCGTATCTGCGCGTCGGTCGGATGCGGGGTTTTGTCGAGCAGCGCCACCGAAGTCATCACCCAGCCGTTCAGGCAGTAGCCGCATTGCGGCACCTGTTCTTCGATGAACGCGGCCTGCACCTTGTGCGGCTGGCCTGCGCTGCCGATGCCGGCAAGCGTTGTGACCGTGCGCGCGCCGACCGTATTCATGGGCGTGATGCAGGAGCGCGTCGGCGTGCCGTTAATGAGCACGGTGCACGCACCGCATTGCGCGAGCCCGCAGCCGAAGCGCGGCTCCTGCATGCCGAGATCGTCGCGCAGCGCATAGAGCAAAGGCATGTCCGGCTCGGCCTCGACGGCGTGAGCCTTTCCGTTGACGTTGAGTTCAAAGCGTTGCGGCACGGTTTCCTCCTCAGGACGGTTCAGGTCTCAAGCCGCGGCAGTCCGCGGCGCCTGATTTGCAAAAACGGCATGATGCGCCGGGACGCGCGTGCCCGCAAGGACTGGTTGCGCACGGTGCCGGATGCCGGGGGAATTGGGCGCCGCGCCGGGATAGCCGTAGATGCGCACGGCCTTGCACGGCTAGTTAGTCAACCTGCATCCGCGCGGCGGTAATCACGCGCGCGAGCTTTTTTCTTTCTTGTTCGTTGAATCGGGTGAACTCCCGCGGCGTATTGGCGATGATCTCGGCGCCGTCGCCGGTGAGCTTGCGCGCGATGTCCGGCATTGCCAGGATGCGCGCAATTTCACCGTTAAGCTTTGCCACCACCGCGGTTGGTGTTCGTGCGGGCACGAAAAACCCGTTCCACGTCTGGAACTCATAACCGGGCAGACCGGATTCCGCGACGGTTGGGATATCGGGCGCTGCGGCGGACCGTTTCGCACTGCTTACCGCGAGAGCTTTGAGCTTACCCGCATGAACGAGCGGCATGGCCGCGATCATGCCGTCGAAAATGAATTGCACGCGACCGGCCATCACGTCGAGCTCGGCGGGCGCGGAGCCTTTGTACGGAACATGTGTTGCGTCTATTTTCGCGGCGGCCTTGAACATTTCCGCGGCGAGATGATTGGGGCTGCCGTTCCCGGCCGATGCGTACGCGAGCATGCCCCGCTTCTGCGCGCAAGCGCAATCAGATCCGCGACTGAATTGAGCGGTGAAGCAGGGGGAACCACCAGGATCATCGGTTGCGTGATGGTCATAATGACGGCCTCGAAATCCTTCGCCGGATCGTAAGGCAGTTTACGATAGAGACTCGGATTCGCCGCCTGCGTGCCGATGTGTCCCATGAAAAGCGTATAGCCGTCGGCCGGCGCGTGTGCGCCGATTTCCGCGGCGGCCATGCCGCCCGCGCCGCCGCGATTGTCGATCACGACCGGCTGGCCCCACGCTTCGGTAAGCTTCTGGCCGATGATGCGCGCCTGAATGTCGGAACTGCCGCCGGGCGCGAAGGGCACCAGGATGCGCAGTGATTTGACCGGATAAGGTTGGGCGAGCGCACTCACGCTCACGATAAGCGTGACCGCGACGACGCACGCCCTAGTAAGATTTCGTTGGTTTGCAGACTTCGAGCATGCAGTCAGAATTATTTCTCCTGGTATTATCCTGGCCGGCCTATTCAACCTTGGTGCCGGATTCCCGCATGATCTTCGCGTATTTGGCGATATCAGATTTGAGCACCACAGCGAACTGCTCCTGACTATTCCCGATCGGTTCGCCGTCTTGTTCAAGCAGACGCTGCTTGACGTCAGCCTGCTGCAGGATCTTCACGATCTCCGTATTGAGCACGACAATTACCTCGCGCGGCGTGCCCACCGGGGCGAACACGCCCAGCCACGAAATCGATTCGTAGCCCGGCAACGCGGCTTCGGCGACGGTGGGTATGTCCGGCGACGCTATAGAGCGTTTGGCCGAGGTCACGGCGAGTGCGCGTAGGCGGCCCGCTTTCACGTGCTGCGAAGTTTCGAGCACGGTGGCGAACGAGAGCGGCACCTGCCCCGCCAGCAGATCGACGATCGCCGGGCCGCCGCCTTTATACGGGACGTGCACAAGCTTGACCTGCGCCATGCTCTGGAACAATTCGGCTGCGACGTGCATCGATCCACCCGCGCCCGAAGACGAATAGTTGAGCTTTCCCGGCTGGGCTTTGGCGAGCGCAATCAGTTCCTTCACGTTCTTCACCGGCAGCGACGGGTGCGTCAGCACGAACAGCGGCAACCCCGCTGCTTGCGTGACGGGAATGAAATCGCGCACCGGGTCGTAAGGGAGCTTTGCGTACAGACTGATGTTGATCGCATGTGTGCCGATGTTGCCCATCATGATCGTGTAACCGTCGGGCATGGCCTTCGCCGCGACTTCAGTGCCGATAATGCCGGCGGCACCTCCGCGGTTGTCGACGACGACCTGCTGGCCAAACCGCTCGGACATTTTCAGGGCGATGATGCGCGTGCCGATATCGGTGCCGCCGCCAGGAGGAAAGGGCACGATGAAGCGAATTGGTTTAACGGGATAATCAGCGCTGACGGCGTGTGACGCAACGACACTGGAAAATATCGCGCAGGCGACAACGCCGCTGGGGCGCAGGATGATGGACATGAAGAATTCCCCGGTTACACGCGTATCTCAAACACCGCATCGACGACAATGGGCACGTTGAAGCGCAGTCCGCTGACGCCCATTACCGTGCGCACGTGCTTGCCCGCTTCGCCCAGCACTTCGAACATCAGGTCCGAGCAGCCGTCGAGTACTTTAGGAAAATCGAAGAAGTCTGGCGCCGCGCTGATATAGCCGCAGACGCGGACGCCTTTCACCAAGCGCGACCAATCGCCCTTGCACGCCGCCTTGACCTGTGCGAGCACGTTTATCCCGCACAGCCTCGCCGCGGTGTGCGCATCCTGCGGCGTGACTTCCTTGCCGACGCGGCCGACGTAATCGTATTTGCCATCGCGGATCGGCGCCTGTCCCGCGACCCATAACTGGTTGCCGGTGATCGCCCACGGCAGATAGTTCGCCGCCGGCGTGGGGGCCATCGGCAAAATGATATTGAGCGCGGCCAGGCGTTCTTCCACGGTTTTGTTTTCCATTGCTTCTAGCTCCCCTCACCCCAACCCTCTCCCCGCAAGCAGGGCGAGGGAGATTAACTTGTCGCGCGCTTTTCGCGTCACCTTTGCTCGTCATCCCTTCGCGGCGAGCGTTTTCGATTCGCGCGCCTTGATTGCCTCATAGCGCTTGAGAAGTTTCTGCGCGCGCACGATGATGGGAATGTCGATCATTTTTCCGTCGAGCGACCACGAGCCGCGGCCGGACGCGGCGGCTTCCTTATCGAGCTTGATGATCTTGCGCGCGAACTCGACTTCGTCATTGGTCGGCGTGTATTCCTCGTTGACGATGGTGACCTGGCCCGGATGGATGCAGCCGGCCCCCATGAAACCGAAATCGCGCGAGCGGCGCACCATCTTGCGGAAATTGTCCCAGTCGCCGAAGCCCGCGACGCTGTCGATGAAGCCGATCGGCATGATGCCGGCAGAATTGGCGGCGAATACCATGTGCTGCTTCGGATAGAACAACGCCTCGCCGCTCGGCTGCATATTGTTGTCGAGCGCGAAGTCTTCGCCGCCGATGCAGGTGCCGACTATGCGCGGGCTTGCGCGCACGATTTCGTGGATGCGGAAAAACGCGTCGGCGGTTTCCACCATGGCGATGAATTTAGTGTGGCCGGCCGGCATGCCGCGCTTTTCTTCGAGCTCGGTCACGAGTTCGTCGAGCAATCTGATATGCGAGGCGCTGTCCACTTTGGTGCAGGCGATGGCGTCGACGTCGGGGCAGATTGAATGCTCGAGGTCGCGCACCGCGAGCGATAGCGGTCGATTGATGCGCACGACGACATCGGCGCCGCCGCGGCGCACTTTCTTCGCCGCCGCTTCGACCAGGGTCCGCGCCTTATCCTTTTCCGCGGGTGGCACGCTGTCCTCGACGTCGAGCTGGATCACGTCGGCGCCGCGCGTATGCGCTTTGTCGACGTACTTGTCGACGTTGACCGGCACGTACATGAGCGAGCGCCAGACGGGTAGTTCGCGAGTCATAAGAATTCCTCCTTGGTTGATTCGGTCGGTCAATCCGCGGACGCTTCGTTGGCCAGCGGTTGGCCGATCAGATAGGCGCCGAGATTGCGCAAAAATATTTCGACGCCGCGCGCATAGGTGCCGATTGACGCGCCGGCATTGTGCGGCGAGATCAGTACGTTGGGCAGCCGCCACAGCGGCGATTCGCGCGCCAGCGGCTCCTGCACGAACACGTCGAGATAAGCGCAGCGCAGCCGGCCGTTGCTCAATGCATCGATCAGCGCCGCTTCGTCGACGATTTCGCCGCGCGCGATGTTGACGAGGCCTGCTGTCGGCGGCAATAGCGCAAGCCGCCGCGCGTCTATCAGGCCGCGGGTCTGCACCGATAACGGGCACGCGAGCACCAGCCAGCCGCACGCCGGCAATTGCGCGTCGAGCGCGGCCGGCGGCAGCACTTCATCGTAATAGTCGGCGGGTGCAGCATGGCGCCGGATGCCGATGGTCTTCATGCCGAGCGCCTGCAGTACTCGCGCGACCGTGCTGCCGATCAGTCCGGCGCCGACGATGACCACGGTCTGGCCTTTAAGATCCGGCGGCATATCCGCGGCGCGCATCGGCTCCCATGCACTGCGCTGCTGCGCGTCCACCCAATGCGGCACGCCGCGCGCGAGTGCTATCAAGCCTGCTATCGCAGCCAGCGCGACCGGCTCCGTTTGCGCGCCCGCGCTCGTCGTCAAGCGCACGCCGCGCCGCATCGCGGCCTGATACTGCGGCTGGTCGGTGCCCGAAGAAAACACCGGTATCCATTTGACTTCCGGCGCGCGCTCGACCATGTCCCAGAATATGCGGGCAACGGGACTGACCGCGGTTTTTGTCGTGCCCTCCCAGATATCGCGCGAATAATAGGCTGCTTCGATGGATGCGAGCCGGTCTGCAGCGACCTGCATATCCGGCGAAAACTCCAAAATCTCGAACTGCCGCGGTGCGCTGGTCAGGATGTCTCTAATTCGCGGGCCGAATTCGGCCACGACTTTGCGCGAAATAAGCAATGCGGGATTCATAGCAACGGAGCGCCGCTACTCCGTTTTTCCGGAGTGTGATGTCCCTTCGCACGCCACGCCATCCGTTACGAGTTGCGCGTAGGCTGCGTCATCGAAACCGAGCTCGGCGAGCAGTGCGCGATTATGTTCGCCGAGCCTGGGTGCCGGCGAGCGGATTTCACCCGGCGTGCCGGAAAGGCGCGGCACGACATGATGCATGGGGAATTCGCCCATGTCGGCATCGGGATAATCGGCGAGCAACTCGCGCTCGATCACGTGCGGGTCTTCGACGATTTGCGAAATGTCGTAGATCGGCCCGATGGTGACTTCGGCCTTCTCGAAAAATGCGACGTTCTCCGCCTGCGTGCGTTGCGCGACGAACGCGCCGATGATGGCGTCGAGGTCTGCCGCGTTCTTCACGCGGTTGGCGTTGGTTTTGTAGCGCGGGTCTTCGATGAGATCGGGCCGGTCTATGGAGCGAAACAGGCGCTCCGTCATTTTCTGGATAGACGCCGACAGCCCCACGTACTTGCCGTCGTTGCACAGGTAGACATTGCGCGGGCAGGAATTGGTCGAACGGCTGCCGGTGCGCGGTTTCAGTTTGCCGGTCAGCCTGTAGTTGGCTGCCTGCGGCCCGAGTATGGCGAAGACAGGGTCGAGCAATGGCAAATCGATCACCTGGCCTTTGCCGTCGTTCATCTCCACTTCGCGCAGCGCAATCATCACGCCCGTTGCGCCGTACAGTCCCGCGTAGGCATCGGCCATATAGAT
This sequence comes from Betaproteobacteria bacterium, assembly GCA_025363575.1. The sequence goes on along the minus strand of JANYDM010000086.1, from coordinate 54,745 downwards.
AGGCGGCAGCACCGGCTCGCGGTCCGCAAAACCATTGATCGCAGCGAAGCCCGACATGCCTTCGACCAGCGTACCGAAGCCGGGCCGCCGCTTGTACGCGCCGGTCTGGCCCCAGCCGGAAATACGCACGATGATCAGCTTCGGATTGCGCGCGAGCATCACATCGGGGCCCAGCCCCATTTCTTCGAGCGTGCCTGGGCGGAAGCTCTCGACGAAAATCGCCGCCGAGGGCAAGAGGTCAAGCAAAATCTTGCGCGCGGCGGGCTTGCGCAATTCGAGAGCCAGGCTTTTCTTGTTCCGCGCGTAGATTTTCCAGTTCGTCGCGACGCCGTTGGTCTGCCACGCGCGCAGCGTATCGCCGGCCGGCGGTTCGATCTTGATGACTTCGGCGCCGAAATCGCCGAGCATCTGCGTCAGCGTATTGCCGGCGACCAGGCGCGACATGTCGATGATGCGCACGCCGTCGAGCGCGCCTTTCGCGTCCGGCCTGTAGGATTTTTTTCGCAGCGCGCTTTTCATTCGGGCTTGATGCTCGCGCTCTTCACGACTTTGCTCCACTTCGCAATCTCGTTTTTTACGATCGTGTTGAAGCCCTCCGGCGTGGTCGGCGCAGCGACGGCGCCGAAATCGGCGAAGCGCTTTTTCATGTCCTCGGTCGTCATCGTCTTGTGGATTTCGGCGTTAAGGCGATCGACGATGGGCCTGGGCGTCTTGGCCGCGACGAACACGCCCCACCACAAATCGTTGTCGTAGCCGGGCAGCGTTTCTGCAATCGCCGGCAGGTTCGGCAGGATCGACGAGCGTTGCGGGCTGCTGACACCGATAGCGCGTAACCGTCCCGATTGCATTTGCGTTTCGACCGCCGTCAGGCTAACGAGCAGCACCTGCATCTGTCCGGCCATCAAATCGGTGATCGCCGGTCCCATGCCCTTGTGCGGCACGTGCACCATATCGATCTTCGCCATCGATTTGAACACTTCCATGCCGAAGTGATTGATGCCGCCGATGCCCGACGAGGTGTAATTCAGTTCGCCCGGCCGTGCGCGGGCAACCGCGATCAATTCCTTGACGGTCTTCGCCGGCACCGACGGATGCACGACCAGCACCATCGGACCGCGCGCAATCATGGTGACTCCGGCAAGATCGTTGACCGGATCGAACGGCAGCTTCGCCATCAACGCAGCACCCGTGGTGTAAGTGGTGGACGTGATGTAGAGCGTGTGACCGTCGGGCAGCGCCTTCGCCGTGATATCGGCGGCTATCATCTGCGAGGCACCGGGACGGTTATCGACGATCACGGGCTGGCCGAGTGCTTCTGAAAGGCGCTGGCTGATGGCGCGCGCGAAAATATCGTTGCTGCCGCCCGCCGGCGCGCCGACCAGAAAGCGGACCGGCTTCGAGGGATAAGCGGGTTGCGCGGTCGCTGGTGCGGCGAAGAGCAATGAGGGCAGCGCGACGCACGCCAAGCGCAAAATGGATTGCATCGCGTGTCCTGGGATCGTGAAAGCGGGGAGGGCGAAAACATAACAGCAATCATGGAGCGCCGCAATCCATGGTTCGCGCGGCATCGCTGCGTGCGTTAAAATGGCGATCGTCACGGCGTGCCCGCATCTTCAGTATCCGTGCGGCGCGCGCAATCTCCCACCCGTTTTCAGGAGCGCTACCCATGACCGACCTTTCTTCAGGCGCGCCGCGACTTGCTTCCGCGGGCGCGCGCTTTCGCGCCGCCGTCGCCGCCGAAAAGCCGCTGCAGATTGCCGGCACCATCAATGCCTATCACGCGCGCATGGCGGAGCGCGTCGGCTTCAAGGCGATTTACTTGTCCGGCGGCGGTGTCGCCGCGGGCTCCCTGGGCCTGCCCGATCTCGGCATCAGCAATCTCGACGATGTGCTGACCGACGTGCGGCGCATCACCGATGTTTGTAATCTGCCGCTGATGGTCGACGTCGACACCGGTTTCGGCTCGAGCGCATTCAACGTCGCGCGCACCGTCAAGTCGCTGATCAAATTCGGCGCCGGCGCCATGCATATCGAAGACCAGGTCGGCGCTAAAAGGTGCGGGCACCGGCCGAACAAGGAACTGGTGACGCAGCAGGAAATGGTCGACCGCATCAAGGCGTCGGCCGATGCCAAGACCGACCGTGAATTCGTCGTCATCGCGCGCACCGACGCGCTTGCGGTCGAAGGCCTGCAGGCGGCGATCGACCGCGCGTGCGCGTGCGTCGAAGCGGGCGCCGACATGATTTTTCCGGAAGCGATCACCGAATTGTCCATGTACAAGCAATTCGCCGACGCGGTCAAAGTGCCGATCCTAGCCAACATCACCGAATTCGGCGCGACGCCGCTGTTCACGACCGAAGAGCTGCGCAGCGCCAATGTCGCGATGGCGCTGTACCCGCTGTCCGCGTTCCGCGCGATGAACGCCGCGGCGTTAAAAGTATTCCAGGCGCTGCGCAAGGAAGGCACGCAGAAAAACGTCGTCGATACGATGCAGACGCGCAACGACCTCTACGATTATCTCGGCTATCACGCCTACGAGCAGAAGCTCGACAGCCTGTTTGCCGCGGGCAAGAAAAAATAATCGCGGGAGCCGGCGCGTCCGGCCAAGCATAAGGGAAAGCGCGTGACCGGAATACTGCTGTCCAAACCGTTTATCGCCAAGTACGGTGACGAGCTCGAACAGGTCGCGCGACGTCTCAAGCTCGAGCCGCAGATCGTGCATCTGCCCGATGATCCGCAGGCACGCCTCGCGCAGGCCGAATGCGACCGCATAGAGCTGACGATGCAAACGCGCGACATCCGCTTCTCCGATCATTTCAAAAGCTTCGGTGAAACCCTTATAGCCGCTAAAAATCTGCAATGGGCGCATTTTTACAGCACGGCCATCGAGCAGCACGTGTTCGTGCCGCCGCTGCTCGAGCGCGGCGTGCGGCTCACTACATCAGCGGGCTCGAACGGCGAGCCGGTTGCACAGACGGCAATTGCCGGGTTGCTCATGCTCGCGCGCAAATTTCCGCATTGGCTAGACGCGCAGCGGCGTCATGCATGGGAACCGCTGCGCGGCGAGCAAGTGCCTGCCGATTTGCGCGGTCAGACGGTGGTCATAGTAGGGCTCGGCAATATCGGCATGCCCGTTGCGCGGTTCTGCCAGGCCATCGGCATGCACGTGATCGGCGTCCGCCGCACGCTGAAAAAAGACGGTGACCCGCTCGACGAAATCCATCCGCTCGCGGAGCTGCCGGAATTGCTGCCGCGTTGCCAGTGGCTCGTGCTCGCCTGCCCCTATACGAAAGAGACGCATCACCTTGTCAACACGGACACGCTTGCAAAGTTGCCGCGCGGAGCAGCGTTAATCAATGTCGCGCGCGGCCGCGTGGCGGATGAACCCGCGTTGATTGCGGCACTGGCAAGCGGGCAGCTTGGCTGCGCGTACCTCGATGTGTTCGAAAAAGAGCCGCTGCCGGCCGAATCGCCGCTATGGGGCATGCCCAACGTGATCGTCACGCCGCACAACGCGTCGGTGTCGTCCGGCAACGATCGCCGCAGCGCCGAGATCTTCCTTGTCAATCTCGAGAAGTGGGCGCGCGGCGAGCCGCTGCTCAATCCGCATGCGATTTAGCCGCGCGGGCTATTCGACGAAACGCGCGGTGACGCTGCCGAGTCGCGTGAAGTCCACGCGCAGATCATCGCCGGGCCTCACGGGCAGGTTGCCCATGAACGAACCCGTCATGATCAGCATGCCCGCCGTGAGCTTTGTGCCGTAAGCGGCTATCGTATTCGCGACGAGCGCGACCGCGTTCAGCGGATTGCCCATCACTTCGACGCCGGTCGCCGAGCCTTTGACTTCGCCGTTGATGCTGATGACCATGCCTTCGAGACGCAGGTCGATGCCCTGCGGCGCGCTTAGCGGTCCGCCGATCACGATGCCGCCGCCGGTGAACTTGCTGCCGATGATGCGCATCGGATGGCTGCGCTTGACGCGTTCGCCGCGGCTGGCCACGACTTCGATGGCGGGAAAGATCCCCGCGGTCGCGAGCAGCACGTCGGTCATCTCGACGCCAGGCCCGGCCAGGTCGTGCCCGAGCAACACGGCGACTTCCGATTCCACGATCACGCGTTTATAGCCGCCGATCGCGATCGGCACGCTCTCGTTGTAAAGACCCGAGTGCATCAGGCAGCCGACCATCGGACCTTCGACGTGCTCTGTGGTCTGAATCGCGCGGCTCGCGCCCGCGACTTTGTAGCCGATATGGCGGTCGCCCCTGGCGATCCGGCGCTTCATCAGCGCGTCGCGAAGGCGATAGGCTTCGCCCGCGCTCAAGCCGGGCAATTTTTCGATCACGTCGCCGGCGGGGCCGCCGTCGAAAATCTGCGCTTCGAGCCAGTCAAGCACTTCCTTATGCGTGTTTTCCATTTCGTGTCAGCCGGTAAAGCGCGCGTGCAGACTGCCGATGCGCGTGAATTCGACGGTGAGATCGTCGCCGGGCTTGAGCGGCATTGCCGTCACGATGGATCCCGTCATCAATACCATGCCGGCTTTCAGCATTTCGCCGTACTCGCCGATCTTGTTGGCGATGACGGCGACAAGACTCAGCGGATTGCCCAGTACTTCGACGCCGGTCGCGGAGCCGCGCACTTCGCCATTGATGCTGATGACCATGCCTTCGAGGCGCAGGTCGATGCCGAGCGGCGAGCTCATGGGCGAACCGAGCATGATGCCGCCGTTCGATTTATGGATCGCGATGCCCATCTGACGGCTGCGTTTGCGCCCGCCGAGCGTTTGTTCCGCGATTTCGATTGCGGGAAATACGCCTTCAACGGCGAGCAGCGCTTCCTCGTGCGTTAAACCAGGCCCTTTGAGGTCGCGGTTAAGCAGCACCGCGATCTCGGGTTCAACCAGCGTTTCGATTCCCGGCGTCAACTTGACCGGCTCGCCCTCCGCGAAATTGCCGGATCGCATCAGGCAGCCGATGATGGGCCCTGCCACGCCGCGGTCCTGCTGCATCGCGCGGCTCGTATACGCGGCTTTATAGCCGATGAGTGGATTGCCCTTGGCGATTTTGCGCTTCGCGAGCGCGAATTGCAGACGATACGCGTCGTCCCACGTAAGGTCGGGCACCTTGTCGATGATGTCGACGTACGCGACTGTGCCCGAAATCTGTTCTTCGAGGAAATCGAGTTGCCGTTCCCTGTTCATGGCTTCATTTCCTCAAGCCGGGATCTGGCGCTTGTACATGTCGAAGATGCGCTGCCACGATAGCTCGGATGCTTCTTTGTGATAGACGACGCGCCCGGGGAACGCGTAGCCGTGCTCGGTGCCGGGATGCACTTCGACCAGGGACCTGACCGCGCATTGCTCGAGGCCTGCGCGGATCTGCTCGACGGTCTCCGGCGGTGCCGAATGGTCGTGCTCGGCGAAACCGAAATAGATTTCTCCCTGGAGCTTTTTCAGCAGGAGATGCGGCGAGTCGTCTTTCTGCGTGATGAGCTGGGTGCCGAACAGCGACGCTGCGGCTTTGAATTCATCGGGGAAATGGCCGGCGGCAAGAACCGAGAATCGTCCGCCCTGACAATACCCGACGGTGCCCTTCGGGCCGGGACGCGCGGCGCCGTCCTGCGCGACGAATTCAAGCAAGGCGCGCGTATCTTCGACGACTTTGCCGTTGACGAGGCTGCCGCTCGCGATCTTCCGCAACGCGAGGACTTTTTCGTCCTTGCTGTCCGGGTCGATGACGATAGTGCCGAGGCGATAGTAGAGAGACGGCACTGCGCAGTAGTAGCCCTCCTGCGCGACACGCCGCGCCATCCCGCGCAGAATATCCGAGAGGCCGCCGACGTTCTGGAACATGACGATCGTCGGGAACGGTCCTGCGCCGTCCGGATGGACGATGAACGTTTCCATTTTTCCGTCCGGCGTTGCTACTTTTACAAGGCGTTCCTGCACGGCATCATCCTCTTAGATTGACTGACCGTCCGGTGGCGCCGGACATGGCGAGCCTTTCCGTGGCGAGTTCGGCGGTTCGTTTGAATTGGGCCAGCAGCAGCTTGACCGCCTTGTCAGCGCTGCGCGCGAGCACGGCATCCATGATTTCCTCATGCTCGTTTTTGCGCAGCTTGCGGCGCGCGTGCGTAATGCGCGACAGATGGCGGTAGCAGTCGGCGGCGTCGAACAGCTGCTCGCAATAGCGGATCAGCCAGCGCGAGCCGCACGCGGCGATCAGGCTCGAATGAAAAACGCGGTGCGCGTCCTCCCAAGCGGGATTGTCGCCATGGTCGGGTAGGTGGCGCGGCAGCCGCGACAGGCGGTGATAGGCCAGCACGATATTTTCTTCCCACGCACTGTCACCGCGCGCGATCGACTCGCGCAGCGCCATCTCGTTTAGCCAGCAGCGAGTACGTGTGAGTTCCGCCAGGTGTTCTTTGTCGAGAGCGCCCAACGAGAATCCGCGCTGATCGCTCTGGTCGACCAGGCCGTCGGCGGCGAGCCGGTTGAGCGCTTCGCGGATCGGGCTCAGACCCGTGCCGTAGCGCTTGCATAGCGCCTGTGTGCGCAGCTTTTGGCCGCGCGGAAACCGCGCGTTGATGATCTCGCGGCGCAACTTACGGTAAACCGCCGAGGCCAAAGTTTCCGCGCCCCGCGATGTTTCGCTGTCTTTCATTAGAAATTGATAATATCGATAAAAAGTTTTATAAACAAATAATATCGATTAAACTTTAGAGTGACAAGCCGTCATGCGACAACGCGGCGGATCTTCACGAGGAGGTGGAATGCGCCGCTGGATCGCTGTTGCGCTGTTTGTGGCGTCGGCGGGCATCGCCTATGCACAGCCGTACCCTGACAAGCCCGTGCGCATGGTGGTGCCTTACGCGCCGGGCGGCAATCTCGACATCACCGCCCGCATTGTGGGACCGCAACTGGCGGAACTCATCGGTCAGCCCGTGGTGATCGAAAACTACGGTGGCGCTGGCGGCACCATCGGCATCGATCGTGTCGCGAAGAGCGCGCCCGATGGGTACACGCTGGCGCTGGGCGCGACGGGCCCGATCACGCTGGCGCCCATTCTCTATCCAAAAAATCCATATGATGCGCTGACCGATCTCACGCCGATCGGTTTCGTATCGAACGTGCCGGCGGTACTGCTCGTGCACCCGGCGTTGCCGGCCGGCAACGTGCAGGAGTACATTGCGCTCGCGAAGGCGCGCCCCGGTCAAATTACGCTCGGCGGCGCCGGGACCAGCCGCGCCTGCGACCTCTTCCAGTACCGAACCGGCATCAAGGTCGTGCTGGTCCGCTATTACAAAGGCTCGGGCCCGGGTCTGATCGACCTGATGGGAGGTCACATCGATTCCATGTTCGACCAGATGTCGTCCGCGGCGGTCCACATCAGATCGGGCAAGCTGCGCGCGCTCGCGGTCGGTACGCAGAAACGCGCAACGCTGTTTCCGGCTGTTCCAACGCTTGCGGAGTCGGGTGTAAGGGACGCCGAATCGATTACTTATTCCGGCGTGTTCGGTCCCGCGGGACTGTCGCGCGACGTTATCGCGAAATTGAATGGAGCGCTCAACGCAGCGCTCGCGCTGCCGCAGACCAGGGAACGCTTCGCTTCCATCGGCGCGGAGACGTGGCCGGGCACGCCCGCCGAATTTGCGGCGTTTATCCGCGACGACATCGCGAAATGGCGCAAGCTGGCTCGACAACTGGACATGAAACCAGAATGAAAGATTCAAATGGCTGGATTTTGCTCGCGATGCTCGCCGCAGGCGGCGCGGTCAATGCGCAGACCTATCCTGACCGGCCGATCCGCGTCGTCGTGAATTTTCCCGCCGGCGGCAACGTTGACACCATCGCGCGGCTGCAGGCTGCGCAGCTCGAGAGCCAGCTCGGACGCACGTTCGTGGTGGATAACCGCGCGGGCGCGAACGGCATCATCGGCATCGAAATCGCGGCCAAGGCCGCGGCCGACGGCTACACGCTGTTGTTTTCACCCAGCAGCATTGTGGTCAACCAGGTCGTCTACCCGAAGATTTCGTACGACGTGCGCAAAGACTTCGCGCCAATCACCAACGTCGCGGCGGGCAGCGGTTATTTGCTGGTGGTGCATCCGTCGGTCGCCGCGCACACGGTGCGCGAGCTGATTGCGCTTGCAAAAAATCCAGCGAAGCCTGTGACCTACAGCACCGCCGGCGCCGGCAATCCCCAGCATTTTCTCGGCGAGCTCTTCAATGCGCGCGCCGGCATCCATATGATCCACGTGCCGTACAAAGGCGTGCCGCAAGCCGTGATTGCCGCACTCAGCGGTGAAGTCGCCGCAACGTTTCAGCCGCCGCCATCGGTTGCACAGCATATTCGCGACGGCAAGTTGCGCGCGCTGGGGTTCACCGGCGCAACGCGCTGGGATGGCATGCCGGACGTGCCGACGATAGCCGAAGCCGCGCTGCCCGGCTTCGAGATGCGCACTGGCTGGCAGGGATGGTTTGCGCCGGCCAACACGCCGGCGGCCATCGTCGCCCGCCTCAACGCCGAGATTCGCAAAGCGATCCAGGCGCCGAAAGTCAAAGAGTATCTCGTCGCCGGAAGCTACGAGCTCATCGGCAACTCGCCGGCGGAATTCAGGCAGTTCATCGACGCGGAATTGAAGCGCTACGCGGAGATCGCGCGGGTGGCGAAAATCAAAGTGGAGTGACCGCTGCACCGCGCGCGCCGCGCGGTTGTTTTCTGCTGGGGTCAGCCCAGTGCGGCTATAATATAGCCCCTTGATTCAGCGACTTGCCGGCCATGCAGCTATTCGCTTTCGGCATCAACCACCAGACCGCGCCGCTTGCGTTGCGCGAGCAGGTGGTTTTTCACGCCGAAAATCTGGTGCAGGCATTGCGCGACCTCGTCGAGCGCAATCCGGTCAAGGAAGCCGCGATCATCTCGACGTGCAATCGCACTGAGATCTATTGCGACACCGCGGAGCCGCGGCAGGCGTTGGATTGGCTCGCGAACTATCATCAGCTGAAAGCGCGGCATCTCGAGCCCTACATGTATCAATTGCCGCGCGAGCATGCGGTCAAGCATGCATTCCGCGTCGCCAGCGGTCTTGATTCGATGGTGCTGGGCGAGCCGCAGATCCTGGGCCAGTTCAAGGATGCGGTGCGCACCGCCGAACAGGCCGGCACGCTCGGATTGCTGCTGAACAAATTGTTCCAGCGCACGTTTTCTGTTGCCAAGGCAGTGCGTTCCGAAACCGACATCGGCGCGAGCACGGTGTCCATGGCGTCCGCCGCCGTGCGTTTCGCCGAGCGCATCTATCCCAGCATCGCCGAGCAAAGCGCGTTGTTCATCGGCGCCGGCGAAATGATCGAGCTGACGGCGACGCATTTCGGCGCGCGCCATCCGCGTCACATGACATTCGCCAACCGCACGGTGGAGCGAGCTCAGCATCTCGCCGAGCGCTTCCGCGGCCGTGCCATCAGCCTCAACGATCTGCCATCGCAGCTTGCGGTGCACGACATCATCGTCTCGTGCACGGCAAGCATGCTGCCCATCATAGGCAAGGGGCTGATCGAGTCCGCGTTGCGCGCGCGCAAGCATCGGCCGCTGCTTCTTATCGATCTCGCAGTGCCGCGCGACGTCGAGGCCGAAGTCGGTGCGCTCGACGACGTGTTTCTATGCACCGTGGACGATCTGGGCAGCATGGCGCGCGAAGGGCTCGACATCCGCGAATCGGCCGTGGCGCAGGCCGAGGCCATCATCGAAACGCAGGTCGGCGATTTCATGCAGTGGTTCGACAATCGCGAGTTGGTGCCGACGATCCGCGCGTTGCGCGACGACGCGGAGCGCGCGCGGCGTCATGAAGTCGAGCGCGCGGTGCGCAGCCTCGCGCGCGGCGATAACGCGCAGCAGGTGCTCGAGCAGCTGAGTCATTCACTCACCAACAAATTTCTGCACGCGCCGACGCATGCGCTAAACCATGCCAAAGACGATGACCGCGAGCAGCTCGTGAACATGCTACGGCGGCTTTATCAACTGAAGCAGTCGGAATGAAAGAGAGCATCGCCGCCAAGCTGCAGCAGCTCACGCTGCGGCTGGAAGAGCTGAACGGCCTGCTGAGCTCTGAGAACGCCACCGCCAGCATGGACAACTACCGCAAGCTTACGCGCGAGCATGCGGAGATCACGCCGGTCGTCGAACTCTACAAGTCGTACCGGCAAAGCGAAGACGATATGCGCGCGGCGGAAGAAATGGTCACCGACCCGGCGATGCGCGAATTCGGCGAAAGCGAGATCAAGGAAGCACGCGCGCGGCTCGAGAAGCTCGAAGCCGATCTGCAAAGAGAGCTGCTGCCGAAAGATCCCAACGACGAGCGCAATATTTTTCTCGAAATCCGCGCCGGCACCGGCGGCGACGAATCGGCGCTGTTCTCGGCCGATCTCTTTCGCATGTACACGCGCTTTGCCGAGCGCAAGAAGTGGCAGGTCGAAATCATGTCGCAGAGCCAGAGCGAGCTCGGCGGCTACAAGGAAGTCATCGCGCGCATTGCCGGGCAGGGTGCGTATTCCAAGCTCAAGTTCGAGTCCGGCGGCCATCGCGTACAGCGTGTCCCCACGACCGAGACGCAGGGCAGAATTCATACGTCGGCATGCACTGTCGCCGTGCTGCCCGAAGTCGATGCGGTGGCGGATGTCGTGTTGAATCCTGCTGAGATGCGCATCGACACGTTCCGCGCCTCGGGCGCGGGCGGTCAGCACATCAACAAGACCGATTCGGCAATCCGCATCACGCATTTGCCGACCGGCATCGTGGTGGAATGCCAGGACGACCGCTCGCAGCACAAGAACAAGGCGCGTGCGCTGGCGGTGCTGGCCGCGCGCATCAAGGATGCACAGGTGCGCGCGCAGAATCAAAAAACCGCCGCCACGCGCAAATCGCTGATCGGCAGCGGCGACCGCTCCGAGCGCATACGCACCTACAATTTCCCGCAGGGCCGCGTTACCGATCACCGGATCAATCTCACGCTCTACAAGATCGCATCCGTCATGGACGGCGATCTCGACGAGCTGACCGGCGCGCTGAGTTCCGAGCACCAGGCGGAGCAGCTGGCTGCGTTGGGCGAAGAAACGCAGCCCGCGTAAGACTTTTTCCGCGATGCCGTTGACGATAGCGCAGGCACTGGCCACGGCGCGACTCGACGCTGTCGATGCGCGCGCGCTGCTGCGTCATGTCTGCGGCGTTAACGATGCGTACCTCATCGCGCATGCGAATGAAAAGCTGAGCGCCGAGCACAACGCTGCGTTCGCGGCCTTGGTCGCGCGCCGCGCCGCGGGCGAACCGGTCGCGTACATAGTCGGCACGCGCGAGTTTTTCAGCCTTGAGTTCAAGGTGACGCCGGCGGTGCTGATTCCGCGGCCGGAGACGGAGTTGCTGGTGGAGTTTGCACTCGAGCGCTGCGGCGCCGGACGCGCATGTAGCGTCCTCGATCTCGGCACCGGCAGCGGCTGCATTGCGATCGCGGTAGCGAAAAATTGCGCGGGCGCGACAGTGGTAGCGGTCGAGAGCAGCGCGGCCGCGCTCGCAATCGCGCGCGAAAATTCGGCGCACCACGCTACCGCTAATCTCGAGTTAATTAAGAGCGACTGGTTCTCTGCGCTCCGCGACAAGCGCTTCGACGTGATCGTTGCCAATCCGCCCTACATAGCTGCTGGCGATCCGCATCTGAGCGCAGGCGATCTGCGCTCCGAGCCGGCGGCCGCGCTGGTGGCGGGAGCCGATGGACTGGATTGCATTCGCGCAATTGCCGCAGCCGCGCCGCGCTATCTGAACCGTGATGGCTGGCTCGCAATCGAGCATGGTTACGATCACGCGGAACGCTGCCGTAAATTGCTTGGCGCGGCTGGTTTCCACGCTGTCTTTTCGCGCGAAGATCTGGTCGGGATAGAACGGATCAGCGGCGGGCAGCGGCGCGCGCCTTGACGCAGATGCACATCAGCCTGTAAAATACCATATCAATTCACTCAAGTATTCAGGAGTTAGCATGAGCGTTCAAGACGTTATTAAAGAGCAGGTGACCAAGAACCCGGTCGTGCTGTACATGAAGGGTTCGCCCGATTTTCCCCAATGCGGCTTTTCGGCCAACGTTGTGGGCATCCTGCGTGCGTGCGGGGTCGAGAAATTCTTTTCGGTCAACGTGCTCGAAAACCCGGACATCCGCCAGGGCATCAAAGAATACGCGAGCTGGCCGACCATTCCGCAGCTGTACGTGAACGGCGAATTCATCGGCGGCTCGGATATCCTGCGCGAAATGTATGAGAGCGGCGAACTGAAAAAGGTGCTGCAGCCATAAGCTGCGCAGCCGAAGCGACAAAGAAGGGAGCCGCGGCTCCCTTTTTTATTTGTGCCGCGCACGGCGCTCATCCGTGCCAGCATTGATACGCATATTGTGCGAGCAACGAAACGGCAATCAAAGCGAGCGCGCCCTTGACCCAGCGGCGAAACATAGCGGCATCGATGCGATCGCGCATTCGCGCGCCGGCAATTCCGGCCGCCACCGCGATTGCGCAAAAAGGCAACGTCGCAATCCACTGTCCTGACGAAACGCCGCCGTGCAGAGTCAGCACCGCAAATTGCGTTGTCTTGCCGACCATGAAGCAGATTTGCATGGCCTGCACCATCAGCGCGGGAGCGATGCCGAGCGCGAGGTAGTAAATGATGAGCGGTGGCGCGGCAACATTCGCCGTGCCTTCAAAAAGTCCGGCGACCGTGCCGGCCAGCGGGCCGAACGCGCGCTCGTGCCGCCGGATCGAGGGCCATTCGCCGCGGGTGAAGCGGTCGAGATTCAGATAGACGACGATGACCAACGCGAGCAGCAGCTGGTATGGCGCAGCGGGCGCTGCGACGAAAAGCCACGTGCCGGCGAGCGCGCCGCAGGTGGCGTAGACCGGCATCATCCAGAACCGCTTCATGACCGGCCCGAGCGGCCCGCTGGTCAGAAGCGTGATGACGACGGTCGCGAGTGTCGGCAGCAGCACGAAAATGACCGCGGTGCGCATGTCGACCACCATCGCGATCATCGGCGTGGCGATGAATGGAAAGCCGAAACCGAGCGCGCCCTGGATAAACCCGGACAAAACTATCGCCAGGGTCAGCCATGCGATAACGGCCAGCGGCAGCGTTTCAATCGAGGTCAATGTCTGTCCATCCCCGTGAGATCGATATATATGGCGCAGGCGACAGGGAAGAACTGCCGCAAGAACATTCTAACCGGCGCGGCCCCTCGCTAGACACTCGCAATATCGCGTGCAATACTGAAATGGCGACATGCGCTTGTGATGCGGGCATCGCGCGCCGTCGACGATGTCGAATCCGGTACGTCAGCGCGAGACTGCGGCCGGGCCCACATAAAACAACGGGAGGAGCCACATGTCTACGCAACCGCAGGATGCCAATCTTCGCCGGGTCATATTGTCGAGCCTGATCGGGGCCACGATCGAGTGGTACGATTTCTTTCTCTACGGCGTCGTCGCCGGCATCGTTTTCAACAAATTGTTTTTTCCGACGGGCGATCCGCTCGTATCGACGCTGCTCGCCTACACGACGTTTGCCGTCGGCTTCGTGACGCGTCCGCTGGGCGGCATCGTCTTCGGCCATTTCGGCGACAGAATCGGCCGCAAGAGCGTGCTGGTGATCACGCTGATGATCATGGGCGTGGCGACCTTTCTGATCGGGTTGATTCCCACGTACGACCAGATCGGGGTGTGGGCGCCCATCCTGCTGCTCGTCATGCGCATTTTCCAGGGCATCGGCCTCGGCGGCGAATGGGGCGGCGCAGTGCTGATGGCATTCGAATATGCCCCGCCGGAAAAGCGCGGCCTGTACGCGAGTATTCCGCAAATCGGCCTCGCGATCGGCCTGTGCCTGAGCTCGGGTTTCGTCGCGCTGTTGTCGCAACTGCCCGAAGCTCAGTTCATGGCCTGGGGCTGGCGAGTCGCTTTTCTGGTGAGCATCGTGCTGGTCGCCGTCGGTCTGTATATCCGGCTGCGGATAATTGAAACGCCCGAATTCGTCCGCGTTAAAGAGGCGGGACAGCAAGCGAAGGTGCCGTTCGTCGACATGATGCGCACCTATCCGAAAAACGTGTTGCTCGGCATGGGCGCGCGTTACATCGACGGCGTGTTTTTCAACGTCCTTGCGGTCTTTTCCATCGGCTATCTCGCGAACACCATGAAGATTCCGCGCCAGACCGCGCTGTTCGGCGTCACGCTCGCCGCGCTGACAATGATAGTGACGATACCCTTCTTCGGCATGCTGTCCGACCGCATTGGCCGCCGCAAAGTCTACGCGGTCGGGTCGCTAGTCACCGCGTCGTCGGTCTACTGGCTGTTTTCCGTCGCCGCGCCGGGCGTCGACACCACCACGCTGTGGTTGTCGATGGTCATCCCGTTCGGGATTTTTTATGCAGCAGTCTACGGACCTGAAGCCGCCCTCTTTTCCGAGCTGTTCGATCCGCGCGTTCGCTACACGGGGATTTCGTTCGTGTATCAATTTTCCGGCATCTTCGCGAGCGGCATCACGCCTATCATCGCCACGGCATTGCTCGCCAAAGGCAATGGCGAGCCGTGGCTGATCTGCGCGTATGTCGTGTTCGCCGGCGTGGTGAGCGCGATCTGCGCGATGGCCGCGCGGCCCGTGGTACCGCAGAAGCTTCGATAATGGGCGGTCAGCAGCCGGCGCGAGTTCGTTCGGTTAAACGCTGTCTGCGGTAACTCGTGATTTACGATTACGTCATCGTCGGCGCCGGCTCGGCCGGCTGCGTGCTAGCCAACCGCCTGAGCGAGAACGGCAGGTACTCCGTTCTGCTGCTTGAAGCAGGTCCGCGCGACGCCAGTTTGTGGATACATCTTCCGATCGGCTATGCGAAGACCATGTTTCACCCGGTTTACAACTGGGGCTTCCATACCGAGCCCGAGCCCGGCATGAACAATCGCGAGATCTATTGGCCGCGCGGCCGCGGGCTCGGCGGCTCGAGCTCGATCAACGGGTTAATCTACGTGCGCGGCCAGCACCAGGATTACGATCAGTGGGCAGCACTCGGCAATACCGGCTGGGGCTGGGATGACGTGCTGCCGTATTTCATCAAGAGCGAGGGTAACTCACGCGGGGCGGGCGAGTTTCACGGCGGCGACGGTCCGCTTGCCTGCTCCGATATCGGCGAGCACCATCCGTTGATGGACGCCATCATTGCCGGCGCCAGCGAGCTGGGCGTTCCGCGCAATGACGATTTTAACGGGGCAGAGCAGGAAGGCGCCGGCTACTACCAGTTGTTCACGCGCAACGGCTGGCGTTGCTCGACCGCGAGCGGTTATCTAAAGCCTGTGCGCAAGCGCGCTAATTTGCGGGTCGAAACCGAAGCGCGCGCAACATCACTCGTGATGGATGGCAAGCGCGCGACCGGCGTGCGCTACCGGCAGCACGGCAGGGAGTGCGAAGCGCGCGCCGGGCGTGAAGTGCTGCTCGCGGCGGGCGCGCTGCAAAGCCCGCAGCTGCTTCAGCTGTCGGGCATAGGCCGCGCCGACTTTCTGCAAGCCCACGGCATACCGGTAGTGC
The DNA here is from genome assembly GCA_025363575.1 of Betaproteobacteria bacterium. The sequence continues at coordinate 39,159 of JANYDM010000086.1, read as the reverse complement.
ATGGGCTGGCCGGTGTCGGCGAAAACCTGCAGGACCATTTGCAGGCGCGCATCATGTACAAGGTGAAAAAGCCGATCACGCTTAACGATGATTTGCGCAGCCTGTGGGGTCGCACGAAAATGGGCTGGCAGTGGCTCGCGCATCGCAGCGGCCCCATCGCGATCGGCATCAATTACGGCGGCATGTTCACGCGCGCATTGCCCGAGGCGGCAACACCCGACATCCAGTTTCACTTCGCGGCGCTGTCGGCCGAGATGGCGGGCGCCAAAACGCACCCGTGGCCGGGCTGCACGTTTTCGATGTGCCAGCTGCGGCCGACATCGCGCGGCACGGTGATGATCAAGTCGAGAGATCCGCTGGCGGCGCCCGCCATGCGCCCGAATTACCTGACGACCGAAGTTGATTGCCGCACCATGGTCGAAGGCGTGAAGGTCGCGCGCAGGCTCGCACGCACCCGCGCGCTGGAGGCACTCGTCGGCGATGAGTACCGGCCGGGAGACGGCGCGCAAAGCGACGAGGAGATACTCGAGTTTGTGCGCAACTACGGCGCGACGATCTTCCACCCGGTCGGCACTTGCAAAATGGGCTCCGATCCTCTGGCAGTGGTAGACGGGCGTCTTAACGTGCGCGGCGTCGCGGGCCTGCGCGTGGTTGACGCGTCTATCATGCCGACTCTGGTGTCCGGCAATACGAACGCGCCGGTCGTGATGATCGCCGAGAAGGCGGCCGAAATGATTTTGCAGGATTCCGCGCGTGCATGATCCGGCTCTTTATTTGTCACGACAGCGGGATTGCAATACGATGCTCGACGCAGCAGGTGAGCGCATTCGAAGCACAAATCAGGGAGGAACATCGTCATGAGCGAATCGAACCCGTACCAACCGCCCAGCGCATCGATGGCGCCCGTCGTGCCGGCGTCAGCACGCGAAACCTTCCTGCCCACAGGACGCGCGGTCGACGCCGGGCGCGGCTGGGAATGGATTGCTCAGGGTTACGCGCTGTTCAAGAAGGCGCCCGGGACCTGGATCCTGGTCTTGATAGTGTCCATCGCGTGCTCGGCGCTGCTGCACTTCGTGCCCATCATCGGCACGCTGGCGAGCATGCTGCTGACGCAGGTGTTGATGGCCGGCCTGATGCTCGGTTGCCGCTCGCTCGATCGCGGCGGAGAGTTCGAAGTCAGCACCGTGTTCGCGGGGTTCAAGCAGAACACCGGCGACCTCGTCGTCCTCGGCGTGCTCGCGCTGGTCGGCTATATCGTCATATTCCTACCGGCGATCGGGATCATCGGCGGCGGCGCAGTCATGTCAATTTTACTCGGCGGCAGTCATGCGATGAGCCTCGGCGCGATGGGCATGTCTTTTCTGCTTGCGATGCTGACGGTGTTCGCGCTGGCTGTGCCCCTTTACATGGCATTGTTCTTCGCGCCGTCGCTCATCGTGTTCAACAACCTGAAACCCGTCGAAGCGATGAAAGCCAGCTTTTACGGCTGCCTGAAGAACATCATGCCGTTCCTGGTTTACGGCGTCATCCTGGCCGTGCTCGGTGTGCTCGCCGTCATTCCCCTGGGGCTGGGCTTCCTGGTTCTGGGGCCGGTCATGATCGCATCCATCTATATCAGCTACCGCGACATATTCACGGCGGGCTGAACATGCGCTGCGCACGGCGCGGGCATTAATCCGGAGAATTCGATGGGCTGCTGTCATCATTATTTTGCGCCAACCGCCGATGGCGACACGGCCTTCACCATTGACGCGTCAACCCTGACATTCGGCGCCGGTTGCCTGCGCGAGGCGGGCGACCAGGCACGCGCGCTCGGCCTGAAACGCGTCGGTATCTATACGGATCAGGGCGTGAAGAAACTGCCGCCGCTCGGCACTGTGACAGGCTCACTCAAAGCTGCCGGCGTCGACTACGAAATTTACGATGAAGTCAGGGTTGAGCCGACCGACGAGTCGTTCAAAGCGGCGGCACGCTTCGCGGTCGAAGGAAAATTCGACGGCTTTTTCTCGATCGGCGGCGGCTCCGTGATGGACACCTGCAAGGCGGCGAACCTGTATTCGACTTATCCCGCCGACTTTCTGACTTACGTGAATGCACCTGTCGGCGGCGGCCAGCCAGTGCCGGGCCTGCTGAAGCCGCACATCGCATGTCCGACCACGTCGGGTACCGGCTCGGAGGCGACCGGCATCGCGATTTTTGACCTGCTCGCAATGAAAGCGAAAACCGGCATCCAGTCCCGTCTGCTAAAGCCGACGACCGGACTCATCGATCCCGAAGTCACGCGCACGCTGCCGTCGACCATCGTCGCGTCGACCGGTTTCGACGCGATGTCGCACGCGCTCGAAACGCTGACGGACGTGTCATACGCTCAGCGCGCGCGGCCCGCGCGCCCGGGCGCGCGCCCGCTGTCACAAGGCGCGAACCCGTTCAGCGACATGGTTGCATTCGAGGCATTGCGATTGGTCGGCAAATACCTGGTGCGCGCGGTCAATGACCCCGCGGATATCGAAGCGCGCGCCGAAATGATGTATGCGGGGACACTCGCCGGCATCGCGTTCGGCAACGCCGGTTGCCATTTGCCGCACGGCATGTCGTACGCGGTATCGGGCCTGGTGCGCGAATACCGCGCGCCGCATTATCCGCAGCACGAGCCGTTCGTGCCGCACGGCATGTCGGTAGTTCTGAACGCGCCGTCCGTTTACCGGTTCACCGCGAGCGCCTGTCCCGACCGCCATCTCGACGCGGCGCAACAACTGGGTGCTGATATGCGCGGCGCAACGGCGGCGGACGCGGGCGAAGTCCTGGCGGGACAGATCATAAAATTCATGCAGGCGACGCGCTTTCCCGGCGGCCTGAGCTCGATCGGCTTTTCCGAACGGGATGTCGACGCGCTGGTGGAAGGCGCGTGGCCGCAGCAACGCGTCATCAAAAACGCACCGCGCGCGGTCAGCCGCGACGACCTCAAGGAGCTGTTTCGCGGCGCGATGGCGTATTGGTAGCGGCGCGCATTGAGGTTGTCAGGATGAAATGCATTGCACGGGCAGACCGCTAGTTGCGCCGCTCGCCTTATCTTCCATACTTGCTGCTCTCAATTGCCGTGCTGTTTTGGGCGGGCAACTGGGTGTTCGCGCGCGCGTTGCGCTTCGACGTGCCGCCGGTTGCGCTGGCTTTCTGGCGCTGGATGGTGGCGCTCATCATCCTGACGCCGTTCGCGTGCCGGTACGTGTACAGCCAGCGGCGCATGATCGCGGGTTCGTGGCGCGTCTTGTGCGCGCTTGCGCTGCTAGCCACCGTGTTCCAGCACATACCGGTTTACATCGGACTGCGCGAAACCACGGCGACCAATGGCGCGTTGCTCAATTCAGTGACCCCGGTGCTGATCCTGCTGTTGTCGCGCGCGCTATTCGCCGAGCGGTTGTCGCTGATGCAGGCGTTCGGCGTGTCGATATCGCTGTTGGGAGTTACCGTAATTCTGACGACCGGTGATTTTGCAGCGCTTGCCGACCTTGCGCTCAATCGCGGCGATTTATGGGTGCTGGTCGCTACTCTCTCGTGGGCAATCTATACAGTCTGTTTACGCTGGCGTCCGGCCGAACTCAATCTGCTGGCGATGCTGTGGACGATCTCGGCTATCGGCGTGTGCGCGATGGCGCCGATCTACGCGTGGGAGATCGCATCCGGCCGCACGCTCAATCCCACGCCTGAAGTCATGGGAGCGTTACTTTATATCGGAGCGCTATCGACCGTCGTGTCGTATGTGTTCTGGAACCGCGCAGTACAGGAGATAGGGCCGAACCGCGCCGGGCCTTTCATGTATTTGATGCTGGTCTATACGCCATTGCTGGCCATCGTATTTCTTGGCGAGCGGCTGCATGTTTATCATCTCGTCGGCTGCGTGCTGATCCTCGGCGGCATTTACCTGACCAGCCGCGGTCGTCCGTCGAGTGCGCTGATCGAAGAAGCGCCGGATCTATAACGCTTTCGTCCCCGCGCGCGGATAGAATGTAAGCGCTTCCAATATCGCAGGCAGCGCGCTAAACTGCGCGCCTCTACCGCCCCCTTTTCCGCCAAGGAGCCAGCATGAACACGATGACCGAAGTTAAAAATCTCGCCGTGCAGGCGGGCAAGGTGCGCATGACGCCGAGCGAAGCCTTCGTCGAAACGCTGGTGGCGCAAGGCGTCAAAGATACGTTCGGCATCGTCGGCTCGGCCTATATGGATGCGCACGATTTGTTTCCGCTCGCGGGCATCCGCTTTATTTCCGTCGCGCATGAGCAGAATGCGGCGCACATGGCCGACGGCTATTCGCGCGTCACCGGCAAGCACGGCGTGTGCATCGCGCAGAACGGTCCCGGCATCACTAATTTCGTGACCGGCATCGCGGCCGCTTACTGGGCGCATTCGCCGGTCATCTGCATCACGCCCGAATCGGGCAGCCTGACGATGGGGCTCGGCGGCTTTCAGGAAACCGAGCAGATGCCGATTTTCTCCAAAATCACGAAGTGGCAGGTGCATGTGAATTCGCCGCTGCGCATGGCTGAACTCATGCATCGCGCGTTTACGATCGCAATGAACGAGCGCGGTCCGGTACAGATCAACATCCCGCGCGACTATTACTACGGCGAAGGCGATTACGAAATCCAGCCACCGCAGAAAATCGAGCGCGGCGCGGGCGGCCCCGAGTCGCTCGATCAGGCCGCACGCCTGCTCGCCAAGGCGAAATTTCCAGTGATCCTGTCGGGTGGCGGTGTCGTGATGGCGAACGGCATCAAGGACTGCGTTGCGCTCGCCGATTATCTGACCGCGCCCGTCGTCAACAGCTACCTGCACAACGACTCATTCCCGGCGAGCCATGCGCTGTCGTGCGGCCCCCTCGGCTACCAGGGATCGAAGGCCGCGATGAAAATCATTGCGCGCGCCGACGTGGTGCTGGCGCTGGGTTCGCGGCTGGGGCCTTTCGGCACGCTACCGCAACACGGCATGGAGTACTGGCCGAAAAGCGCCAAGATTATCCAGATCGACTCCGATCCGCGCATGCTGGGCCTCGTCAAGAAAGTGTCGATCGGCATCTGCGGCGATGCGAAACTCGCCGCGCGCGAACTGCTGCAACGGCTGCAGTCGTACGGCAAGATGCCGGTGAACAAAAGCCGGCTTGCGGAAGTGCGCAAAGAGAAAGACGCATGGGCGCAGGAGCTCGCAAAGTGGCCGTCGCCAAACGAGAAGGGTCGCATCGGCCCGCGCCAGGCACTGGCCGCGCTGGCCAAGGCAATGCCGAAAAACGCGATGGTGTCGACCGACATCGGCAACGTGTGCTCGGTATCGAATTCCTACCTGCATTTCGACATGGCCCCCAGTTTTCTCGCCGCGATGAGCTTCGGCAACTGCGGCTACTCGTATCCCGCCGCGATCGGCGCGAAAGTCGGGCGGCCGGACCGCCCCGCGATTGCCTATGTCGGCGACGGTGCGTGGGGTATGAGCCTCGCTGAAGTCATGACTTGCGTGCGCGAAGATATTCCGGTCGTCGCCGTCGTGTTCAACAACGGGCAGTGGGGCGCGGAGAAGAAAAACCAGATCGACTATTTCAATAACCGCTACCTCGGCACCAACCTCGAAAACCCGAACTTCGCCGACGTGGCGGTAGCGATGGGCGCAAAAGGGATGACTGTCGACAAGGTGGGCGACATCGGTGACGCATTGCGCACGGCGGTGAAGTACAACAAGCCGACCGTGATCAACCTGATGCTGACGCGCGAGCTCGGCGACCCGTTCCGGCGCGATGCATTCAAACAGCCCAAGCGCCTGCTATCGAAGTACAAGAAACACAGCGCCAAAGGGGTTTAGGGTCAGCGACTGCGCCGGGTGATGGCGTGATGGCATGAAGAGCGCATGCATAGATCGCGTGACACTGCGGCAGATCCGCCTGCTGTAATCGCCGTGACCAAAACCGCCGCCAAACTCATAGACGTCGCGCGCCTGGCCGGCGTGTGCAATGCGACGGTGTCGCGCGCGCTGGCGCGCGAGCCGTCGGTGAGCGCCGCGACGCTCGAGCGCGTCGAGGCGGCCGCGCGCGCGCTGGGTTACGTCCCGCACGGCGCCGCCAGCGCGATGCGCGCGCAATGCACACGCACAATAGGTGCGGTCCTGCCCACGCTCGATAACCTGCTCTACGCCAAGGCAACGCATGCGCTGCAAAAGACTCTCGACGACAACGGCTACGTGTTGCTGCTCGCGTGCCACGACTTCGATTTGAACAACGAGCTCAAGGTCGCGCGTTCCCTGATCGAGCGCGGGGTCGACGGGTTGATCCTGATTGGCGCCGAGCACGATGACGCGTTGTTCAGGCTGCTCGACGATTTCGAGATTCCGTATCTGCTGACGTGGTCGCTCGACCGTACGGGACGCCACCCGTGCGTCGGGTTCGACAATCATAGCGCCGCGTGGCGCGTTGCCGAATACGTCGCCGATATCGGCCATCGAGACATCGCGATGATTTCCGGCATCACCGCGGGCAACGATCGCGCGCGGGAGCGTCTGTCCGGCGTGCGCGACGCGCTGGCTGCGCGCGGCACCACGCTCGCGAAGGTGATCGAGGCGCCGTATACCCTCGCAGACGGGCGCGCCGCGATGCAGGCGTTGCTCGCGGCCGCTGCGCGGCCGACCGCGGTCATCTGCGGCAACGATGTGCTGGCGATGGGTGCGGTGCTCGAATGCCACGCGCAGCAGGTCGCCGTGCCCGACGCCATGTCCGTCACCGGCTTTGACGACATGGAGGCCGCTTCGATATTAGTGCCGGCGTTGACGACGGTGCGCGTGCCCATGCGCGAACTTGGCTGTGCAGCGGCGCAGCAGATCCTCGCGCGCATCGATCGCACAGGCGCCGCGCGCGCGACCGAACTGGCGGTCGACCTTATCGTGCGCGGCACGACGGCGCCGCCGCGTACGCAACGCCGCGGCTGATGGCATGATGCAATCATGAAAAAGACCGCACGCAGAAATGCGAAACTGAGCGACGTCGCGCGGCTTGCCAAAGTATCGACCGCGACCGTGTCGCGGGCGTTGATGCTGCCACACAAGGTGAAAGCGCCGACAATCGCGCGCGTGCAGGAGGCGGTACGCTGCCTGGGCTATGTCGCCCACGGCGCGGCTCGCGCGCTGGCCTCCCGCCGCACGCACACCATCGGCGCCGTAGTTCCCACGCTCGACAACGCCATCTTCGCCAACACCACGCATGCACTGCAGAAAACCTTCGACGCGGCCGGCTATACGCTATTGCTCGCCTGCCATGAGTTCGACGCGGCGGTCGAAGTGCGCCTGACGCGCGCGCTGATCGAGCGCGGCATCGACGGCCTCGTTTTGCTCGGCACGTCGCACGCTCCGCAGCTCTACGAGCTGATCGCGCAGCGCCAGATCCCCTATGTGCTGACCTGGGCGCTCGACCGCAGCGGCAGGCATCCATGTGTCGGTTTTGACAATCGCGCTGCCGCCGTGCAACTGACCAACCATCTGCTCGGTCTCGGCCACCGCGAGTTCGCCATGATTTCCGGCGTGACCACCAACAATGAACGCGCGCGCGATCGTTTGCAGGGCACGCGTGACGCGCTGGCCGCGCGCGGCATCCAGCTGGCACCCGCGCGCGTGATCGAAAAGCCGTATTCGCTCGCGAGCGGCCGCGAAGGATTACGCACGATGATGAGTCACGCGCGGCCACCGACTGCCATTCTGTGCGGCAACGATGTGCTGGCGATCGGTGCGATCGCTGAATGCAATACACTCGGCATCGCCGTCCCGCAGCAGGTTTCGATCACGGGCTTCGACGACATGGAGATAGCGTCCCTGTTGTCGCCGGGACTGACCACGGTGCATTTCCCGACGCAGGAACTCGGCCAGCTCGCAGCGGCCCAGCTGCTGTCGCGTCTGGCGGGCGGCAGCGACGCGCGGCAGCACGAGCTGCCCGTCGAGCTCAAGGTGCGCGGTACCACCGCCCCGCCCGCGCGCGCGCAGCTGCACCGCGTTCAGCGCTGAGCGTCATGGGAAGGCGCGTCAAAGCGGGCCGTGCCCGGCTCGAGCAGCTGCATTTGCCGCTCGAGGAAACCGACATCCGGCAAAACAAGAAAGCGCTGGGCGTATACCGCGATCACAACGCCCATCACGCCATCGTTTACAAGATCGGCAAGACGAAGATATCGTTCGTCGAAATGAAGAAGGGCAAGCTCGTCACGCAGACGCTGGCGGACAGGAAATTCCTCGACGAGCGCTGTTTCGAGCGCGTCGAGTACCCGCTCGAGCGCGCGGTCGAAAACTTTCTCCGCCACGGCGGCGGTGTATCCGAGGCAGCGCGTCGCGCACTGCTCACGGTGCTGCAGGAGGCGCAACAGGCAGGGCGCGTTCCACTGCCGCTATTCAGCGGGTAACGCGCGCCGCGCACGGCCATTCTTTCCGGATATTGCGCTCAAATCTCCGCAAGCAGGCGATCAACGAGAATTTCCGCCTGACCAGCATAAGCGCCGCCGAACAAGTTAAAGTGGTTCAGCACGTGATACAGGTTGTAGAGTTGTTTGCGCACCTCGTAACCGGCGTCGGGCGCATAGGCTTCGCGGTAAGCAGCGTAAAAATCCGCGCTGAAACCGCCGAACAATTCGGTCATCGCCAGATCGGCTTCGCGGTGCCCGTAATAGACGGCGGGGTCAAAAACCACCGGCTGTCCGGTCCGATCGAAGCCGGCATTGCCGGCCCACAGGTCCCCGTGCAAAAGAGCCGGGCTGATCGCGCAACCCGCCAATAAAACGCCAAAATCCTGCGCGAGCCGCGCGCCTTTGTCGAGCAGCGCAACCGGCGCGCCGCGCTGCTTTGCGAGCGTCAGTTGATAGTTGAGACGGCAATCGCGCCAGAAATCAACCCAGGCGCGGTGTTGCGTGTTGATCTGCGGCGTGCGGCCTACGGTATTGTCGATGCACCAGCCGAATTTTCTCGCCGTGACGCGGTGCAGTCCGGCCAGCGCCTCGCCCAGCCGCGCCATACTGTGCGTTGCGGCGTCGCCGAAATCGATGTGCTCGAGCACGAGCCACGCGGCATGCGTATTCGCTCCGTGGCATACCGGTGCCGGCACGCGTATCGTCCCTGCGGCGGCGATCTGCGCCAGACCGGCGGCCTCGGCAGCGAACATCGCGTGGCGTGTGGCATCGTTCAGCTTAGCGAAAAAAAAGCGGCCGCAGCCGGCAAGCCGGTAACACTGGTTGATACAGCCGCCGTCGACCGCCGTTCGCGATTCAAGAGTAAACGGTGCGCCGGTTGCGCCGGCAATGCCGTCGCTGATAGCCGACCACGCGGCCGTGTTCACGCGATCGTCTTACGGCCCTTGGCGATGGCGGCTTTGACGCGCGCGGGCGCGGTGCCGCCAATATGGCTGCGCGCCTTAAGGGCGCCTTCCAGCGTCAACACGGCGAACACGTCGTCCTCGATGAGCGGCGAAAACTGCCTGAGCTCGGCCAATTTCAAATCGGTGAGATCGCACGCACGGCTTTCGGCGAACCGGACGGCCTGTGCCACGGCTTCGTGCGCTTCGCGAAATGCGAGCCCTTTCTTGACGAGGTAATCGGCGAGATCGGTCGCCGTCGCATAGCCTTCCAGCGCGGCCCGGCGCATGGCGTCCGCCTTGACTTCTATGCCGCCGAGCATCGCGCCGAACACGGTGAGGCTCGCCACCAGCGTATCCACCGTGTCGAACAACGGTTCCTTGTCTTCCTGGTTGTCCTTGTTATAGGCGAGGGGCTGGCCTTTCATCAGGGTCAGCAGCGCGACCAGATGGCCATTGACGCGGCCGCTTTTTCCACGAATCAGCTCCGGCACGTCGGGATTTTTTTTCTGCGGCATGATGGACGAGCCGGTGCAGAAGCGGTCGGCCAGATCGATGAATCCAAACCGCGGATTCATCCAGACGACGAGTTCTTCGCAGAAGCGCGAGAGGTGCACCATAACAAGCGCACCGGCCGCGCAGAATTCGATCGCAAAATCGCGATCGGACACCGCGTCGAGCGAATTCTCGCAGACGCCATCGAAGCCTAGCTCTTTCGCCACCTGCAGGCGGTCGATCGGAAACGTCGTGCCGGCGAGGGCGGCGCTGCCGAGCGGCAGCCGGTTGACGCGCTTGCGGCAATCGGCGAGCCGCTGGGCGTCGCGGCTCAACATTTCAAAATAAGCCATCAGGTGATGCGCGTACGACACCGGCTGCGCGACCTGCATGTGCGTGTAACCCGGCATGATGGTGTCGGTGTGCTGGTCAGCCAGATCGAGCAGCGCGCGTTGGGCTGCGCGTATCAGCGCGGCGATCTTGTCGATGGCCGTGCGCAGATACAGCCGTACGTCGGTGGCGACCTGATCATTGCGCGAGCGCGCGGTGTGCAGGCGTTTGCCGGCATCGCCGGCAAGCGCGGTCAACCGGCTTTCGATGTTCATGTGCACGTCTTCGCGATCGACCGACCACTCGAACGTGCCCGCGCGTATTTCCGCGCGTATTTTGCCGAGGCCGTCTTCGATGGCGGCGAGATCGGCCGCACTCAGGATTTCGACAGTGTGCAGCATGCGCGCGTGCGCGAGCGAGCCATCGATGTCAACTTCGGCGAGGCGCCGGTCGAAATCCACGGAGGCGGTGAACTGCTTGACGAGTTCGTCCACCGGCTCATCGAAGCGTCCGGACCAGGGTAGTAAGCCGCCTGTTTGTTTCTCTTGCGCCACGTGTTGTGCTCTCACATAATCCAGCGGTGAGTATAAATCAAAACGCCAATACTGGAGCCTTGCCGAACTTCCGCAACCTCGGGATTCTGTTGCGTATTCTCATCATCGTGGACGGCATCTGCCTCGCCGCCGCGCTGCTCAAGACGAGCGAGCCGCTGACGCTGGTCGAAGAACTGATCGACGTGTCCTCGCTGGTGCAACCGACGCTTATCCTGAGTCTGCTCGTGCTCGCCGCGGCCAACGACTGGTTGCACCGGTTGCGCTACTGGCATGCGATTACCGCGCTGATCGCGCTGGAGCTGGCCCTGACGACCGCGGTCTATTTTTTCGGCCTCTATCTGCTGGGCACCGCGACCCTGCTCGCGCGCGACTGGGTGTTTACTCTGCTGATTACCGGCGTGCTCATCGGCTACTTTGATCTGCGCGGACGCGCGCTGTCGCCGGCGCTCACCGAGGCGCGCTTGCAGGCGCTGCAGGCGCGCATACGCCCGCATTTTCTGTTCAACAGTATCAATGCAGTGCTGAGCCTGATGCGCCAGGAGCCGCGCCGCGCCGAACAGGCCCTCGAAGATCTCGCAGACCTGTTTCGCGTTTTGATGGCTGACAACCGTCAATTGACGCCTGTCGTGCGCGAAGTCGGTCTTGCCAAGCAATACCTGAGCATAGAAGAACTGCGCTTGGGCGACCGCCTGCGGGTCGACTGGGATGTTGCGCACATGCCGGCCGACGCTTTGATTCCGCCGCTGGTGTTGCAGCCGCTGCTCGAAAATGCGGTTTATCATGGCATCGAGCCGCGCACGGAGCCGGGCACCATCCACATACGCATCAGCCGCGAAGGCGAAGAGATCCATCTGAACCTGCGCAACCCCTACCGGCCCGACGGCAACCACCACGCGGGCAACCGCATGGCGCTGGCCAATATCCGGGAGCGGCTCGCATTGCATTTTGATGCAGAAGCCGGTATCAAGACCCTGGCCACAAAGGATACTTACGAAGTTCGCATCGTGATTCCTTACCTGAAAGCCGGTGCCTGATGGCGGGCGAGCCCGCACTGCGCGTGCTGGTCGTCGATGACGAGGCGCCCGCGCGCAACCGTCTGCGCGATCTGCTCGCCGATTGCGCGCAGAAAATGCCGCTCGAGATAGCCGGTGAAGCAGCCAATGGCCGCCAGGCGCTCGACATGCTGCCGGCATGCGAAGCCGACATTATCCTGCTCGACATCCGCATGCCGGAAATCGATGGCATCGAAGTGGCGCAGCATATCCAGAAGCTGGACGATCCGCCGGCCGTCATATTCACGACGGCTTACGACGCCTATGCGCTCAAGGCATTCGAAGTTCACGCAGTCGACTACCTGCTGAAGCCGATCCGGCTTGGCCGCCTTCTCGAAGCGCTGTCGAGGGCGCGCGCACTGACGCCGCTACGGCTCGATGTGCTGCGTGAAATGAAACCCGACGCGCGCAGCCATCTTTCCGTCAACGAACGCGGCCGCATCCATCTGATACCGGTGGGTGAAATCGTGTTTCTCAAGGCCGAGCTAAAATACGTAACGGTGCGCACGGCCGCGCGCGAATTCCTGCTCGAAGAGTCGCTATCGCGGCTTGAGCAGGAATTTTCCGGGCGTTTCGTGCGCATTCATCGCAACTGCCTCGTCGCCAAAGAGGCGATCCGTGGCTTCGAGCGCGCGACCGACGCCGACGGCGAGGGGCATTGGGCGGTCGTGCTGAACGGTGTCGCCGAGAAGCTGGACGTCAGCCGACGCCAGCAGCATATCGTGCGTGAACTAGGGAGAATATTATGATGTCACGACTGGTTTCAGGCATTCTGCTCGCCGTCCTGCTGGCGGCAGACGCGGGCGCAGCGGACGCGCCGTACGGCGTGCTCGACATCGGGCTGGGCGCAAGCTATGCGCGGCTTGAGCGCGATCTGGATTTCCGTGACATCGACGAGTCGCTCGCCAAGATCCGCACCGGCAAGCCCGATCTGGGCAAGCGCGGCTACGGCTGCATGCAGCGCGAGGACGATTTCGCCGACGTCGGCTGCGTTTCGCACACCGAGAAACTCGACGGCATGGAGACGCGGGAAATACGGCTGCATTTCCTGGACGGACGCTTGCAGCAATTCTCAATGTCGGCGGAAGTGCAGAACTTCGATGCGGTGGTGGCCTATCTGCGCACGCGGTTCGGTGCGCCGCAGATCCAGAACGCGGGCGATCAACCTGGCGTTAAATGGCAGAACGAAGCGGGGCAGATCGTGGCCTACCGCGGCAAAGACCTGGTGTTCGTGAACTTCGAGCTGTTGTCGTATCCCGCTGCCGTGAAGCGCAAGCGCGAAGGCCAGCGGCTGCAATGCGGTTAGCGCATCTGCAGCCGCGCGGCGTCTAGCGCCTGCTCCAGATACAGATTGTAAAAGTCCGGCACGTTGAGGCCGACGATGGCTTCGGCGAGCGGTTTGCCGGCGCCATCGACCACGATGACGGTCGGCACAATGGTCACTGCGTACTTGCGCGCGAAATCGCCGTGCGTCGTCAGGCCGCCGTCAAAGTCGCGCAGCGGTATCAAATCGTTGGTTGCCTCGATTTCGCGCACCACGACTTTCGCGTCGTAGGCGGGGTTCGCGCTCATCGGCTCCAAATGGTCTTTCTTCGCGCGCGCGCAGTACGGACAGCCTGGCCGCGTGAATACCAGCATGATAGGCAGATGGCCGGCGGCGGCGATTTTGCCGAGCGCGGCGAAATCGTCGGCATATTTGAGCGGCGGTGACTGTGCCTGCGCGCAGGCGCCCGCCAGCGTGCATGCTAGAATTAGCAGCACTAAACCCCAACGCCGCGAGCAGTTCGTCATTTCCATAGTCCGGCAGGAAACCGCGTGACAAGCGCCGCCACACAACCAATGTCCAGCCTGGTGATCGCGTCGCGCGAAAGCGCGCTCGCGATGTGGCAGGCGCGCAATGTGCAGGCGCGGCTCGCCGAATTATATCCGCAAACAAAAGTGTCGATACTCGGCATGACCACGCAGGGCGATCGCATCCTCGACCGCGCGCTCGACAAGATCGGCGGCAAGGGGCTTTTCGTCAAGGAGCTCGAAGACGCCCTCGCGGCCGGCACCGCCGATATCGCAGTGCATTCGATGAAAGACGTGCCGATGGTGCTGCCGCCGGGGTTTGCGATCGCTGCGATCACCGAGCGTGCCGATCCGCGCGATGCGTTCGTTTCCACCCGCTACACTGATTTTGCGGCGTTGCCTGACGGCGGTTGCGTCGGCACCTCGAGCCTGCGGCGCGAAAGCCAGATCCGCGCGCGTTTTCCGCACCTCAAGGTAGAACCACTGCGCGGCAACGTGCAGACGCGGCTGCGCAAACTGGACGACGGCAACTATGCAGCAATCGTGCTCGCCGCAGCGGGATTGCAGCGTCTCGGACTCGCCGACCGCATTACGGCGATCCTGACGCCGGAAGAGAGCCTGCCCGCGCCGGGCCAGGGCGCGCTCGGCATCGAATGCCGCGCGGAACGCGCCGACCTCATCGCAATGATGCAGCCGTTGCATGACGAGACGACCGATGTTTGCGTGCGTGCCGAACGCGCGCTGTCGCGAGCGCTGGCCGGTAACTGCCAGCTTCCGCTCGGCGCTTTCGCGCAGCTGGAAGGCGGCCATCTGCGGCTGCGCGGCTTCGTCGCCAGCCAGGATGGACGGCAATGCGTGCGCGCGGATGTGACTGCCGATGCGCACGACCCGGAGGCGCTAGGCGCCGAACTTGCCGCGCGCTTGCGCGCGCAAGGCGCCGGCGAGATACTCGCCGCACTGGGCGCCTGATGCCGGCGCGGGCAGGCAGGTGACGCCACGCAATCGCGCGCTCGCCGGCCGCACCGTAGTGGTAACGCGGCCTGCGCACCAGGCGGGCAATCTCACCGCGCTGATCCGTAATGCCGGCGGCTCCGCGCTGCTGTTTCCCGTGATAGCGATTGCAGATATCGACGATAGCCGCGTGCTTGATGGGTTGATCGCACGGCTGGATGAATTCGACTGGGCCATGTTCGTCAGTCCAAACGCCGTACATAAGGCGCTGACGCTGATCACCGCGCGGCGCGCATTGCCGTCGCGCCTGGCCTACGCCGCCGTCGGCAGCGCTAGCGTGCGCGCTCTACAGGCATTCGGTGTGAGAGATGTGGTGGCGCCCGCTCGGTTCGACAGCGAAGCGCTGCTCGAAATGCCGGTCTTGCACGATATCGCCGGTAAACGCGTGATCGTTTTTCGCGGCGCGGGCGGCCGGGATTTTCTGGGCGAAACGCTGATGGCGCGCGGCGCCAGCGTCGATTACGCCGAATGTTACCGGCGCGTTCTGCCGCCGGCGAACCCCGCGCCGCTGCTGGATGCGTGGGAGAAGGAAGTGTTGCATGCGGTCACTATCACCAGCAGTGAGGGACTGCGTAATCTCTGCACGTTGATCGGCGCGCACGGATTGGCCCTGCTCCAACAGACGCCGGTGTTCGTGCCGCATCCACGCATTGCGGTGACCGCGCGCGAACTTGGTCTCGCGCGCCTCGTGGAAACCCGTCAGGGCGATGAGGGGCTGATGGCGGCCCTGCAGCAGTGGTTTTCCGCTCGCGCCTGAATACGCGTGCCTGTTTACACCGGCGCTGCCACTGATTAGAGTCGGCTGATGGACGAAATTACCCCTCCCGAAGTCCGCGACCCGGCGCTGAAGGCCGCGCCGGCGCGAGCGCGCTATCTGCAGCCGGTGTCGATAGGTGTCGTGCTGGCCATCGCACTGCTCGTGTGGCAGTGGTTCGACAGTCGCCAGCAGATCAGCGCGCTGCAGCACGAGCTGGCGCAGCGCCTTGCCGCGGCGGATGTCGAGAATCGCCAGAGCCGTGGCGTCGCCGAGCAGGTGCGGGAAGCGACTCGTGAAGCGCTGGTCAAGCTCGGCGTGCTTGAAGCAAAGCTGCAGGAATCGCAAAATCAGCAGATCGCGCTCGAAGCGCTTTATCAGGAGTTGTCGCGCAGCCGCGACGAGTCGCTGCTCGCCGACGTCGAGCAGACGTTGCTGGTCGCGAGCCAGCAACTGCAGCTTGCGGGTAACGTCAAGTCGGCGCTGATTGCGCTGCAGGCAGCGGACGCGCGGCTCGCGCGCCTCGACCGGCCGCAGCTTGCCGGTTTGCGCAAGGTGATCGCGCGCGATATCGAGCGGCTGAAGCTCGCGCCATACGTCGATGTTATCGGCATCAGCGCACGCATCGACAATCTGACCGGGCTGGTGGATAGCCTGCCGCTGGCGATGGAAGTGCGCGCGCCGGACCCGGCGGCCGCCGCTAAAAAAAGCGCGGAGCCGCCGCCCGGCCCGTGGGCCCGTTTCGCGCGCGAGGTGTGGAGCGACATGCGCGAACTCGTGCGCATCGAAAAAATGGACCGTCCCGACGTGCCGCTTCTGACGCCGGGCCAGACATATTTTCTGCGCGAAAATCTGAAGCTGCGCCTGCTGGGGGCGCGCCTGGCGCTGCTTGCTCACGACGAAAAAAGCTTTAAATCGGATCTCAAGGCCGCGCGCGAATGGTTTACGCGCTACTACGACACGCGCGACAAGGCAGTCGTCAATGCGATCGCGGCCGTACGGCAGTTGCAGGACAGCCAGGTCAGCATCGAAGTGCCCGATGTGGCCTCCAGCCTCGACGCCGTGCGCAATTACCGCCTGACGCGCGAACGCGCGCGCTAGGCCGGGGACCGCTGTGCGCTGGGTATTCTGGATTCTCGCCCTCTTCGCTTTGGCGGTCGCTGTCGCGCTCGCGCTGCGCTTCAACGCCGGTTACGCGTTGCTGGTGTGGCCGCCGTACCGCGTCGAAATTTCGCTCAACCTGCTGCTCATGCTGTTGGGCGCCGCGTTTGTCACCGGCTATGTGCTGCTGCGTTTCATTTTCGGGGCGATCGGCCTGCCGGCCAAAGTGCGCGTGTACCGGGCACGCCGCCACCGCGAAACCGCCCGCGCCACGCTGCTCGTTGCGGTTGGTGCATTTTTCGCGGGGCGCTTCGGGCGCGCCGAAAAGGCCGCGGCCAGCGCGATGAAGTCTGCCGATACCGCGGCGCTGGGGGCAGTGCTCGCTGCGCGCGCAGCGCATGAGTTGCGCCATTTCGACGAGCGCGACGCGTATCTTGCGCGCGCCGAGCAGCTCGAAGGCAGCGACCCGCTGGTGCGCATCGTTGCGGCAGCCGACATGCTGCTGGATCAGCGGCGTTTCCAGGAGGCGCTGCAGGTCCTGAAGGCGTTGCCGGAGAAACACACCGCCGCGCTGCGCCTCGAACTCAAAGCTCAGCAGCAGGCGAGGAACTGGGAGCAGGCGCTGTTACTTGTCGACCAACTGGAGCGTCGTCAGGTGTTCGACGCGATGCAGGCCGGTCAACTGCGGCGCTACGCACATGCCGAAAACCTCAAACGCAAAGCGCTCGACCAGCGCGCGTTCGAAGAATGCTGGCAAAAGATTCCCATGGCGCAAAAGCGCGACGCCAGGGTCGCGGCCGCGGCGGCGCAATGCTATCTGGCGCTGGGCGGAGTCGCCCAGGCCTTGCAGATTATCGAACAGGCGCTAGCTGCTGAATGGGATTCCGAGCTTGTCGGCCTGTATGCCGAATGCGAGGGAGGCGAAACGATACGGCAGATCGAACGCGCGGAACAATGGCTGAAAGCGAATCCGCGCGATGCCGTGCTCTTGCTGACGCTCGGCCGCTTGTGCGCGCGCCAGGAGTTGTGGGGCAAGGCGCAGAACTATATGGAAGCGAGCATTTCCGTCGAGCCCATGTATACCGCCTATCTGGCGCTTGCGCAGTTGCACGACCGGCTGGGCAATGCCGACGCCGCGCGCAGGCATTACCGCGAAAGCCTCGATCTTGCCGTCAGCCAGTTGAAGCAAATGACCGGCGGCCGGCGCCGCACGCCGCTGTAATTTACTTTGCGGGGACGGCGGGCGTAAACGCGTCCGAGAAGAATTCTTCTTCCGGCAACCGGCATTGTGTCGTGAAATCGCGCTGCGCGGACTCGACCATTACGGGCGCGCCGCACGCGTAGACCTGAAAAGGGCGCAGGTCCGGCAAGTCCTGCACGACCGCCTCGTGCACGAGCCCGGTGCGCCCGGTCCAGCCATCGGCAGGTAGCGGTTCCGACAGTACCGGAACGAATTTGAAATTGGCGTGGGTGTGCGCCCATTGTTCGGCCAGTTCACGCATATAGAGGTCGCCGAGTACGCGCGCGCCCCAGTAAAGCACCATGGGCCGCGGATTTTGCCTGTGAAAGGCATGCTCGATAATCGCCTTGACGGGCGCGAACCCCGTGCCGCTGGCGAGGAGCACGACAGGCTTGTCGCTGTCGTCACGCATGAAAAACGTGCCGAGCGGCCCTTCGAAGCGCAGGATGTCGCGCTCTTTCATCGTATTGAATACGTGCTGGCTGAACGGGCCACCGTAGTTTCGCACGTGCAACTGCAGGAATTCATCGTCGTGCGGCGCATTTGCCATCGACAGGCTGCGCCGCGAGCCGTCCTTCATCAGGATCTCGATGTACTGGCCGGCGAGAAACTGCAGCCGCTCGGCCGCCGGCAGCTTGAGAGACAGGAGCATGATGTCACCGGCCACGCGTTCCATTTTCTGCACGCGGCACGGCAGTGTCCTGATCTGGATATCCTTGACCGCGTTGACTTCGCGACACTGAATAACGACCTCGCCGAGCGGCCGCGCCTGGCAGAACAGCGCGAGGCCCGCCTGCTTTTCGGCTGGCGTCAGCGCACTTTCCTGGTAGATGCCGTAATCAACTTTGCCTGAGAGCACCGGGCCCTTGCACGTTCCGCAGGCGCCGTTGCGGCAGCCGTACGAGATGACATGACCTTCGCGCAGCGCGGCGTCGAGTATCGTCTCGTCGTCCTCCACCGTGATGACGTTATTGCTGGGCTGTATCGTTACCTTGTGGGGCATGACGGCAATTATCGGCAGCGCGGCTGAGAGGCCGCGGTTTAAGTTAGAATTCGCACCCTATGCGACGTTTACTGATTATCGGTTGCGGCGACATTGCGTTACGCGTGCTGCCGCAATTGCGCAATCGCTATCGTATTTATGGTTTGACGCGCGATCGCGCGCGTGCAGCGGTGCTGCGCGTCAATGGCGTCTTGCCGATCGTGGGAGACCTCGATGATGCGGCAACTCTTGGCGCGCTGGCCGGGCTTGCCCATGATGTTCTGCATAGTGCTCCGCCGGCGCCGCACGGCGCGCGCGATACGCGCACGTCGCATCTGATTGCCGCGCTGGCAAAGGCCAAAAGTTTACCACAGCACCTCGTCTACATCAGCACGAGCGGGGTCTATGGCGATTGCGCCGGGCAGCTCGTCGACGAAACGCGCGCACTGCGTCCGCAGAGTGCGCGCGCACGGCGCCGTGCCGACGCCGAGCAGCAATTACGGCAATGGGGCAGGCGCAGCGGCGTGTGCGTGTCGGTGTTGCGCGCGCCGGGGATTTATTCTGCTTCGCGCTTGCCGCTTGCGCGCTTGAAGTCCGGGACGCCCGCTTTGCGCGCCCCTGAGGACGGCTACAGCAATCATGTGCATGCCGACGACCTCGCACGCATGGCCGTTGCGGCGCTGCGCTTTGGCAACTCGGGGCGACTGTATAACGCTAGCGACGACAGCGTGCTCAAGATGGGCGACTACTTCGATCTTATCGCCGACCGCTGCGGCTTGCCGCGGCCGCCGCGCGTGTCGCGCGCCGAGGCCGCTGGGGTCGTGCCGCCTGCGCTGCTTTCATTCATGGATGAGTCGCGCCGGCTTTCGAATCTGCGGCTGAAGAAAGAACTACGCTTCAAGCTGCGTTATCCGACCGTGGGAGACGGCATCGAGGCCGGCGGTTCCTTCGCATGAGCGCGATGATCGTCATTACCAGTGCGCCCGATCGCAAGGTCGCGCAAGCGATTGCGCAGGCACTGGTGGAGCGGAAACTGGCAGCGTGCGTCAACATTCTCGCCAGTTGCACTTCGGTATACCGGTGGCAGGGAAAAATCGAGACGGCGGACGAAGTGCCGCTGCTGATCAAGACGCGCGCCGAAATCTACACCGAAGTCGAGGCCGCGATCAAAGGCCTGCACCCGTACGAAGTTCCCGAAATTGTGGCGTTGCCGGTCGCCGAGGGCTCTCACGATTACCTCGAATGGCTCAGCGCTGCGACAGTCACCGAAATAGGTTGAATCAGGCATGCTGAAAAAACTACTCATTCTGTTGTTGCTGTCGTCCTGTCTCGCCGGCGCAGCCGAGCCCGAGCTGCTCGAGCCGGAAAAGGCATTCGCTTTTTCGGCACGCCTGATCGACGCCAACCAGGTCGAGGTGCGCTACGCCATCGCGCCCGGCTATTACATGTATCGCGACAAGTTCAAATTCGCTGCTGTGCCCGCGGCCATCACCATTGATGCCTCGCAGCTGCCGCCGGGCAAGGTCAAGAAAGATGAAATTTTTGGCGAAGTGCAGACTTACCGCGGCGAGCAGCGCTTTGTGCTGCCGGTCAGGGGCGCGGACGCGCAATCGCCGCGCTTAACCCTGAAAGCGACGTCGCAAGGTTGCGCCGATCTGGGCGTGTGCTATCCGCCGCAGGAGCAGACCGCGGAGCTCACGCTCGCCGCCTACTCGCCCGCTGCGGTGAATCCGGCGTCGACGCCTTTCTTGCCGGGCGCGCCGGCAGCGACGACGTCTGCGGCACAGTCTGAAGATGCATTGATCGCGGGCTTGTTCAAGGGCGGATTCTGGGCCCTCATCGCAAGCTTTTTCGGTTTCGGGCTGCTGCTTGCGCTGACGCCATGCATATTTCCGATGATTCCCATTTTGTCCGGCATCCTCGTGCCGCACGGCGAGCATCTCACGCATGCGCGCGGCTTCGCGCTGTCGCTCGTCTACGTGCTTGGCATGGCGATCACTTATGCGATCGCCGGTATTGCGGCGGGATTGCTCGGTACGCTTCTGTCCGCCACGCTACAGAACCCCTGGGTGCTGTCCGGTTTTGCAGCGGTCTTCGTGCTGCTTGCTTTGTCGATGTTCGGATTTTACGAATTGCAATTACCGGCCGCGCTGCAAAGCCGGCTCGCAGTAACGAGCAACAAACTGCATGGCGGGCATTTCGCCAGCGTGTTCGTCATGGGCATATTGTCGGCGCTGATAGTGGGCCCCTGCGTCGCGGCGCCTTTGGCCGGGGCATTGATCTACATCGGCCAATCGCGCGACTGGGTTCTGGGCGGTGCGGCCTTGTTTGTCATGGCGCTGGGCATGGGCGTCCCTTTGCTGGCGGTAGGCGCCTCGGCCGGCACTCTGCTGCCCAAAGCCGGACCGTGGATGGAGGGCGTCAAGCGCTTTTTCGGTGTCGTGCTGCTCGGCGTGGCCATCTATCTTGTTTCGCCGCTGCTGCCGGTTGTCGCGCATATGCTGGCGTGGGCCGTGCTGCTGATCGTATCGGCGATTTACCTGCACGCGCTCGATCCATTGCCGCCCAATGCGCCGGGCTCGCGCAAGTTCTTCAAAGGCATAGGCGTGATTGCATTGTTAATGGGCACAGCACTGCTGGCCGGTGCATTGTCCGGGGGCCGCGACGTTTTGCAGCCGCTCTCAGGGTTGCGCGGCGCCGCCGCGACCGAGGGGCGCGCGCCTGCGTTTCAGCGCATAAATAGTCAGACCGAGCTCGATAATGCGATACGCGCCGCTGCCGGCAAGCCCGTCATGCTCGACTTCTATGCCGACTGGTGCGTGTCATGCAAGGAGATGGAACGCTACACGTTCGCCGATGAAACCGTGCGAGCGCGTCTCGCCAATATGGTGTTGCTGCAAGCGGATGTGACGCAAAATCTCGACGACCACAAGGCGCTGCTCAAACGGTTCAGCCTGTTCGGGCCCCCGGGTATCATTTTTTTCGACCGCAAGGGGAGCGAGGTCAGCAGCCTGCGCGTGGTCGGATTTCAGCCCGCTGCGAAATTCATCACGGCCCTCGATCTCGCGCTGCAATGAACAGGGCGCTTCAGGCGCTGATCGCCGGCGGGATTGCCATCGCCTTTGCCGCGGCCGGCTTGTTCTACTATCAATGGCGCGTTGCCGACGCTCCGCCGAGCCCCGAAATCGCGGGCCGCATGGTGCTGGGCGCGAGCCTGATGGGGTTGGACAATCGGCTGCAATCCTTCGAGCAATGGCGAGGCAAGGTGTTGGTCGTAAACTTCTGGGCGACCTGGTGCGCGCCATGCCGCGAAGAAATCCCCGGGTTTATCCAGTTTCAGGAGCGTTATCGCGCGAGGGGAGTCCAGTTTGTCGGGGTAGCGATCGACCACAAGGAGCGCGTCGCGCCGTATGCCAAAGAAATGGCCATCAATTACCCGCTGGTCGTCGGCGGCCTGGAAACGATGGAGTTTGCGCGCCTGTTGGGGAACCAGCATAGCGTGCTGCCGTACACCTTGGCGATAGACCGCACCGGGAAAGTCATTTTCTCCCAAGTCGGGGTCTTAAAGCCCGAAAAGCTGGACAACTTGCTGCTGCCCTTTCTTTGATCGTCGTTGAAAATAGGATCAAAAGCGGCTATCTACCTTTAAAAGGTACTATCGGTCGACTGAACGGAGTTAAGTTGGATGTACGCTGCCCTTGCAGAACCGATCCTTTAATCCCGACGTCACTTTGCCATTCTCATCCGCTATTTTGACCAAATTAATGCGCTTGGATAGCACGGGAGCGTGCAAAAATTGGACAAAATGCTGCGATCTACTGGAAAATGACGGCAAGTTTCTCGTTTGTGCTTCGGTTTGCCAACTCAAACTACTTTGCACAGCGCAAATTCGTTAATACAGCGCCGGCTAAGTGACGGCATCTTATGCCCGGGTATAAAAACATTCTGGTTGTGCATGGCCCTAATCTGAACCTGCTGGGTATCCGTGAGCCCCAGCATTATGGCTTGCTCACTCTCGCAACAATCAACAGCGCGTTGCTGGGCCGGGCGGGCAAGGCCGGTGTCAGGCTGGAGGTTTACCAAAGTAATGTCGAAGGCGAGCTCGTCAACCGGATCCAACAGGCGCAACGCGACGGCGTCGACTTCATCATCGCCAATCCGGCCGCATTCACGCATACCAGCGTCGCCATGCGCGATGCGCTGGCGGCGGTCAAGATCCCTTTTATCGAGGTACATCTGTCCAACGTATTCGCGCGCGAGGAATTTCGCCGGCGTTCCTATTTTTCTGATCTGGCCGTGGGTGTCGTCGGCGGCCTGGGCGGCAAGGGTTATGAACTTGCACTCGAATATGCGCTGCAACCGTAACGGGGAGGCCGACCATGGACCTGCGTAAACTGAAAAAGCTCATCGATCTGGTTGAGGAGTCCGGTATAGCCGAGCTCGAGATCACCGAGGGTGAAGAGAAAGTCCGTATCAGCCGCAGCACTACAGCGAGTGCGCCAGTCACCGCGACGGTCATTCCCGTCGCCGGCAATAGCCCGGTGGCGGCAGCGCTACCTGCAGCCGCGACGGCCCCGCCAGTCTCTGAAGGTCATGTGCTGAAATCTCCAATGGTTGGCACTTACTATCGCGCGGCGACCCCCGGCGCCAAGTCCTTCGTAGAAGTCGGGCAGACTGTAAACGAAGGAGACACGGTCTGCATCATCGAGGCAATGAAGCTCCTGAATGAAATTGAGGCGGACCGCTCCGGGGTCATCAAGGCGATCCTGGTCGAGAACGGTCAACCGGTTGAATATGGGCATGCCCTGATGGTGATCGGCTGATGCAGGCCGCAGCAGTGCGGACACTGGCGGCAATGCGGTTGCGTACTTAGTCCATGTTCGAAAAAATACTGATCGCCAATCGCGGCGAGATCGCGTTGCGCATACAGCGCGCATGTCGCGAGATGGGCATCAAAACCGTTGCCGTGCATTCGGAAGTGGACGCGGAGGCGAAGTACGTAAAACTGGCCGACGAGTCGGTTTGCATAGGCCCGCCGCCATCGGCGCAAAGCTACCTGAATATCCCGGCCATCATTAGCGCGGCCGAGGTCACGGATGCCGAGGCCATTCACCCGGGCTACGGCTTCCTTTCGGAAAACGCCGATTTCGCGGAGCGCGTCGAAAAAAGCGGTTTCGTCTTCATCGGACCGAAGGCAGAAACGATCCGCATGATGGGCGACAAAGTCAGCGCGAAAGCCGCCATGCGCAAGGCGGGCATTCCGTGCGTGCCCGGCAGTGAAGGCGCCTTGCCCGAAGCGCCGGAGGAAATCGTCAAGATGGCGCGTGCGGTCGGCTATCCCGTAATCATCAAGGCGGCCGGCGGCGGCGGCGGCCGCGGCATGCGCGTCGTGCATACCGAGGCCGCGCTGCTGAACGCGGTAGCGATGACGCGTGCAGAAGCGCAGGCGGCGTTCGGCAATCCCATGGTCTACCTGGAAAAATTTCTCGAGGCGCCGCGCCACATCGAGATCCAGGTGCTGGCTGACAAATTCCGCAACGCGGTTTATCTCGGCGACCGCGATTGCTCGATGCAGCGGCGCCATCAGAAAATCATCGAAGAGGCGCCGGCGCCGCACTTGCCGATGCGCGGGCGCATCCGCGTCGGCGAGCGCTGCGCCGAAGCCTGCCGCAAGATCGGCTACGAAGGCGCCGGCACGTTCGAGTTTCTCTACGAGAACGACGAGTTCTATTTCATCGAAATGAATACGCGCCTGCAAGTCGAGCATCCGGTCACGGAAATGATCACGGGTGTGGATATCGTGCAGGCGCAGATACGTATCGCGGCCGGCGAGCGCATGCCGGTCAAGCAGCGCGACATCGTGTTCAAGGGCCACGCGATTGAATGCCGCATCAATGCCGAAGATCCGTACAAGTTCACCCCGTCGCCCGGCCGCGTTACGTCGTGGCATATGCCGGGCGGCCCCGGCATACGCGTCGATTCGCATGTGTACAACAACTACTTCGTGCCGCCGAACTACGATTCGCTGATCGGCAAGCTGATCGCCTACGGCGATACGCGCGAGCAGGCGATTGCGCGCATGGGCATTGCGCTCTCGGAGGCCGTCGTCGAAGGCATCAAGACGAACCTGCCGCTGCACGCAGAGTTGATGCGCGACGCCGCCTTCCTGCGCGGCGGCACGAGCATCCACTACCTCGAGCAGAAACTCGCCAAAGCCAAAGGTTAAGACCAGGTTTCAGGATGCGGGATCCGCGAGTGAGCAGCGCTACTTAGGCGCAGCATCTGCCTGCTTGCTGCCGAAACCCGAATCCCAGCCAACCTGATCCTGAATCATGCCCTGGCTTTCCGTCATCCTTATTGTCGATGCGGCCGGCGTCGAAACGCTGGCAGACGCATTGCTGGAAACCGGCGCCGTCGCTGTCGACGTGACCGATGCCGCCGCGGGCACGGCGGACGAGCATGCACTGTTTGCCGAACCGGGCGAGCCCCCCGTCGGCGAATGGAGTCGCTCGCGTATCAGCGCGCTTTTCGCAGAGAGTGCGGCTGTCGATGCCTGCGTGAGCGCCGCATTGAATGCGGCAGGTCTCGATCTGGCGACGCCGTTCGAAGTCACGCAAGTTGCCGATCAGGACTGGGTTGCGGCGACCCAAAGCCAGTTTCAGCCCGTGCGCGTGTCCGCTCGCCTGTGGGTCGTGCCGACCTGGCACGCGGCCCCGGATGCGAATGCGATCAACCTGGTCATCGATCCGGGACTCGCGTTTGGTACCGGCACGCATCCCACGACGCGCCTGTGTTTAAGCTGGCTCGACGTCAACCTGCGTGGCGGCGAACGGGTGATCGATTACGGTTGCGGCTCCGGCATACTGGGCATCGCCGCGATGAAGCTCGGTGCAGCGAGTGCGACCGGCGTCGATATCGATCCGTTGGCGCTGGTTGCGGCGCGGCACAATGCGATGCAAAATCAGGTCGAAATGGAGTTCGCCGCCGCCGGCGGCGCGCCGACACCCGCCCACATCGTGCTCGCCAACATTCTAGCCAACCCGCTCAAACTGCTCGCTCCTGTGCTCGCGAACGCGACGCGCGCCAGGGGGCGCATTGTATTGTCGGGCGTGCTGGATCATCAGGCAGCGGAAGTCGCGGACGTCTATCGCGCGTGGTTTGATTTACAGCCGTTGCATCACGAAGACGGATGGACGCTGATCAGCGGCATGAAGCGCTGATCGGGCATCGCGCGCAAACATGAGCATCGTCACCAAATGCCCCGGCTGCGGAACCACTTTCCGCGTAACGCCGCTGCAATTGCAGGCGCAGCATGGCATGGTTCGTTGCGGCCGGTGCGCGCAGGTATTTGACGGCTTCAAAACGCTGGCAACGTTGCCGGATACAACGCAGGCACTGGACCCGGCGGAAGAGCAGCAAGCAAAGGCACCGGTTATCGCCGCCGCGACGATTGCCGAAGAACTCACTGTGCACAATGAGCCCGAGGCCGCGCTGGATACCGGAGCCGAAGACCTGCGCGAAACCGCTCCCACACCGGGGGCGGTGGTTGAGCCGCCCCCGGTCGTAGCGGTAAATCTCGCTGCGCCCCGGCGGCGCGGCGGCGGCTGGGCGTTCGGCAGTTTGCTTCTCGCGCTCGGCCTGGCGGGCCAAGCCGCCTATTTTTACCGCAGCGACATTGCCGCGAGCATCCCGGAGGCACGGATGCCGCTGAACCGGATGTGCGACCTGCTCCGCTGTACTGTCGCGCTGCCGCAGAGGCCGCGCCAGATCAGCATCGAAGCCTCCGACATGCAGGCGGTCGATGCCGCGAACCCCGGCGTGATTGCATTGACGGCGACGCTGCGCAATCACGCCACCACCGAGGTCGGCTATCCAGCGCTCGACGTCGTGCTGACGAACATCAAGGAGCACACTGTCGCGCGCCGCGTATTTTTGCCCGCCGAATATGTTCCCGCCGGCAAAGACGCGCGAAGCATTGCGCCGAATGCCGAAGTGACCGTCCGTCTCGATCTCGATACCGGCGATCTGGGCGCGGCAGGTTTCCGGCTCGATCTGATCGCGGCGCCGGCGCGCTGATTTGCGCCGCCGGATGGCGGTGCAGTATAGTGTGGCTGTCGCGGAGCCCATTGCCGGGTTCCACGCCGCAGCAGGAGAGCGTGCCGTGCACATTGCGGCGCCGCCGAAGGCGCAACCACCCGGAACCGCTCAGGCCAGGTTCACTCCTTAAGAACTGTTGCGCGCGAGACAACTCTGGAGAGCGCGGGGCCGGCACGCCGGTCTCACCACCGAAGGGGCACGCAAAGCGCTGTGCGTTTTGCAATCTCTCAGGTTCCCGGACAGAGGGGTGAAGCCGAATGACCGGCCTCACCCTTTTTTATTTGGAACCGTGCCAGTGACTGCATCCGCGCTTAAAACGACCCCGCTCAACGCGCTGCACCGCGAAATGGGCGCGCGCATGGTGGACTTCGGCGGCTGGGACATGCCGCTGCATTACGGCTCGCAGATCGAAGAGCATCATCGCGTACGCAAGGCGTGCGGTATGTTTGATGTATCGCATATGTTGGCGATCGATGTGCGCGGCGCCGGCAGCCGCGCGCTGCTCGCCCACGTGCTTGCGAACAACGCCGGCCGCCTGCAAGTACCTGGCAAGGCCTTGTACTCATGCCTGCTCAACGAGGCGGGCGGCGTGCTCGACGATTTGATCGCCTATTATTTTGCCGAGGACTGGTTCCGGCTGGTCGTCAACGCCGGCACCGCCGAGAAAGACTTTGCATGGTTGACCGCGCAGCGCGACGCGCGCGAACCCCAGGTCACGCTGGCGGCGCGTCGTGATCTCGCGATCATCGCGGTGCAGGGACCGCAGGCGCGCGACAAGGTTTACGCGGCGTTGCCGGGAGCGCAGGCAGTTGCCGCAGGCCTCGTTTATTTCAGCGCGGCACATCTCGGTGACACGATGCTCGCACGCACCGGCTACACCGGCGAAGACGGTTTTGAAATTGTTTTGCCCGCCATGCAAGCGACCGGATTGTGGAAGCAATTGAGCGCGCTGGGCGTGGCCGCGGCGGGACTCGGCGCGCGCGACACGCTGCGTCTGGAGGCGGGCATGAATCTTTACGGCCAGGACATGGATGAGACGACCACGCCGCTCGAAACGGGGCTCGCATGGACGGTAGACATGAAAGCCGAACGTGATTTCATCGGCCGGGGCGCCTTGAAAAAAATGCCGCTGACGCGTCACATGCTCGGCCTGATCCTGCTCGACAAGGGCGTGATGCGCGGCCATCAAAAAGTCGTCACCGCTCACGGCGACGGCGAAATAACCAGCGGCGGGTTCGGGCCGACCTTTGAGCGCTCAATCGCGCTGGCGCGCGTGCCGCTTGCCGTGCACCCCGGTGACGACGTGCAAGTCGCGGTGCGCGACAAGCTGTTGCGGGCGCGCACGGTCAAGCCGCCGTTCGTGCATCACGGCAAAGTACTGGTCCCATAGCGCGCGCCGGACCCGCCAGCGTTTCACGATAAAATCCGCAGCCGAAACTTTTCCGGAGCAAAGCCATGACGACACCCGCTAACCTCAAGTACACGAAATCGCACGAATGGGTAAAACAGGAGGCAGACGGCACGGTCACCGTCGGCATCACGAATCACGCCCAGGAACTGCTCGGCGACCTGGTGTTCGTCGAGACACCCGCGGTAGGACGTCAATTGAAGCAGGGCGAAGAATGCGCGGTCGTCGAATCGGTTAAGGCGGCCGCCGATGTTTTTGCGCCGGTATCGGGAGAAGTCGTGGCAGCGAATGCCGAGCTCGCCGACGCGCCCGAAAAAATCAATCAGGACGCCTACGCAGCCTGGCTATTCAAGCTGAAACCTGCCGCCGCCGGTGAAGTGGCTGCATTGCTCGATGCCGCGGCATACCAGGCGATCGCGGACGCCGACCAGCACTAGTCAGCATGCCGTTCATTCCGCATACCGACGACGACATCGGTGCGATGCTCGCCGCCATCGGCGTGGCATCAATAGACGATCTCTTCGATGAAATACCGGCGTCGCTGCGCAGCGCCACGCTGGCGCGCGTGCCGCCGGGGCTCGCCGAAATGGATATTGCGCGGCTCATGCATGAGCGCGCCGAGCGCGACGGCCGCTGGCTGAATTTCATCGGCGCCGGCGCCTACGAACATCACATACCTGCGGCCGTGTGGCAGATCGCCACGCGGGGCGAATTTTACTCGTCTTATACGCCCTACCAAGCCGAGGCGAGCCAGGGCACGCTGCAGCTGCTCTACGAATACCAGACGATGATGACGTCGCTGACCGCGATGAACGTGACCAACGCGAGCCTCTACGACGGCGCGTCGGCGCTCGCCGAAGCGGTGTTGATGGCGGTGCGCGCGCACAAATCGGCGCGCCGCGTATTGATGCTGGCGACGGTGCATCCGGTTTATCGCGAGGTCACGCGCACGCTGGTCAAAGACCAGAACATCGAGCTCGTCGAAGTGCCGTACTGCACGGACTGCGGCCACGTAATTCCGGCGGTACTACAGAAATTTGCCGGCGGTGACTATGCTGCGCTGGTAGTGCCGCAGCCGAATTTTTTTGGCGTGCTGGAGCCGGTGGACGAACTCACGGCCTGGGCGCGCGACAATCGCATGCTGACTATCGCGGTGGTTAACCCGACTGCGCTCGCGATTGTGAAACCGCCGGGCGAGTGGGCGGAGCGCGGCGCCGACATTGCGGTGGGCGAAGGGCAGCCGCTTGGCGTGCCGCTCGCGAGTGGCGGTCCATATTTCGGGTTTATGGCGTGCCGCCGCGAACTCGTGCGCCAGATGCCGGGACGCATCGTCGGGCGCACGGTCGACGCCGACGGCCGTACGGGCTACACACTTACGCTGCAGGCACGCGAGCAGCATATCCGGCGCTCGAAAGCGACTTCCAATATCTGCACCAACCAAGGGCTAGCTGTGACCGCGGCGACTATTTACATGGCATTGCTCGGTCCCGCCGGCCTCGAGCGCACTGCCGCCGTGTCCCATGCAAATGCGCTCGCGCTGGCGGAGCAACTCTGCGCCGTGCCAGGCATCACTCGCACGTTCAGCGGCCCCATTTTCCACGAATTCGTCGTGCAACTGAACAAGCCCGTCGCCGATGTATTGCATGCGCTAAAGGCGCAGGGCATACTGGGCGGCCTCGCATTGACGCAGGACTATCCGGAGCTCGGCAACGCGCTGCTCATATGTGCGACCGAAACCAAGCGCGACGACGACCTCGCGCGCTATGCCGACAGCATGCACCGGATACTCGGCGGCAACCTTAGTTCAGCGCCGCGCGCGCACAAGTCTTCCAACTGATTCGACCAAGGAGAAATCGATGTCTACCGTTACTCTAGGCGGCAACCCCGTCAACGTTGCCGGCAACTTCCCCACAGCCGGCGATGCCGCACCCGACTTCACGCTGACCGGCAAAGATCTGAAAGACGTGGGCCTCAAGGATTTCGCCGGCAAACGCAAAGTGCTCAATATCGTGCCGAGTCTCGACACGCCGGTGTGCCAGACGTCAACGCGCAAATTCAACGAGAAGGCCGGCGGCCTCGCGAACACCGTGGTGCTCGTTATCTCGGCGGACCTGCCGTTCGCAATGAAGCGCTTCTGCGAAGCTGAAGGCATCAGCAACGTTACCTCGCTCTCGACCATGCACAGCCGCGATTTCCTCACCCAGTACGGCGTCGACATTGCCGACGGCCCGCTCAAAGGCGCGGCTGCACGCGCGGTGGTCGTGCTCGACGAGAACAACAAGGTCAAGTATTCGCAGCTCGTCCCCGAAATAAAGAACGAGCCCGACTACGATGCGGCGCTCGCGGCGCTGAAGTAATTTTTCGGCCATCGTCGCGCGCCATGGAAACCGGGCCACGCGGTGTATTTCAGGGTTCATGTCATTGCGGCGCCGTGCAATTCGAAGTGACCGGTACGCTGGATGAATTCACGATCTGCGACTGTACTTTGTGCGTGAAGAAGAACGCGGTCATGTATAAGGTGCATGAATCGGGGCTCAGGATTTTGCGCGGGGAGGACCAGCTGAGCCTGTACCAGTGGAACACGCGCATAGCGCGCCACTATTTCTGCAGTGTGTGCGGCATCTACACGTTTCACCGCAAGCGCGCGGCACCCGACCACTACGGCGTAAACGTCCACTGCCTGGCCGGCGCGGACCTGTCGCGCGTACCGGTGCGCCGTGTCGACGGCCTGACGATGTCCGTGGTCGGCGCGTAAGAAGGCGCGGAGAATTGCTGATCTTCGAATTGTCACGGCCGCATCGGCGCAATGCGTCGCAGATGCCGCGCGCTGCCGTCGCGCCCGCGCTGCCTGAGAAATTCCGGCGCACGTCACGGCCCCTGCTGCCTGAAGTATCCGAGCTGGACGCGGTGCGCCACTACACTAACCTTTCGAGGCTGAATTTTTCGATCGACACGCATTTTTATCCGCTTGGCTCGTGCACGATGAAATACAACCCGCGCGCGTGCAATCACCTGGCGATGCTGCCGCAGTTTCTGGCGCGCCATCCGGACGCACCTGCGGATACCGGCCAGGGTTTCCTCGCCTGCATGTTTGAGCTGCAGGAGATGCTGCAGGATGTCACTGGCATGACCGGCGTGAGTTTGGCGCCGATGGCGGGCGCGCAGGGCGAGTTCGCCGGGGTGGCGATGATACGCGCCTATCACGCGGCACGCGGCGACACCGCGCGCAGCGAGATACTGGTGCCGAATGCTGCGCACGGCACCAACCCGGCGTCGGCCGTGATGTGCGGTTATTCGGTGAAAGAAATCCCCACCGATCGCGATGGCAATGTTGAGCTGGCGGCGCTGGCCGCCGCGGTGGGGCCGCAAACGGCCGGGCTGATGCTGACTAATCCGTCGACGCTGGGGGTCTTCGAGCGATCTATCGTCGACATCCGGAAAATCGTGCACGATGCCGGCGGCCTGTTGTACTACGATGGCGCCAATCTCAACGCGATACTCGGCAAGGTCAAGCCCGGCGACATGGGGTTCGATGTGATTCACATCAATTTGCACAAGACCTTCTCGACGCCGCACGGCGGCGGCGGTCCCGGCGCGGGGCCGGTCGGCGTGGCACCGCGGCTGCTGCCCTACCTGCCGTTGCCGATAGTGGCGAAGGACGGCGACAAGTACCGGCTACAGGACACGCGTGACGTGCCGCTTTCGATCGGACGTCTCGCCGCGCACATGGGCAATGCCGGCGTGCTGCTGCGCGCTTATATCTATGCGCGGCTGCTCGGCCGTGAAGGTATGCAAAGGGTCGCCGAATTCGCGACGCTGAATGCCAACTACCTGATGGTCGAGTTGAAGAAGGCAGGCTTCGACATCGCGTTCCCGGCGCGGCGCGCGAGCCATGAATTCATCGTCACGCTGAAAAAGCTCAAGGACGAAACCGGCGTCAGCGCGATGGATTTCGCGAAGCGCCTGCTCGACAAGGGCTTTCACGCGCCGACCACTTATTTTCCGCTGCTCGTGCCCGAATGCCTGCTGATCGAGCCGACCGAAACCGAATCGAAGCAGACGCTGGATGCTTTCGTGCGCGCCATGGTCGAAATCCTGCGCGAAGCACGCGCGCAGCCGGACCTCGCCAAAACCGCGCCGCACACGACGCCCGTGCGCCGGCTCGATGATGTGAAGGCCGCGCGCGAACTCGACCTGGCGTGGCGGCCGGCGGCGCTTTGATTGCCGCGGCACTGCATTGCCCGCATTTCATCGTTGCGTCGGGGAACACTATCTATGAACAGCCCGTATAAAGGCAAGACCGGCATCAAGCGCTTGTGGAACGCGTTGTTTTACGCGCTCGATGGTTTCGCCGCTGCGTTCAAGTACGAAGATGCATTCCGTCTTGAGGTCGTGCTCGCCCTCGCCCTGACGCCGCTCGCTTTGTCGATGCACATCGGCGCCATCGGCAAGGCGCTGATGGTGGCGAGCCTGCTGCTGGTGCTGATCGTCGAGCTCGTCAATTCGGCGATTGAGGCGATCACCGATCGCGTTTCGCTCGAGAACCACGTGCTGGCGAAACGCGCGAAGGACCTGGGCAGCGCCGCTGTCATGTTGAGCGTGATCAATGCGATCGCCGTGTGGCTGATCATGCTCTTCGGCAATAGCATCCCGCTACTCGCGGGATAACGCCACAAGGCCGGCCCGGCGCGTTACTTCTTCAACGCATCGCGAATTTCGCGCAACAGCACGACTTCCTCGGGCGTAGGCGCGGGTGGCGCGGGCGGCGCCGCTCCCTCCAGGCGATTGACCGCGCGGATGAGCATGAAGACCGCAAACGCGACGATCAGAAAGCCGATGCACGTATTGATGAAGATCCCGTAGTTGAACGTCACGGCGCCGGCTTTTTGCGCGGCCTCCAGCGACAGGTAGGGGCCCGCGGGCAGACCATTCTTCATCACGAAAAACAGGTTGGTGAAATCGGCCTTGCCGAGCAGCAGGCCGATCGGCGGCATGATCAGGTCCTTCACCAGAGAATCGACGATCTTGCCAAACGCCGCGCCGATGATGATGCCGACCGCCATGTCGATGACGTTGCCGCGCATGGCGAATTTCTTGAATTCTTCGAGCATCTCCCGCTCCCCGCCGCAGTTGGTAGTGCAAACCATCATAGCAGAACGTATTCAGGCGCCGCTTGTGCGGCGGGGCTATGCGCGCCGATGATATAATCCGCGCCTTTGCAACGGACAGCGCGCATGAATACGTTGATTTGCGGCTCCATCGCCTACGACACCATCATGGTGTTTCCGGGCCGCTTCAAGGAGCAGATCCTCCCCGAAAAGCTGCATATACTCAACGTCGCGTTTCTCGTCCCCGAAATGCGCCGCGAGTTCGGCGGCTGCGCCGGCAACATTGCGTACAACCTGCATATGCTGGGCGGCCAGCCGCGGATCATGGCGACCGTCGGCGACGACGCGCAACCTTATACGGCGCGCCTCGACCAGCTCGGCTTGTCGCGGCAGTACGTGCGGCAGGTCGCAGGTACTTTTACGGCGCAGGCTTTCATCACCACCGATCTCGACGACAATCAGATCACGGCATTCCATCCCGGGGCTATGAACCTGTCGCACCATAATCATGTAGATACCGGCGGCGACATTACGCTCGGTATCGTGGCACCCGACGGCCGCGACGGCATGCAGCAGCATGCGCGCGAATTTCACGCGGCCGGCATCCCGTTCGTGTTCGATCCCGGTCAGGGGTTACCGATGTTCGACGGCCCGGAACTGCTCGATTTCGTGCGTCAGGCGGATTACCTGACGGTCAACGATTACGAAGCGCAGATGCTGCAGGAAAAAACCGGCAAGACGTTGTCCGCGCTGGCGCCTAACCTGCGGGCTCTGATCGTGACGCTGGGCGGCCAGGGCTCGGTGATACACACGGGCGGCCGCGAGCTCAAAATTCCGTGCGCGCAGCCGGATGCAGTCGTCGACCCGACCGGCTGCGGCGACGCCTATCGCGCCGGTCTGCTGTACGGCATCGCCAACGGGCTCGACTGGGAAGTGACGGGCTGCCTCGCCTCGCTGCTCGGCGCGCTGAAGATTTCGCAGCGTGGCGGGCAGAACCATCAGTTCACGCGCGCCGACATTGCCGCGCGCTATCAGCAGAATTTCGGTAAGCCAATCTGGTAGAGAGCCCGTACTCGTGCGGGCGGCGAACACTGCACGCGTCACGTCCTGAGTAGCCACCACGTGGCCAGCGAAACGACATCCGAAAGCCTGCGCGCGCTCCGCGTCCTGAGACTGGTAGGGCATGTCGCGCGGGCGCTGTTCATCGCCGCGGTGGTGCTGCCATTTCTCAGCGACGCGCAGCGGCGCGCGCGTGTGCGGCGTTTTTCGCGCGAATTGCTGGCGCTGCTCGCGGTTCGCGTCAGGATCAGCGGCACGCCGCCGCGCGCTGAAGACCTGCCGGCGATGGTCGTCGCCAACCATATATCGTGGCTCGATATTTTCGCGGTCAATACAGCGTACACCGCTCGCTTCATTGCCAAAGCCGAGATTCGTCGCTGGCCGGTCATCGGCTGGCTGTGCGCGCAGGGCGGCACCTTATTCATCGAACGCACGCAACGCAGCCACACGGCCAGCGTCAACGCGCAGGTCGTCGCCGCCATGCAGCGCGGCGACACGTTCGCCGTGTTCCCCGAAGGCAAGGTGACCTCCGGCGACGTCGTGCTGCCGTTTCATTCTTCGCTGCTGCAGCCGGCGCTCGCATGCGGCGCCAGGCTGTTTCCGGTCGCAATCCGCTACACGCGCGACGACGGCAGCCTGTGCAGCGAAGCGGACTATGAGGGCGAGAAATCGCTGCTCGATTCGTTGCGCCTGATGCTGACGCAACCGGTGATACACGTGCACCTGCAATTTCTGCGGCCGCTCGCGAGCGCGGGCCGCCACCGGCGCGATCTGGCCTACGAGGCGGGGCACGCCATCGCCGCCGCGCTCAATCTGCGCGCGCCGCAGCGGCGCACTGGAAAATCTTCCCGTCCGCCAGCCTGAACGCAGTCAGTGCGCGGCCCCACACGCAGCCCGTGTCGAGGCAGACCACATTCGAATCATTGTACAAACCCAGCGCCGCCCAATGCCCGAACAGAATGATCGCGGTGCGATTGCGGCGGCGCGGGGCCTTGAACCACGGCTGGAAACCGCGCGGCAGGCCGATCGGCGCACCTTTGTGCTTGAATTCCATTTGGCCAGCGGGGGTGCACAGGCGCAGGCGTGTGAATACATTGGTGATGACGCGCAACCGGTCGATGCCGGTCAGATCGTCGCGCCAGCGGTCGGGCTGGTTGCCGTACATCTGACGCAGGAAATCGTCGCAGTCGTCGCCTTGCAGTGCGGCCTCGACCTCGCGCGCGAGCGCGAGCGCCTTCGTTAGCGGCCACTGCGGCAATAAGCCTGCGTGCACGAGCGCGTAGCGGCCGGCCGCGTGCATCATTTTCCGGCGGCGCAGCCAGTCCAGCAATTCGTCGCGATCGGGCGCGCGAAGTATCGCGGTCAGCGTGTCACCGCTGTGCTGCCTGACGTGGCCCGCCGCGACGACCAGCAGATGCAGATCGTGATTGCCGAGCACAGTAACGGCGCGCGCGCCCAGTTGTTTGACGAAACGCAGGGTCGCGAGCGATTGCGGTCCGCGATTGATCAGGTCGCCGACGAGCCACAAACGATCGCGTGCTGGCTCGAAGCGGATTTGATCGAGCAGCCGCCGGAACGTCGAATAGCAGCCCTGGATATCGCCGATCGCGTAAGTCGCCATCAGCGTGATCTCAGCGCGGTCATTTCCGCATCGTCCGCAGTCAGCGCGCGCGCCAGCAGTACGGCCGTCAGGCGCGCGGCTGAGATGAGTTCGTGCGGTGCGACTTTGTCGCGTGTATCGCCGCGCGTGAGGATGAAGCGGATATTGCTTTGCGGGCGATCGAACCCGGCCACCAGCCGCAGCGCCGGTATGTCGTGGCGCGCAAAATTATAATGATCGGAGTTCGACATCATGGGCGCGTAAGTGCCGAGCGGCATGCCGGCTGCTGCCGCGCTTTCGCGCACGAACGGCTCGAGACGCGGAAACTCGCTGGTCAACGCTGTCCACTGCGTGTCGCCGCCGACGGTGTCGAGATTGATGTTCAGGGCAATCGCCGCCCGTTCGGCGGCAGGCATGCGGTCGAGATACTCGCGCGAACCGGCGAGCGCCCATTCCTCGGCGCTGAACACGCAGATCCGGAGCCCGCGCCGGCAGTCCTTTACCAGTGGCGCGAATGCACGCGTCACGGCCAGCACGACTGCCACGCCCGTCGCGTTGTCCATCGCGCTTTCGGCGAGATCGTGACCATCGATGTGTGCGCTTAAAACGATGCGTTGTTCCGTTTGCCCGGGCAGGTCGAGCAGAACGACGCCGGTTTTTGCCGCGTAGTCTTCGCCCGCGACCTGCAGATGCACACGCGCGTGCTGCGCGCCATTCGCCGCCAGGCGTGCTGCCGATTCAAAATCGGTGGCTACTGCGGGTATGCCTGCGGCGCCGCCCCGGCCGGACGACCCGGATAACGGCCCGGCGTTCTGCAGCGGGCTAGCGATGATGAATGCCGCGGCGCCGCGCTCCATTGCCCAGCCCAATTTACTGCGGCGATGAATATGGGTGGGCGAGAACGGATACTCGTGCCGTACCAGCACGCAACGGCCTGCGATGACATGCTCGTGTTGCGAAAAATCCTCAGGTGTGCCACGCCCGAGATCGACGACTTCGGCGGCCAGTCCCGGGGTGGGTGCCGATCCCAGCAATGCATTGCAGACGAGTTCAGTACCGTCCGCGAGCGCGAGGCTGGACTTCGAACACCGCCAGCCTGCGTAACTGACTTCTTCAATCGCAGCATGGTCGTTGATGGCAGCGAGGCAGTCGCGCACCAGTTCGAGCGCCGCTTTTTCTCCGTCAGTGCCGGCACGCCTGCCGCCGCAATCGCAAATCGCCGCAAAGTCGCGTTGCAATCGGCTATCCGCAGCGAGTGAGGCGAGTGCCGGCGTCAGGAGTGTTTCATGCTTGTTCATGGCAAAGCGCAGGTATCTATTCGATCTTGATGCCGGCATCCTTGACTACTTTGGCCCAGCGCGCGACGTCGGACTCAAGCAGCGCGCGAAACTGCTGCGGCGTGCCGGTGCGCGGCTCGACCGCGAGCACATTAAATTTCTCGCGCACGTCGGCGGCGTTCACCGCATTGACGATTGCATTGTTGAGCTTGTCGACAATAGTCTTGGGCACGCCGGCTGGCGCCATTACCCCCCACCAGTGTTCGACGACCATGCCGGCGACACCGCTTTCCTCGAACGTCGGCACGTCGGGAAAAGCTGCCATACGTTTGGCGCTGGTCACGCCGAGTATGCGCAGGCGCCCGGATTGCGCGAATGGCGCGGCGGTCGCCATCGACGTGAATGTTGCCGGAATCTGTCCCGCGATGACATCGGTTAGCGCGGGACCGGCGCCTTTATAGGGCACATGCGTCAGCCGGATACCGGCGTGGCTTTGCAGCAACTCGGCCATCAGATGCGTCGTTGCGCCGGTGCCGCCGGATGCAATTGCGATCTTTCCCGGCTGTGCTTTCGCGAGCGCGATGAACTCTTTGACGTTCTGCGCTTTCACGGCAGGGTTGACGAACAGAAACATCGGCGAGACGCCTATCGTCGTGACCGGCGCGAAATCCCTGATCGGGTCATACGGCACCTTGGCGTAGATGCTCGGGTTGATGGTGTGCGGCATGTCCGACAAAATTATCGTGTAGCCGTCGGGCATCGCCTTCGCGGCAATATCGGTGCCCACCATGCTGCCTGCGCCCGGACGATTGTCTATGACGAAGGTCTGGCCCAGCGTGCCGCCGAGTTTCTGCGCCAGCGTGCGCGCGAGCACGTCCGAGCTGCCGCCGGGCGCATAGGGAACGATCAAGCGCACGAATTTAGCCGGATAAGCGGTCGCCGGCGTTTGCGCGTGGGCTGAAAAGGCCAGGCAGGCCAGTAGCTGAAGACTGCAACGTACTATGTTCATCGCATGCTCACTTGCGTATGACGCACCGCGCCGACAAAAAAGGCGCAGACTTGTCTGCGCCTTGCCGATGACCGCGGAGCGGTTTATTTTGATTTGCTCTTGGCGGGCGCGGCAGCAGCTTTCGCGGCGGGCTCTTTGAAGCTCGCGCCCGACTGGTTCGCCATGAAAACGATGGCGCGCGCGATTTCTGTGTCAGTCAGGTCAGGATTGCCGCCACGCGGCGGCATCTGGCGCACGCCCTTGATCGCGTTCTGCGTCAGGTGGTCGAGGCCGACGCCAAGGTGAGGGCCCCACTGCGCCTTGTCGCCGATCTTGGGCGCATTGAGGGCGCCGGTGGCATGACAGGCCGAACAGACCGCGTCGACGATTTCCTTGCCGGATTTCTCGACGACGGGGGCGTTCGGGTCGGTGACTTCGATTTGTCCCACCGGCTTGATGCGGGCGATGACCGCTTCGTCGGAGGAAGCACCCGCATGCGTTTTGTCCGTATGAATGCCGGTGGTTATCAACTGCGACAGAATAACGATCAGCACGATAGGCACCAGGAATGACAGCACGATGACGGTGATCAGCTGTTTTGGTGTCTTGATGGGCGAGGAGTGCTCCCCGGCGTGGACTTCGCTCATGGCATTTTCCTGCGGCAACGCGTTGGCAAGGCGCACATTATAGCGGCAATCGCCGCGCGCCGTAAAACGCACAGGGCCGTTTCCGGTTGGACGCTAGCAGGGAAAACGACTATCCTAGCCGCGCTGTAACCCCCTGCACCGCGCCCGTAGCTCAGCTGGATAGAGTGTCGGCCTCCGAAGCCGAAGGTCGCCCGTTCGAATCGGGCCGGGCGCGCCAGATTCCAGAAGTGAAAAAACTTTCGCTTTCGTTCGACCGCCTTTCGTGCGGGCGGCGATTGCGGGGCGCTGCGTCACGCACGACGATGGAGTATGG
>JANYDM010000117.1 GCA_025363575.1 Betaproteobacteria bacterium | reverse complement strand
AAAGCCCAGCAGATCGACCCGATCCTGCTGCGTCCGGTGGACGACCTCGAGCTTACGGTACGTTCGGCCAACTGCCTCAAGGCCGAAAACATTTACTACATCGGCGATTTGATCCAGCGCACCGAAACCGAGTTGCTTAAGACGCCCAACCTCGGCCGCAAGTCGCTCAACGAAATCAAGGAAGTCCTCGCTTCGCGCGGGCTGACGCTCGGCATGCGGCTCGAAAACTGGCCGCCGGTCGGGCTGGAAAAAGTCTAACAAGGATTTATCATGCGTCACCGTTTAGGTCTAAGAAAACTCAACCGTACCAGCAGCCATCGTCTCGCGATGCTGCGCAACATGACCGTTTCGCTGCTGCGTCACGAAGTCATCAAGACGACTTTGCCCAAAGCGAAGGAGTTGCGCCGCGTAGCAGAGCCGATCCTGACGCTCGGCAAATCGCCATCGCTTGCCAACCGCAGGCTCGCATTCGACCGCCTGCGCGATCGCGAGATGGTGACCAAGTTGTTCGGCGAGCTCGGCCCGCGCTACGCGAAGCGCAATGGCGGGTATCTGCGCATTCTGAAATACGGCTTTCGCAAGGGGGATAACGCGCCCATGGCAGTCGTGGAGTTGATCGACCGTCCTGAGGTCAGCGAGGATAAAAAAGAAGAAGCGCCTGCCAAGGCGGCATAATAATAAAAAAACGACACCATTTGAAAAGCCGGCTTAGCGCCGGCTTTTTTCTTTTACAATCCCGCCATGTTCAATGAGCTCGAGCTGACCGGCCGTGCCGCCACCCACGTCGTGCAGCGCGACGATATAGGCGCCGCAGTGCACGCGAGCGCCCTGGGGCCGCTGCTGGCAATGAAAGAAGCCGCGGCCGCCGATGGCATCGATCTCTGGATAGCAAGCGGATTCCGCGATTTCGCAACGCAGATGCGTATCTGGAACATGAAGTTCCGCGGCGAGCGCCCCCTCTACGACAAGGCCGGCATCGTGCGCGACCACGCAAGCCTGGGCCCCGCCGAGCTCATCGACGGCATCCTGTGCTGGAGCGCGCTGCCCGGTGCGAGCCGCCATCACTGGGGCACCGACATCGACCTTGTCGACCGCGCGGCTCTCGCAGAAAACCAGCGCTACCATCTGCTGCCCGAAGAGTACGCGCCCGGCGGCGTTTTTCACAAGATGCGCGTATGGCTCGACGACAATATGGCGAGCTTCGATTTCTTCCGCCCGTACGCCAAGTACCGTGGCGGCGTCTATGCGGAGCCGTGGCACCTGAGCCATGCGCCGACAGCCGCGGTTGCGCTGACGTTGCTTACGCCGGAACTGATAGCGGCCACTGTGAGCGACAGCGAAATTCTAGGCAGGGAAGAGGTGCTCGCGCGGCTGCCGCACATCTACCGCACTTACGTCACCAACATCTCATCACCGCCCGCAGCCGTCGCATAAATTGCAGGCTTGTCTGCGGGTCAGACCGCAACACTTACTCGGGTCTGATGCCTGCATCCTCCATGACCCTGGCCCACTTGGCGTATTCGGATTTGACGTAAGCGGTGAACTGTTCGGGCGCGGCGCTTGCCTGCAGCTCGACGCCCTGTGCCGCAAAGCGCGTGCGCACCTCGGTCGAGGCCGCAAACTTCACCACTTCGGCGTGGACGCGCGCGAGGATCCCGGGTGGCGTCGCCGCCGGCGCCATGATGCCGTTGAATATGCTCATCTGAAATCCGGGTACCGCATCACTGATCGGCGGCACTTCGGGTAGCAGCGCGGTACGCGTCGGGCTCGTCACACCCAGTGCGCGCAAGCGTCCGCCGCGAACGTGCGTGAGCGACGTGCTGACATTGTCGAATTTCATAGGGACCTGCCCGCCCAGCAAATCGACAATGGCGGGGCCGTCGCCGTTGTACGGTATGCGCATGATGCGCACGCCGGCCATGCGGTTAAAGAGTTCCAGTGCCAGGTGCGAGCCCGAGCCATTGCCGGAGGTGCTGCAGTTAAGCTGGCCGGGACGCGCTTTCGCCAGCGCAATGAGTTGCTTCACGCTGGCTACCGGCAGCGATTTGTGCACGACCAGTATCTGCGGCAGCGTCGCGATAAGGCTGATTCCGGCGAAATCGCGCACCGGGTCGTAGGGCGGATTGCGCATCATCATGGCGGCGATCAGCGCGCTTTGCGCAACCATCACCAGCGTATAGCCGTCGGGCGCCGAGTGCGCCGCAGCGGCCAGCCCGATGGTGCTGTTCGCGCCGGGCCGGTTCTCAACGTACACGCGTTGCCCCAGCCCGCTGCTCACGTAGTCGGCGACGGACCGTCCCATCAGGTCGAGATTGCCGCCGGGTTGCACCGACACAATGAGGCGGATCGGCTTGGTCGGATAAGCCTGCGCGCACGCGTCGACCAAGCCCGCTAATAGCGCACCGGCCGTCGTGCCTGCAATGATCATCGAAGCGAATGGCTGCACGTTTTATTCCTCCGGTGACTGCGTGCGGGCATTGTCCGCCGTGCGCTGCAAGATGAAATGCAATATACGTGATTCGCTGTGCAGCGAAAAGGACAGGCCATCGCGCCGCTTGTTGGCAGTTTGCGCCGCGTCTATACTCGGGTGAAATTTTAAACGCGCCCGGAGAAAGGCTTTGCCGCAACAAGAACCTGCAGTGCGCTGGGGCGTGATCGGACTCGGTGGCGTCGTCGACCAGCAAATCGCGCCCGCCATTGCAAGTGCGGCCAATTCGGAATTCGTCGCCTGCGCCGGCAGCACGCCGGAAAAAACGCGCGCCTTCGCGCACAAATTCAACATCCCGCACTGTTATGCCAGCATCGAGGAGCTCGTCGCGGCGCCCGATGTCGAAGCGATCTTCGTCGCCACGCCAAATGCCGACCACCATCGCATGGTGCTGGCCGCCGCAAGCGCCGGTAAACATGTGTTGTGCGAGAAGCCGCTGGCGCTTGCCGCCGACCATGGGCGCGAGATGGTTGCGGCCTGCCGTGCTGCAAGCGTCATATTGCGGGTGGCGTTTCAAATCAGGTTCGAAGAAATCCTGTGCCGCGTGCGCGAGATTATCCGCTCCGGCGCACTCGGCGAATTGCGCGGCGTCACGTTCGAGCGCATTGCGCCGCTGCGCCAGCACGGCGCGTGGCGAGACGACCCGCGCCAGGGCGGCGTGCTGTTCGACGTCGCGGTGCATCTCTTCGACCAGGTCGAGTGGCTGACCGGCCTTAAGATACGCGAACTGTCCGCAAATTCGCATCCCGACCGGCGCGACGGCGTGCCCGACTCTACGATCGCGGTCCTGGGCATGCTGGGCGCGGACTGTCACGTCGTGGTGCGCGCCAGCCGCGAGATCGCGTACGCGGGCAACGATTTGCGCGTGCAAGGCACCAGGGGCATGTTGAATACAT
The DNA here is from genome assembly GCA_025363575.1 of Betaproteobacteria bacterium. The sequence goes on along the minus strand of JANYDM010000117.1, from coordinate 7,528 downwards.
CCGCGCTGCGCTGGGCGGATGAGCATGTCCTCACGATCAGGACCGACGCAGGCTTCGTCGAAGAGCGGTTTGCCCCGACGCCGATTTACCGGCGCGAGATCGAGGCGTTCGCGCGCGAGGTCAGGGGCGGCGCCGGCGAAATGGCGTCCGGCGAGGACGGCCTGCGTGCAATCGAGCTGGCCTGCGCGGTGCAGGAATCCATACAGTCGCGCCACATCGTGGCGATGGCGCAATGACCACCGTTTATTCCATCGGGCACGGCAATCGCCTGATCGACGATTTCACCGCGTTGCTGAAGAGCGCACGCATCGAATGCCTCGTCGACGTGCGGGCCTACCCGCGCTCCCGCCGCAATCCGCAGTTTGCCCGCATGATGCTCGATCCGGCGCTGAAGGCAAATTCGATCCATTACGTGTGGGAAGGCGCACCGCTTGGCGGCATGCGCCGGCCGCATGTGGAGTCGCCGCATCTGGCGCTCACTGACGCCGCCCACCGCGGCTATGCCGACCACATGGCGACCAGTGATTTCCAGGAGGCACTGACGCGACTCATCGCTTTCGGCGATGCGCGTCCGACGGCATTCATGTGCGCGGAGACGCATCCGGAGCACTGCCACCGCTCGTTCATCGCCGATGCCTTGCTCGCGCGCGATGTCGAGGTCATGCACCTGATCGGTCTGCACGACGTGCGCACGCATGCATTGCGCGAAGGCGCGCGGCTGGAGCCGCGCGGGCAAGTGGTTTACGACGCTTGCGTGCAGTTGGGGCTGGGGCTTTAAAATAACGCGCGCAATCCCGCGTACACGGTCCGCGGCGCAGCGACGCCCCGAAACTGCTCTGCCGAGCCGTTCGTCAGATTGTTGGGCCCCAGCGTGGCGAAGGTCGAGTACCGCGTATTGAAAAGATTGGTGATGCCGCCGAAGGCTTCGATGTTTTTTTCGAAGCGGTGGCTGACGTCGAGCTTGACCGTCGCGAACCCCGGCAGGCGCCCATTAACGTCCTGGTTGTTCTCGTCGCCGCGCGCGTATTGCGCGCCCTGCGCCTGCAAGGTCGCCTTCACGCGCGTTTGCGGCGTCAGGGCGTAGCCCGCGCGCAGCTTCAGTGTCAGGGCGGGTATACCGGGTATTTTATCGCCGGGCTGCGCGTTGACGCCGGCGCAGCCGGCGCCGGCGCCATTCGCCGCTATGCACGCGCTGTTCGAACCGTTCGCGAGTGTGAACGGGCTTTGGAAAGTGGCGTCCACCCAGCTCAGGGAAATGGCGTAATCGAGGCGGTCGGCCTTGCCGTCGAGGCCCAACTCGACTCCTTGGCGGCGCGTCTGCCCGACGTTGGAGAAGTAGCCCTGCGTCGCATTGGTCTGATTGAACAAAATATCGTCGTGCAGCGTGCTGCGGAAAGCGGCAGCACGCCAGCGCAGCTGCGGCGAAATCCTGCCTCGAAAACCGATTTCCCAGGTCTTGGATACGACGGCTTTCAAATCGGGGTCGGCGCCGAATGCATTGGGCACGCCGGTGCAGGGCGAATTCGGATCAGCGCATGCGAGCTCGATGGCGGAGGGCGTGCGGAAGCCTTCGGCATAGCTGCCGAAACCAGTCAGGCGCGGCGTTAGTTGATAAGCGAACCCCACTGATGGATTCAGCCGCTGATAGCTATGATTACCCGAGACATCGGTCAGCGTGTTTGCGCCGGGTACCGCGGATACCATCGCGGCGCTGTTGCACAGGCCGTTAGGGTCCGTACATGAGGTCCCGGATAAGCCGATGGTCGCATAGTCGTATCGCGCGGAAGCGGTGACCGACAAGCGCTCCGTGGCGTCGAGCGTGTCGGTGGCGAAGATGCCGTAGCGCCGGTTGTTCGACCTTATCGTCGCCTGTGGCATGAACGGGTTCGCGCCAATTGTCGCGTTGGTGCTGTCGACGAAAGCATCCTGCCCGTTATTGTTGAACGCCGTCCTGCCGTATTCCGCGTTCAGACCCACGGTCACGACCTGCGCCTTGCCCCACAGCTTGCCGCTGTTCGACCATTGCAAGTTGCCGCCGTAAATATTCTGCGTGTAATCGGCCAGCAGATTGCTTGCCGGGCAATCGGCGGTCGTAACGCACGTGGCGTTGTTCGTCGATGTCGCAACGGGATTGCCGATATTGCTGTTGAACACGTCGCGCGCGATGTGCCGGTAGTAAATATTGCCGGTGATGGAGTTAGCTACGTTCAGCGCGAGGCTGCCGCGCAGATTGAGCGTGAGGCTTTGCGTGCTCGTATAGTCGGGATGCGAATAGCCACCCGCCGCGTTACCCAGCATCGACAGCGGCACGTTCTGGTTGCCGTTCATCTGGTTGTCGGCGTACATCAGCGACAGGTCGAGATCGGTGCGGTCGTTCTGAAAGCCGATTTTGCCGAAGAACTGCCGGATGCGGCTCGGGTTGTAGGCGGCCCAGCCGCGGTCGTCGTAGAGGCTGGTCGCCAGATAGTAGTCGACGTTCTCGCCGTGGCCGCCTTTTTCTGCATCGAGACTGCGGCGGCCGAAAGAGCCGAGAGTCGGTTTGACTTCGCCGCTCGGAAACGCGAAGCCGCTTTTGGTGTTCAGCGAGACGGCGCCGCCAAGGGTATTGAGCCCGTACACCGGATTAGAGCCCGGCACTACCGTTACATTGGCGATCGCGATCTGCGGGATCAGATCCCACGACACTACGTCGCCGAACGGTTCGTTGACGCGCATGCCGTCGAGAAAAACGGAAATGCCCTGCGGCGTGCCGAGCACGGGCGAAGCGGTAAACCCGCGATAGTTGAGGTCCACCACGTAAGGATTGCCCTGCGTATCATTGATGCTCATCGAGCCGGCAGCCTCGTTTAGCGTATCCGCGAGGGTGCGTGCATCCTGCGGAAGATCTTTGTAGTTGAGGATCTGCACGTTGCCCGGGTACTTGTCCAGGGCGATGCCGGTGCCGCCCACGGGGGTGGTGGTGACGACGGTGATTTCCGGCAGCTCGAACGGCGCAGCGATGTTTTCGGCAGCGTTCGAAGGCGCCCCGCAAGCGCAGGCGACGAGCATGACGCCTGACATGACGGGTGCGCGCGTCGCAGACTGCCATGATGCGCCAGGCCGGGGCATGAAATCCAAAGACAAAATCATGCTAGTCCGCCACCGCACCTGAGTCTTTCACTACCTTCGCCCATTTCTCGATCTCGCTTTTGATCAGCGCGCCGAAATACTCCGGTGTACTGCCGAGCACGTCGGAATCGACGAGGCGGTAGCGCTCCTGCACGTCGGGCAGCTTGAGCAAGGCGAGTGATTCGGCGTTCAGGCGCATGATGATTTCACGCGGCGTTGCAGCAGGGACTGCGAGGCCGTGCCACGTGCTCACGTCGTAGCCGGGCACGCCCGCTTCGTTTATCGTCGGCAGCTCCGGCGCCTGCGGCGAGCGTTGGGCGCTCGAGATGCCGAGGCCGCGCAGCTTGCCGGATTTGATGTGCGGCATCGACGCCGATGCGCTGGCGAGCGCAACTTCGACCTGTCCGCTGATGATGGCGACTGTCGCCGGGGCACCGCTCTTGTACGGGATGTGGTTCATTTTTACCTGCGCGAGCGTGCACAGATATTCGAACGCGAGGTGGCTCGTGCTGCCGGACGACGCATAGTTGAGCTGCCCGGGGTGCGATTTGGCGAACGCAATCAGCTCTTTCACCGAGCGCGCGGGGACCGACGGATGCACGGTCAGGATGTAAGGGCTCGATATGAGCAGCGCGACCGGTGCGAAGTCTTTGACGAGGTTATAGCTGAGCTGCTTGTAAAGCGATGCGTTGATAGCGTGCGAGAGGCTCAAATAGAACAGCGCGTAGCCATCGGGCGGTGATTTCGCCGCAATCTCCGCGCCGATGTTGGCGCCGGCGCCCGGACGATTATCGATGACGATTTGCTGGCCGAGGCGCTCGCCGAGTTTCTGGCCGAAGATGCGCGCGGTCGTGTCGGTGTTGCCGCTCGTGTACGGCACGATCAGGCGCACGGGTCTGTTGGGATAGATTTGCGCATGGGAAAACAGCGGCGCGCAAAGCACGAGCGCGCAGAAGATAAGAGCCGTTTTTCGCATCGGGAAAGCGCGCTGCTACTGCAACGTAATGCCGGCCTCGCGGATGACGCGCGACCACTTGGCAGCTTCGGATTTGATGAACGTATTGAATTCCTCGGGCGTGCTGCCCACGGGTTCGGCGCCCAGTGCGGTCAGGCGCTCGCTCATCTCCGCGGACTTCACGTGGCGCGCTGCGTCGCGTGAAAATTTCTGCACGATTTCCGGCGGCGTGCCCGCGGGCATCGCGAGGCCCGACCAGCCCGTGACGCCGGCGCCCGGATAGCCCGCTTCCGCCATGGTCGGTGCATTAGGATAAGCGGCGGCGCGTTTTTCGCCGCCGGTCGCCAGCAGGCGCAGGCGGCCTTCCTGGATGTGCGCCTTGACGCCGGCCGAGGTCGAGAACAGGAGTACGTACTGGCCGCCTATCAGGTCGGTCACCGCCGGCGTCTCGCCTTTATATGGCACGTGCACCATTTTCAGGCCGGTCTCCATGCGCAGGAGCTCGCCGGCGAGATGGGTCAGGTTGCCGACGCCGAACGAGCCATAGACGAGATCGCCGGGCCGCGACTTGCCGAGCGCCACGAGCTCTTTTACCGAGCGCACGGGCAGCGACGGATGGACGACGAGCACGATCACATTGGCGACACTCTGCATGACGGGCGCAAAATCCTTGAACGCGTCGTAAGGCAGCGTCTTGTAAACAAACGGATTGATCGACAACACGGACGTGAACGGCGCGCCCAGCGTGTAGCCGTCCGGCTTGGCCCTGGCGACCGCTTCCATGCCGATGATGCCGTTGGCGCCGGGGCGGTTGTCGACAATCACCTGCTGACCCCATGTCTCGCTAAGTTTTTGCGCGATAGCGCGCGCCACGATGTCGACGGCACCGCCCGCCGTCTGCGGCACGATGATGCGCACGGGACGGTTCGGATAGTCGCCAGTCTGCGCGAGCGCGGACGAGGTAACGAGTGATGCGAATGCGGTGGCGACGAGCGGGCGAAACATGCATTCTCCTCCATCTCACTCAGATCATTAACCGCAAAGGATTCTTTTTAATACCCCTTGAGGGTTACGCGAAGGACGCCAAGGAAGACAAAATAAGTTGCGCATGCGACGCCCGAATTCTTGTCTGAGCCGTTCGAATGACTTGGTTTTGAATTCCTTCGCGTCCTTTGCTTCCTTCGCGGTTCAAAGTTTTTCTATGCGGTCTTGCGCGCGCGGATCTCGCTGCCCGCACGCAGCAGCTCCATCAGAGTGCGCGTCGAGCCGGCTTCTTCCAGTTTCGTCACGGCGGCAATGACGGCGTCGATGTTGGCGGCGGGCAAGCGCGAATTTGCGTAAGTGCGAAACTTGGCCTCGATCTGCGCGCGCGTGAGCGGATTTTCGGCGGAGCCGCGCGGATGATCGCAGCGTTCGCTGAGCGTCCTGCCGTCGTCGGTCTGGATGTCGACCACAGCCTGCACGCCGGTAAGCGTTGGATCTATCGTCACGTCGACGTTCTCCGCGGCAAATTTGCGCAGCACCGGGTCGTCGTAGCGCGCGGGCTCGAATTGCGCGAGCGTCAGTTCCCGGTCGTGCAGCACCACAGCCGCAGCATAGTGTGTAGATAGCAGAGCGTCGAACTTGCCTTTATAGCGCGGGAAAATGCCGTGCATGTCGACGGCGACTTTGCTCATCTTCACGTGGACTTTCTTCACCCGCGCGGGCTTGAGATCGTGCATCTCGACGAGATCGAACATCGCGGTAATGAAGCCCTGGATGGTCGATGCCGACGGCCACAAGCGCAAGGCGATTTGCTCGAGTTCCCAGCGTTGCCCTAGCTGATCGGTCGCTGCCGCGGGCGTGCCGCCATCCGAGTACGTGTTGAAAAGGCCGCCGTCCTTATGGGTCAGGAACTCGCTCGTGGCCAGAAAATCCTGCTGAGCGAGCAACGATGCCATCAAGCCCGACAGCGCGCCGCGGCATTGATGGAATTTGACCGTCGGCGTACCCCATGCCGCGAACGTGCCGGCGGACTGACTTCCGGCGAGGCCGAATGCTTTCGCCATCTTGGCCGCATCGAGTCCGATCAGGCGGCCGACCGCGGCAGCGGAGCCGAACGGGCCGATGACGCCCGGGCCGTGCCAGCCGCGCTTGCGGGCTTCGGGATAGTTGAGGCCAAGGCCGACGCGCGTGGTGATTTCGCAGCCGAGCGCTATGGCAACGAGCAAATCGCGGCCTGGCAATCCATCGCGTTCAGCAATTGCGAGCGCGGGCGGAATGACTTCAGGCGTCACGTGCGTCAATGTCGAGCGGTGGATATCGCACATCGTCACCGCCGTGATGAGATAGCCATTCAGCATCGTCGCGCCGGCGAGCGACAGGCGATCACCGCCGATGACGCTGCTTTCATTCGATTGCGCGATGCCTGCCGCCAGCGCCGCGAGTTGGTGCGTTTCCTCGCCCTGGTGGCCGGCGACGGCGCAGGCGAGCGTGTCCAGCAACATGTTTTTGCAATATTCGCGCGTGCGCTGCGGAATATCTTCGAGCTTGAGTGCTGCCGCCCATTGGGCGAGCACAGCGGTCGGTTCAGCTGCCATTGCCATCCCCTCCATTTATCGTGCGGGCCGCATTGCGGCGGCCATCATAGCGCAAAGCGTCGCACTATTCGGGTTTCAGCCCCGCGCGCTTTATGATTGCCGCGTAGCGCGCCGATTCGCTTTTCACGAGGTGCGCCAGATCGTCCGGCGTGCCGGGCCAGGGATCCATGCCGGCGCCGATGAGCCGCTCGCGCAGATCGGGCGACGTCAACGCGCGGTTCACTTCCTGATTGAGGCGGGCGACGATATCGCGCGGCGTCGCGATGGGCGCGAACAGCGCATACCAGATCGGCATGATGAAGTCGTCGACGCCGGCTTCCTTCGACGTCGGCACGTCCGGCAGCACCGCCATGCGGCTTTCCGCAAGTACTGCAAGCGGGCGCACCTTGCCGGCGCGAATTTGCTGCATTACGGACGCGGCCGAGACGATGACTTCATCGACTTCGCCGCCCATCAGCGAGAGCGTGGCGAGGGTGGCGCCCTTGTACGGCACGTGCACCATCTTGATTTTGGTGAGACTGATCAGCAGCTCGTTCGCAAGGTGATTGGTAGTGCCGGGCCCGCCCGAACCGTAATTGAGCTTGCCCGGATTGGCGCGCGCGAGCGCGATGAAATCCTTCAGTGTTTTTACCGGCACCGTCGGATGTACGAGCAGCACGTTCTGGATGGAGGCAAGCCTTGCCACCGGAGAAAAATCGCGCGCCGCATCGTAGTCGAGATGCTTGTAAAGCGAAGGGCTGATGGCTATCGTCGGCGAGGTGATCAGGATGTTGTAGCCGTCTGGCGGCGCCTTGGCGGCGATGCCTATGCCGAGGTTGCCGCCCGCGCCCGCGCGATTGTCGGCGATGATGTTCTGGCCGAGCTGCTCGGTGAGCTTTTGCGTCAG
>JANYDM010000109.1 GCA_025363575.1 Betaproteobacteria bacterium | reverse complement strand
CCGCGCAGGAAGCGCTGACGATGGGATTGATCAACCGCATGTTACCCGTCGCCGAGCTCGAGAAATACGTGCTTGACTATGCGAATACGATAGCCGGCAACGCTCCGCTAACCATCGCTGCGGTCAAGCAAAGCGTCAAGGAAATGGGGAAAAACGAAGCACAGCGCGACATTGCTTTGTGCGACAAAATGGTCGACGCCTGTTTTGCGAGCAAAGATTACATCGAGGGCCGCGACGCGTTCATGGAAAAGCGCAAGCCGGCGTTTCAAGGCCACTGATTCAGCGCACAGCGCATTTCTCACGTCCCCCTTGAAGGGGGATGTTCACCATTTACCCCGGCATGAACGACTTGATGCGCTCGCGCTGAGCCGCGCGCACGTGCGTGCGCGCGGCTTCTTCCGCGGCGGCGGCGTCACGCTGCTCAATCGCACGCACGATCTGCTCATGTTCTTTTAAAGCGGTGGCGGCGCGGTGCGGCATCGTCATCTGCGATTTGCCGAGCAGCCCCATTGAATCCCGCACGGTAATCAGCGCGCGGAGCAGATAGCGGTTGTGGGCCGCCTGACGCAGCGCGCGGTGGAAGCGCTGGTTGTGCTCAGCCAGTTCCTGGTATTTGCCTTTGAGCTTTTTTTCGACCGCGACCAATTCGAGCAGCTGTTCGACTTCGAGCTCGGACGCATAGCGCGCAGCAAGCCGTGCGGCTGTGCCTTCGAGCACTTCGCGCATCGTGTAAAGCTCGATAACCGCAGCGTGGTCGAGCGTCGCGACCACGAGCCCCTGGCGCGGCTCGTGCACGAGCAGTCCTTCGTTCTCGAGCCGCCGCATGGCGTCGCGCGCCGGCGTGCGGCTCATCTGCAGCCATGCCGCGATTTCGATTTCCATCATGCGCTTGCCCGGCTCGAAAGTGCCGGCCTGGATCGCCGAATGCAGTTTCGCGTAGGCGAGCTCACCCAACGGGGTGGACTTGGAACTCGTGGTCGATTTCGGCATCGTTGCTCCGCCCGGTTATTCAGCCTGCATGCCGCTGGCCTTGACTATCTTCGCCCAGCGCGCCATTTCGGTTTTTATATGCGCCGCGAGCTGTTCCGGCGTGCTGCCGACAGGCTCGCAGCCTTCGCTTGCCAGCCGCTGCTGCAGGTCGGGCGCTTTCAATGCCTTTACCGTTTCGTCATGCAGCCGCGCGATGATAGCGCGCGGCGTCGCGGCGGGCACCATCAATCCGTACCACGAAGAGAAATCGTAGCCGGGCAACGCCGATTCGGAAATGGTTGGCAGCTCCGGCAGCGCGGCGGACCGGCTGCGCGAAGTAATCGCGAGCGCGCGCAGTCGACCTGCTTTCGCATACGGCATGCCGGACACTATGCTGCTCATGACCATGTTCACCTGCCCGCCCAGCGTATCGATCAGCGCCGGGCCCGCGCCCTTGTAAGGCACGTGGATCAATTCAATGCCTGCCATGCTGCTGAATAGCTCGGCGGCAAGATGGCCGGAGCTGCCTATCCCGCCGGACGCGAACGTAAGCTGCCGTGTCTTTGCAAGCGCGATCAGCTCGCGTGGCGTTTTGGCCGCAATCGACGGGTGCACCAGCAGCAGGAACGGCGACGATGCAATCAACGTGACCGGCTGCAGATCGCGCACCGGGTCGAACGGCAGCTTCTTGTAGAGGCTCGGGTTGATCGTGTACGTGCTCGACACGATAAGCGCGGTGTATCCGTCAGGCGGCGAATTCGCCGCTAGCGCGCTGCCGATGCTTCCTGCGGCGCCGGCGCGATTGTCGATGACCACGGTTTGTCCCAATCCATCGGTCAGCTTCTGCGCGAGCGCGCGCGCCACGATATCCGTCGCGCCGCCCGGCGCCAGGCCGACGATCACGCGGATAGGCTTGACCGGATAGGTATGCGCTGCACCCGCACTGTACGCGGCGGTCGCCGGCAACAACATCAAGAACGCGACCGCCTTCATCCGTTCAATCCATTTTCAGGCCGGCGCTTTTGACGACCTTCGCCCACTTGGCCAGCTCGGCGCGCATCGTTTCCTGCAACTGCACGGGCGTACTGGGCGCTGGAACCGCACCATCCCTGGCCAGCGCCTCCACAACCGCGGGCGTATCGAGCAATCGAACGAGTTCCCTGTTTAATTTGTTGACGATGGCGACTGGCGTTTTCGCCGGCAGAACCACTGCGTACCAGCCGTCCACGGAGTAGCCGGGCACGCCCGCTTCGGCGACAGTCGGATAGTCGGGTATCACCGGCGAGCGCTTGAGCGTCGTGACGGCAAGGCCGCGCAGCTTGCCGGTCTTAAGATGCGGCATGCCGGATATCGCGCTCGTCAGCGCGAGTTGCACCTGACCGCCGAGCAGATCGATTATCGCTGCGCCGCTGCCCTTGAACGGAATGTGGACCATCTGCGTGCCGGTCATCACGTTGAACAATTCCATGCCGAGGTGAGCAAACGATCCCGTGCCGGACGACGCATAATTAAGCGCGCCGGGATTGGCCTTGGCGAGCGCGATCAGCTCTTTCACGCTTTTCGCCGCGACCGACGGATGCACGACAAGTATGTACGGCTGCGAAGTCGCCTGCGTGACGGGCGCGTAGGCTTTCAGCACATCGAGGTTCAGCTTCGTCATCAGCACCGCGTTCGTGATCTGGCTGCCCGATATCATCATGACCGTATAGCCGTCGGGCGCTGCGTTCGCAGTCAGCGTCAGCGCAATCGTACCGCCGGCACCGCTCCGATTGTCGACCACGAATGGACGGCCCCAGCTTGCGGTGAGCTTCTCGCTCAGCAGGCGCGCGAGGATGTCGCTGCCGCCTCCGGGCGAGAAGCCGACGATAAAACGCACCGGCTTTTTCGGATAATCGTCGGCGGCGTGCGCGAATGCAACGCACGCTGGCAACACGAAGGCTGCGGCTAAGCCGGATATTGAATGGCGGTGCATGAGCGAAATCCGGTAACTGGACACTTTGAATTCTCGTGTATACACTAGTATACGTAGCTCGCTTGTGCCCGTCAAAAATCGGCGCGTCAAAATACGTGCTGCTCCGTACAACCTCCCTGAAAGCATTGCCGTGTCACAACAATCGACTTATGACGTAATCGTACTTGGCGGCGGCAATGCAGCGATGTGCGCCGCGCTGTCAGCGCGCGAGCGAGGCGCGCGCGTGCTCGTGCTCGAGCGCGCGCCGCAGGACAAGCGCGGCGGCAACAGCGCGTACACCGGCGGCGGCTTCCGCATGGTCCATCACGGCGCGGATGACATCAGGAAAATCGTGCCCGACCTGACCGACGATGAAATCGCGCGCTCGGATTTCGGCGAATACACCGCCGAACAATATCTCGACGATCTCGGCCGCATCACGCAGTACTACATCGACCCCGATCTCGCCGAAACCATCGTCAAGGAAAGCACCGGCACCGTGCACTGGATGCGCGAGCGCGGCATCCGCTTCATGCCCAACTACGGGCGCCAGGCCTATAACGTCAATGGCCGCTTCAAATTCTTCGGCGGCGTCGTGATTTTCGCCAACGGAGGCGGCACCGGCCTCATGGAGCTGCACTACAAAGCCGCAGACAAGCATGGCATCGAAGTGCGCTACCAGACGCGTGCGACGGGACTGCTGCAGGGCGCGTCCGGCGTCGAAGGCGTGCGCGTCATGGCCAATGGCGTAGCGCATGAAATTCGCGCCAAAGCCGTCGTGCTCGCCTGCGGCGGATTCGAAGCGAACCGCGAAATGCGCACGCGCTACCTCGGCCCCGGCTGGGACATGGCGAAAGTGCGCGGCACGCGCTACAACACCGGCGACGGCATCAGCATGGCGCTCGACATCGGCGCGCAGTCGTACGGCCAGTGGTCGGGCTGCCATTCCGTTGCATGGGAGCGCTACGCGCCGGATTTCGGCGACGTCAATGCGCCGCATGCGGGATACCGGCATAGCTATCCGTTCGGCATCATGGTCAACGCCGATGGCAAGCGCTTCGTCGATGAAGGCGCCGACTTCCGCAATTACACGTACGCAAAATACGGGCGCGTCGTGCTGCAGCAGCCCGGCAGTTTCGCTTGGCAGATCTTCGACCAGCAGGTCAAGCACGTGATGCGCGACGAATACAAATTGCGCGGCGCGACCAAGGTGCAGGCCGACACGCTCGAAGGCCTGGTCGAAAAAATGCAGGACGTGCATCCGCAGAATTTTCTGGACACCGTGCGCGAATACAACGCCGCGGTCAAACGCGATGTGCCGTTCGATCCCAACGTCAAAGACGGCCGCACGACGGTGGGCCTCGCAATCGACAAGACCAACTGGGCCAACGTACTGGAGAAGCCGCCGTTCGAAGCTTATTCGGTCGGCTGCGGCATCACGTTCACGTTCGGCGGACTCAAGATCGACACTTCCACCCACGTGCTCGATATGGAAGACGCGCCGATTCCCGGGCTCTATGCGGCGGGCGAACTGGTCGGCGGACTTTACTACTTCAACTATCCCGGCAGCACCGGGTTGATGGCGGGCTCGGTGTTTGGCCGCATCGCCGGCCGCGAAGCAGCGGAACACGCGACAAAATAAATTCCCTCCGTTGCGCTCGGCGCGGGGGAGGGTTAGGGAGGGGGCAAAGAATTAGCGCTTCTCCGCCAAATACCGCTGCCGCGCAAACTCCAGCAGTCCGCCCGCGTTCACGATGCGCACGATCAGGGGCGGAAACGCCCTTATCGCAACACTCTTGCCATTAGCGGGGTTGCGCACCACGCCGTTCGGATAATCGACTTCAAGCGTTTCGCCATCGTTGACGATGCCTGTGATGCCGGGCGCCATGAAGATGGGCATCGCCCGCGCGATGCTGTTGCGCATGAAAAGCCGCGACACCGACTCCACCACGATGGCCGCGACGCCGACTTCGCGCAGCACGAGTCCCGGCCGGCTCGACCCGCAGCCGAAATTTCGTCCGCCGACGAGGATGTCACCAGGCTTCACTTCTTTCGGAAACTCGGGCCGGTAGACTTCCATCGTGTGCTGCTTGAGTTCTTCCATCGTCGGATACAGGTAGTACGGATTGATCGCATCGGTTTCGACCGAGTCGCCGAACTTCCACACGCGGCCTTTGATCATTTTGTCCAGATCAAAGCTCATCGAACACCTCTTTCGGATTTTCGATAGTACCGGCGACCGCCGCTGCCGCCACGGTCAGTGGCCCGCCGAGATAAATCTCCGCGCTCTGACTGCCTTTGCGACCTTTGAAGTTACGCGTGGTTGCCGTGATGCACACTTCGCCATCCGAAAGGAAACCCACTTTCGGCTGGCAGATGCCGCAGCCCGGCGTGATCACCTGCGCGCCCGCCTCCACCAGCGTCTCCACATGCCCTGCCTTCAGGCATTGCAGATAAACCTGCTGCGACGCCGGAGAAATCAGGAAGCGCACGCCTTTGGCGACCTTGCGGCCCTTGAGCATGCGCGCGGCGATCTCGATATCTTCATAACGGCCGTTCGCGCACGAGCCGATCTGCGCCTGGTGGATGCGCGTGCCCGAGACTTCGCCAACGGGACATACGTTGCCGAACTGGTGCGGCTTCGCGACGACGAACGGCATCTCGTCGACGTTCAAGTGGATTTCTTTTTCATATACGGCGTTCGCATCCGCCGCGATCGGCTCGTACGGCTTGTCGGTTCGCTTCTCTACGAACTCGCGTGTCACATCGTCGAACGGAAACAGCGCGAACTTGGCGCCGACTTCGACACCGTGCGCCGACAGGCACATGCGGCTGTCGATCGAGAGCTGCGGCGTTAGCGTGCCAGCGTACTCAATCGACAGGCTCCCCGCAAAATCATCGCCATACTTGCCGGCGAGATACAGGATGATGTCCTTTGCGATCGGATAAGCCGGCTGTTTGCCGTCGAGCACGATCTTGACGGTCGGCGGCACCTGGAACCACAGCTCGCCGAACAGAAGGACGAAGAACATGTCGGCGCGCGTGATACCCGCGCCGCCGCAATTGAGCGCGCCGTAACTGATCGTGTGCGAATCGTTGCCGACGACGAGCTCGCCCGGCCGCATCAGGCCGTAATCGGCCATCATCTGGTGCGCGATTCCCGGCTCCGCGTCGTGAAAGCATTTGATGCCGAGCCGGTTCACCTCGGTGCGGATCAGCGCGTTCTTATCGGCCTGCGCCTGGTTCAGCGTGGGTTGATGGTGATCAAGCAGGATAAACACGCGGTCCGGATCCCACACGCGCGGCAGGCCGTCCTTGAACCCCGCCTGCAGCGCGAGATCGTGCATCGGCTCCGTCGCGTGGTAGTGGCACATCGCGCCGTCGATGCGAGCCTCGAGGATATCGCCCGCGTACACCGGCGCGCCCGCGAGGTTATGCCGCGACAGCAGCTTTTCCGCCATGGTTTGCGGTTTCGTCATCTCAGCTCTCGTATTTCTTCAACATCGCCGCCGAAAAATACCGTTTCTCAAGCTCCTGCTGCTTCGCCAGCCCTTCGCCATCGGGGCCGACTTCGGATACCGGGTACGGCTTGTCCTTGCGTTGCGCAAGAAACTCTTCCCATGCGCCCACACCCGACTTCTGAAAATTCTGCATGAAGTCCCACATCGCGGCCCACATAATGTGATGCGTGAAAGTCGGGTACCAGGCGATGTTGATGCCGAGCGCCAGATGCTCGTCGAGCCCGAGGTAGCGCGGCAGCTTGCCTTTCATGAACGACAGCGGGCCTGACACCGCTGCGCGCGCGAGTTTGATCTCTTCGATCGAATGCGGCGATTCGAGCTGCACCCAGTCGACGCCCGCCTCTTCGCGATAAATCTTGAGGCGCGCCAGGCATTCATCGAGGCCGCCGTTCGAAGCATCGCGCGCGTAGCACTGCGCCATGATGACGAAATTGGGATCGAGCTCGTTCTTCATGTCGACCGCGGCGCGGTAGCGCGCGACTGCCTGATCGCGCGGGACCACTTCCATGCCGGCGCTTTGCGTCTTGCGCTTGCCTTCGAGCGGCTGGTCTTCGAGCCTGATCCCCGCCACCCCGGCATGGATGCATTCACGCACGAGCCGGCGCACCGCCATGATGCCGCCGTGCCCGGTGTCGGCGTCCATCATCACGGGGAACTTCACGCTCTGCGCGATCCAGCCCGCAACCTGGACGCATTCCATCAACGTGATTGCGCCGACGTCGGCATAGCCGGTGTAGCCGCCGACGACACCGCCAGTGCCGACGAAGCCGGCTTCGCACCCGGCCTGCTCCATCACGCGCGCGAGCGCCGCGGTCGGCGGATGCAATATTGCCAGCACCTTGTCTTTGCGATGAATCAGCTTCTGCAGCTGTGCAGATCTGGCGGCTGAAGGTGCGGAAGATTGAGCTATGGTCATAGGTTTAGGCTTTTTCTCTGAGTATCGCGGCAACCGCGCGCATGTCGCCCGCTTTGTCGAGCGCGCCGACCTGCGCGAATAATTTGTCGACGGCAGGCTTTAAAACGACTTTGTGCATCGGTTGCATCGGATTTGCCCCTTGGTTTACGACAGCAGCCGGATGATTTCGCTCACGTCCGGCACCGTTTCGAGTTTACGTATCAAGCCGATCGCGCTTTCGACGCGGTCCGCCGCAACCGGTCGCGCCGCGAAGGACACGCAATCGCGGAATTTCGCTTCGAGAGATCCGGTCGACACCGGATTGCGCGGATCACCCGGCATGCCGTCGGGGCGGTGACTTAGTACGCGGCCGTCGTGCGTGCGTATCTCGACCGTCGGCCGTGACGTCGCCGAATCTCCGCCAAACTGCACTTCGCGGCCAGCCTCTTCGCGATAACTCACGCGGTCGGCCATCGCGAGCACCGCGGGATCGCGCAACGCTTCATCGGTGAAATGCTTGAGCGCGACATTGCCGTGCACCATCGCAATCGCGCTCGTGAATGGAATGCTGAACTTCGCGTCTATGCTCAGGCGCGGCCGGCGCTTTTGCGCGAGCGGTTCGGACAGGAGTTTCGTCGCGCCGGTACCGCCGACGACCGTCAGCGTATCGATATCGGCCGGTTTCAATTTGTGCTGCTCGCGCAAATGCAGGATGGCCGTGTTGGTCGCGCGCGTGTAGCCGCACGCGGGCCACACTTTGAAGCCGTGCTTTTCCAGCAGCGGAAACCGCGTGCCGAGATCACCGGCGATGGCGTTCCAGTCGGGCGCATCCGCGCGAATATAGGTGTTGTATACGCCGTAGCGGCCTTCGAGGAACTGCTTGCTGCCGACAATACCGCGTTGCGCCAGCTCCGCCGCGAGTATCGCGCCCTGCCCCGAAAACCCCGCCTGCATCGAGCGCATGTGTGTGGCCGCGCCCACCGCCATCTGACGGCTGCCGCTCGCCTGATTGAAACCCGCGCCCAGCGCGTTTTCCATCTGGTCTTCGGTCAGCCGCATCAATTTGCCGGCCGTTGCAGCGCCCGAAATATATACGAAGAGCTGCGTCGGTAA
>JANYDM010000202.1 GCA_025363575.1 Betaproteobacteria bacterium | reverse complement strand
TGGCTGGCGCGCGCGCGGTTGGCCCGGTGTTGCAGGGCTTCGCGCGGCCGCTTTCCGATCTGTCGCGCGGCGCGAGCGTCGACGACATCGTGGATACAGCAGCGATCGTACTGGCGCGTGCTTAGGCTTGTTTAGCGATTCTCGATTGGCACGTACTCGCGCGGTTCAGGCCCGTTGTAAAGCGTGAGCGGCCGCAGCAGGATATTGTTTTCTATCTGCTCTATCACCTGAATCGTCCAGCCCGGCACGCGGCCGACGGCGAAGATGGGCACGAACAGATCTTCGGCGATGCCGTTCAGAAAATAAACGACGCCCGCGTAGAAATCGACGTTTACGTTGACGCCGTGACGCGCGTAGGGCTTCATTGCTTCCACTACTGCCGCGAGTATCTGGTACCACTGCGGTTGGCCCATCTCGCGGGAAAGCTTCTCGACGCCGGCACGCATGTGGCGCGCGCGCGGATCTTCGGCGCGATAAACGCGATGGCCGAAGCCCATTACCGGCTCCTTGTTCGCGCGTTTGCTCTTGACGTATTCAGCGGCTTTCGACGCATCGCCGATCTCCTGCGCCATGCGCATCACGTTTTCCGCGGCGCCGCCGTGCGCCGGTCCGGCAAGCGCGGCGATTGCGGAGGTGATGGCGCCATGCAAGTCCGCATCCGTGCCGGCGACCACGCGCGCGGCGAACGACGATGCGTTTGAGCCGTGTTCCGCGTGCAACACCATGTCGAGGTCCATCAGGCGCGCTGCGTCTGCGCTGGGCGCCGTGCCTTTCAGCATGTAGAGAAAGTTCGCGGCATGACTGAGCTGCGGATTCGGCGCGACGGGTTCGCGCCCGTTGCGGATATGCTCGTGCGCGGCAACTATCATCGGTACTTGCGATGTCAGCCGCAGCCCTTTGCGCAGGGACGCTGCCGGCGACTTGTCGGCGGTTTCGAGATCGAACGCCGCCAGGGCCGACACCGCGGTGCGCAGCACGTCCATCGGATGCGCCTGCTTGATCGTACGGATCACTTCGTAGATTTGCGGCGGCAGAGTTCGCGAAGCTTTGAGTTCGGCGGTGAACGCGGCGAGTTCGGCCGCCGACGGCAGTTCGCCCTTCAGCAGCAGATAGCATGTCTCTTCAAACGTAGAGCGCTCGGCCAGCTCATGAATCGAGTAGCCGCGATAGCGCAGTTCGCCGTTGCGTCCGTCGATATAGCAGACGCGCGAGCGGTCGAAGTACATGCCTTTGAGGCCGCGGTGTATTTCGATTTTTTCGGTGGTTTCTTCCATGATCTTCTGCTCCTCCGTCGTGCTTTATTTTAACCGGCCGCCGTCGCCAGCAGGCGCTGCGTGTGGCGCGCGATCACGAGTTCTTCATCGGTAGGTATCACCCACGCCGACGCGCGGGAGTGAGCCGTGCTGATGCGCGCGGCGTGCCCCTTGTTGGCGACCTCGTCCAGTTCGATGCCCAGCCATGTGCATTGCCGGCAGATTTTTTCGCGCACGGCCGCGGCATGCTCGCCGATGCCGCCGGTGAACACTAAAGCGTCGAGCCCGCCGAGAGCCGCCGCCAGCGAGCCGACTTCACGCGCCGCGCGGTAAACGAAAAGCTCAACTGCCTCGTGCGCATGTGGCTCGCTGCTTTCGAGCAGCACGCGCATTTCGGCGCTGATGACGGATACGCCGAGCAGGCCCGAACGCTGGTACACCAGTTTCTCGACGGCTTCCAGCGTCATGCCGCGCGTGCGCATCAGGTAGAGCAAGACGCCGGGGTCGAGCGCACCGCAGCGTGTGCCCATCATGAGTCCATCCAGCACTGAAAAGCCCATGGTCGTCGCGACGCTTTGCAGTCCGTGTAGAGCGCACATGCTGGCTCCAGCGCCTAAATGAGCGACGATCACGCGACCGCCGGCTTGCGCGCCGAGTTGAGCGGGCAGCTCGCCTGCGATGTACTCGTACGATAACCCGTGAAAGCCGTAACGTTTGATGCCGCTGTCAGTGAGCTCGCGCGGCAGCGCGAACGTGCGCGCGAGCGGCGCCTGCCCGCTGTGAAACGCAGTATCGAAGCACGCGACCTGCCGAAGCGCCGGCCGCAGCGCTTGCAATGCTCGGATCGCCGCGAGGTTGTGCGGTTGATGCAACGGGGCCAGCGGCACCAGCTCAGCGAGCGCATCGGCGACCTTCGGGGTGATCAATACCGGTTCAGTATATTTTTCACCGCCGTGCACTACACGATGGCCCGCAGCGACGATGTTGTCCGCGCCGGCCTGCTCATCCAGCCAGCCGATCAGCCGGTCGATCGCCTGCTCGTGGGTGAGACCGGTGGACACGTCTGCAAACTGCGCGCCGGCGAGCGCTTTGCCCGCAGCGTCGCACGCGCTGAAGCTGGGCTCGCTGCCAATCGCGTCGACGTGGCCGCGCAGCATCAACTCTGGCGAAGCAGCGGCTGTGTAGACGGCAAATTTGATGCTGGAGGAACCTGCGTTGACGACGAGGGCGGCGTCGGTCATTGCGATTTATCGCCCTTGGGCGCTGTTTTTTTCGCGTGCGCGCGCAGCAGCACCGCGATGGCGGCTGAAGCCATGCGCGCCGGCGCCGTGTCTGCGCGGCTCGTCAGCGCAATCGGCACGCGCGCGCCCATAACGATGCCGGCGGCGTGTGCGCCGGCAAGATATTGCAGTTGTTTGACGAGCATGTTGCCGGCCTCGAGGTCCGGCACTATGAGTATGTCAGGACGGCCTGCGACTTCGGACTTCACATGCTTGGCGCGCTGCGCCACGGCCGAAATCGCGATATCGAACCCGAGCGGCCCGTCGAGAACGGCGCCGGTGATTTGACCGCGATCGGCCATTTTGCACAGCGCGGCGGCCTCGACGGTAGAGCGTATCTTGGGCGTTACCGTTTCCACCGCCGACAGGATGGCGACGCGCGGCCGCGTGATGCCGAGTGCGTGCGCGAGGTCGATCGCATTCTGCACTATGTCGCGCTTGGTCTCGAGATCGGGATAGATATTGATCGCGGCGTCGGTGATAAGCAACGGACGCGGATAGGCAGGAACATCGAGCACGAAGACGTGGCTCATGCGCGTTGCCGTGCGCAGGCCGGTGGCAGTGGCGACGACTGCGGCCATTAACTCGTCTGTGTGCAGGCTGCCTTTCATCAGGCACTCGACGCGACCGGCGCGCGCGAGCGCAACGGCGGCCTCCGCCGCGGCATGGCTGTGTTCGGTGGGAACAATTTCGCAGCCACTGATAGTCAGTCCGGCCGCTTTGGCGGCTCGCTGTATTTTGCCCGCCGGGCCCACCAGCACAGGTTTGATCAGTCCGCGCCTGGCCGCATCCAGCGCGCCGCGCAGCGACTCGCCGTCGCAGGGATGGACCACCGCGGTCGGCAGCGCTGCGAATTCGCGGCCGCGCGCAAGCAGTTGCTGAAAGATCTTATGCTGGGCTTTCACGGGATTTCCCTCTGAGTATGAGCAGCGGCGGAGAGCGGTGGCGCAAGCGTGGATGATTATAGCGAAGCGAGTCAGAGGTCATCGACGGCGGGGCGCCTGCATTTGCTTGAGATCGGGCACTTGCGACCCCATCTACGCTCACTGGGCGGGACGCTTTCCGCTATAATCCAACCTTTTGAATTTGGGACAAATTATGCCCATCTATGAGTACAAATGCGCGGCGTGCGGCTTCCAGAAGGAATTTCTGCGGAAGCTTAGCGATGCGCCGCTCAAAGACTGCCCGGAATGCGGCAAGCCTGCGTTGAGCAAAATGGTGACTGCGGCTGGCTTTCAGTTGAAAGGCAGTGGTTGGTACGCGACCGATTTCAAGCACGGCGCGAAACCGCAGGCGAAAGCAACGGACAACGCAGACGCAAAAGCGGAAACGAAATCCGAGGGATCGGCAAAAACCGAAACAAAGTCCGACGACAAGGCCGCGGCGAAAAGCGAGGCCAAGCCGGCGACGGAAGCGACGACGGGCAAAGCTGAAACGGCTGCCGCCAAACCCGCGCCCGCGGCGACGCCGACCGCGGGTAGCTGAGCGCGGCTTCGTACGTCTGCGCGTGCCGGATGTCTTAAGCATCAAGTGTCAACAAATGTAGTCATAAATGTAGTCATACGAGGTTGCAGTTGAAAAAGTATTTCATCACGGGCTTGCTCATCTGGGTACCGCTGGGCATCACCTTATGGGTGCTCAGCGTACTGGTCGGCGCCATGGACCAGACCTTGCTGTTGCTGCCCGATCAATTCCAGACCGAGCACTGGCTCGGCATGCACGTGCCCGGCATGGGCGTGCTGCTCACGCTCGTCGTCGTGTTCGGGTCCGGGCTGATCGCGGCCAACATGCTCGGCCAGCGTCTGCTGCGGTTCTGGGAAAACATTCTCGGCCGCATCCCGGTTTTCAAGTCGATCTACAACAGCGTCAAGCAGGTCTCGGACACGCTGTTCTCATCGAGCGGCCACGCGTTCCGCAAGGCCCTGCTCGTGCAATATCCGCGCGACGGCTCGTGGACCATCGCGTTCCTGACCGGCCAGCCCGGCGGCGATGTCGTCAACCATTTGCAAGGCGAATATTGGAGCGTCTACGTGCCGACGACGCCGAACCCGACCTCCGGCTTTTTTCTGATGATGCCGAAATCCGAAGTCATCGTGCTCGACATGAGTGTCGACGAAGCCCTCAAATACATTATTTCCATGGGTGTCGTTTCGCCCGACAGCAACGGCCGCCGCAACGGCAAGGCGCTGACGCGGCCCGAGCCTGCACGCCAGCAGGCGGTGAATGAATAAGCGCCCGTAAATTCAAATACGCAGTCGGCGCGGTCTTTACGCCACCGTCGGCGCGTCCCAATTTTTTTCAAGAACCGGCCTCCATCATGCGTAGCGAATACTGCGGTCTCATCAACCGCCAGCACCTCAATCAGACAATCACCGTTTACGGCTGGGTCCATCGCCGGCGCGACCACGGCGGCGTCATCTTCATCGACCTGCGCGATCGCGAGGGCCTGCTGCAGATCGTGTGCGATCCCGACACGCCGGCTACGCTGAAGGTCGCTGAAACGCTGCGCAACGAATTCGTCATTCGCGTGACGGGCAAAGTGCGCGAACGGCCCGCGGGCACGGTCAACACCAATCTCGTCAGCGGCGAAGTCGAGGTGCTCGCGGCGGAAATCGAGGTGTTGAATCCATCGCTGACGCCGCCGTTCCTGATGGACGACGACACGCTGTCGGAAAACGTGCGCCTCGAATACCGTTTTCTCGATCTGCGCCGATTGCAGATGCAGAAGAACCTCAAGCTGCGCTACAAGGTCGCGATGGCGGTGCGGGTGTTTCTCGACAAGCACGGCTTCATCGACATCGAGACGCCGATGCTGACGCGCTCGACGCCCGAGGGCGCGCGCGATTACCTGGTGCCGAGCCGCGTGCACGCGGGCAAGTTTTTCGCTCTGCCGCAATCGCCGCAGCTCTTCAAGCAGCTCCTGATGATCGCGGGCTTCGACCGTTACTATCAGATCGTCAAATGCTTCCGCGACGAGGACCTGCGCGCCGACCGCCAGCCCGAATTCACCCAGATCGACGTCGAGACTTCGTTCATGACGCAGAACGAAATCATGGTGCTGATGGAGGAGATGATACGCGGCGTGTTCAAGGACGTGCTCGATGTCGCGCTGCCGAATCCATTCCCGCGCATGCCATACGACGAGGCGATGCTGCGCTACGGATCGGACAAGCCCGATCTGCGCGTCCCGCTGGAACTGGCCGAACTCACGGACGCGATGAAGAACGTCGCGTTTAAAGTGTTCTCGGCGCCGGCGAACGCCCCCGGCGGGCGGGTGGCCGGCTTGCGCGTGCCGAAAGGCGGCGAACTGACGCGCGGCGAGATCGATGCCTACACCGAATTCGTCGGCGTGTACGGAGCGAAGGGCCTTGCGTACATCAAGTTCAACGAAATTGCCAAGGGGCGGGAGGGAATGCAGTCGCCTATCGTCAAGAACCTCGACGATGCGGCGCTGAAGGCGATCGTCCAGCGCACCGGCGCGCAGGACGGCGACCTCGTGTTCTTCGGCGCCGGCACGGCCAAAGTCGTGAGCGACGCACTCGGCGCGCTGCGCGTGAAGATAGGGCATGAGAAGGGCTACGCGAAAGCCGGCTGGCAGCCGCTGTGGGTGCTCGATTTTCCAATGTTCGAACGGGACGAAGAGGCGAAGCGCTGGAACGCGATGCACCATCCGTTTACCGCGCCGGCCGACGGCCACGAAGATCTGCTCGACAGCGATCCGGGACGGGCGCGCGCCAAGGCGCACGACATGGTATTGAACGGCTGGGAGCTCGGCGGCGGCTCGGTCCGTATCCACACGCAAGAAGTGCAATCCAAAGTGTTCCGCGCGCTCAACATCAGCGCTGAAGAGGCAGAGGCCAAGTTCGGCTTCCTGCTGCAGGCGCTGCAATACGGCGCGCCGCCGCACGGCGGGATCGCGTTCGGGCTCGACCGTTTGGTGACGATGATGGCGGGCGCCGAATCGATACGCGATGTTATTGCGTTTCCGAAGACGCAGCGCGCGCAATGCCTGCTCACGCAGGCGCCGAACACGGTCGATGAGCAGCAGTTGCGCGAACTCCACATCAGGCTGCGCCAGCCAAACCCGTAGGCCAATGTGATGCAAGCGACGCGGCGTCCGGCATCGCGCGCCTTGGCCGTGCTGCTGATTTGGGCGGCCGGCTTGTTCTGCGCCGTTGCGATTGCGACACCTGCCGGCCGAGCGTTTGCGCGCGAAGAAGCGCGCTATGCACCTGCTGAAATTCCCCGTGCCGCTTTGCCGCGCGAAGCGCAGGCGGTGCTCTACGCGATCCGGCGCGGCGGCCCGTTCGCGTTCGAGCGCGACGGCGTGGTGTTCGGCAACTACGAGCGTCGTCTGCCGCTGCGCGGCCGCGGCTACTATCGCGAGTACACGGTGCCGACGCCCGGGAGTAGAAGTCGCGGCGCGCGCCGCATTATCGCCGGTGAGGGCGCCGAGTATTACTATAGCGACGACCACTATCGCAGCTTCCGGCGCATACGCGAATGAACACGCCTGTCTTCTTTCCGCTCACCGCAGCGCAATCAGGCGTTTATGCCGAGCCCGCCGATGCGGCCGAGCTCGCGCGGACAGCGCGCGATGCGGGCTTCTCCTATTACGAGCTTGATCTCGCGGGTGTCGGCACGCGGCCGGCGCTGCTCGACAGATTTGAGAAAACACTGGCCCTGCCCGTTTCGTTCGGCCGCAACCTGGATGCACTCGCCGACAGTCTCGAAGATTTTTCGTGGCAACCGGCGCCCGGGTATATCCTCGCTATCCGCAATGGCGGGCAATTTGCGCGCGGCGCGCCGGACGACTTCGCGCTGGTGCTTGAAATTCTGGCCGTCGCCGCCAAGTACTGGTCGGGCCGGCAGAAAGTATTCGTGGCCCTGCTCGACGCCGATACACGCGGCGAGCGGGTGGTCGAGTCGCTGCCGGTTACCGCCGCCGCCTACAAGATTCCGGTGTCGGTGCTGGTAGTGATTTATACGGAGGAACTCGATGTCTTGCTGCTCGAGCGCGCCGACCGGCCTGGATTCTGGCAATCGGTGACGGGCAGTCAGGACGAGGGCGAGACACTGGCGCAAACAGCGCGGCGCGAAGTCGCAGAAGAGACGGGGCTTGATACTGCCGTCTTTGAACTCGCAGATTGGGGCAAGCAGAACGTGTTCGAGATCTACCGGCGCTGGCGCGGGCGGTACGCGCCGGGCATCACGCACAACACCGAGCATGTGTTCGGTCTGCGCGTGCCGGCGCGGATGCCGGTAACGCTCGCGCCGCGCGAGCATCTGCAGTTCATGTGGTTGCCGTGGCACGACGCCGCTGACAGGGCTTTCTCATGGAGTAATGCAGACGCCATACGCGAACTGCCGCAGCGGGTCGCCGCGCACGCGCGACCGCATACGAAACACGTTTGAATCTTGCGCTGGATTATTTGTCATACTGTGGTAATGTTCTAACCCTTTTACGATTCACCGGGACGCCCAGTCATGCAAGTTGCAAAAATTGCATTCGACCGTTTCAAGCCGCTGCAGGACGACGCCTGCGATGCCCGCATCGTCGCTGCGAAGGCGGCGCTCGGCAAGCGCGCGGTCGTGCTCGGCCACCATTATCAGCGCGCTGATGTCTACAAGCACGCCGACCTGACGGGCGACTCGCTGCAGCTGTCGCGGCTGGCAGGCCAGACTGACGCCGATTTCATCGTATTCTGCGGCGTGCATTTCATGGCCGAAGTCGCCGACATTCTTTCCAAGCCGACGCAAGTCGCGATCCTGCCCGACATGAATGCCGGCTGCTCGATGGCCGACATGGCCAACCTCGCGAAGGTCGAGCGCGCGTGGCGCGAGCTGTCCGAAGTGCTCGACCCCGACGAGAAGGTCACGCCGGTCACTTACATCAATTCCGCGGCCGACCTCAAGGCTTTCTGCGGCGAGCATGGCGGCATCGTCTGCACTTCAACGAATGCCAAGCAGGTGCTCGAATGGTCGTTCGCGCGCCGTGAGAAAGTGCTGTTTTTCCCCGACCAGCATCTTGGCCGCTGGAGCGGCTATATGATCGGCATCGCGCCTGACGAGATGATGGTGTGGGACTTCGACGAGCCGCTCGGCGGTCTCACGCCCGAGCAGATCCGCAAAGCGAAAGTCCTGCTGTGGAAAGGGCACTGCTCGGTGCACCAGATGTTCCAGGTCCAGCATGTGCTCAATTTTCGCAGCGCCTATCCCGAAGGCATGGTGATCTCGCACCCCGAATGCAATTTCGAGGTGTGCAAGCTGTCGGATTACGTCGGCTCCACCGATTTCATTATCAAGACGATCACCGAATCGAAACCGAATACGCGCTGGCTGGTCGGCACCGAGCTGAATCTGGTCAACCGGCTCGCAGAGCAGATGAAGCCGCAGGGCAAGGTGGTGCAGTTCATGGCGCCGACGGTATGCGTGTGCTCGACCATGGCGCGCATCGATCCGCAGCATCTGGCCTGGGCGCTCGAGAACCTGGTCGACGGCAACGTCGTCAACCAGATCAAGGTGCCGGAACGCGAGGCGGAGTTCGCGCGCATCGCCTTGAAGCGCATGCTCGAAGTCGTATAGCGCTGCCGGTGCGCGGCGCCGGTCCGCGCGACTGAATTCGGGATAGCCTCGCGTTGTCCCATCACCCGGCGGCACGCATGCAAGCGCGCCGCCCGTCATCTTCCCGGCGCCGCTCCTCATGACCGATACTCTCCACATCGCGACTTACAACATTCACAAGGGCATGTCGTTTTTCAAGCGGCGGCTTGTCATCCACGAGGTGCGAGACCGGTTGCGCGCGCTCAACGCGGACCTGCTCTTTCTGCAGGAAGTGCAGGGCGGCCATGAGCGGCAGGCGCGGCGCTTCGCCAACTGGCCAGACCAGCCGCAGCACGAATTCATCGCCGATTCCGTATGGTCGGATTACGCCTACGGCCGCAACGCGGTCTACGATGCCGGCCATCACGGCAACGCGATCCTGAGCCGCTTTCCCATACTACGCTGGGACAACGAGGACATTTCCGAGCATCGCTTCGAGAGCCGCGGTCTTCTGCATTGCGAAATGCAGGTGCCGGGCTGGAGCACCGAGCTGCATTGCGTGTGCGTGCACTTAGCGCTGACGGCGCAGCACCGCAGCCGCCAGATGCGCACGCTGCGATTGCGCATCGAGCGCATGGTGCCGCCCGGCGCGCCGCTGATCGTGGCGGGCGATTTCAACGACTGGGCGCGCCACGCGCAGGACGAACTGGCGCGGCCGCTGGGCATGCGCGAAGTGTTCGAGCACACCCGGGGGCGGCCGGCGCGCAGCTTTCCGGCGGCAATGCCGGTTTTTCAGCTCGATCGCATTTACGTGCGCGGATTCGACGTCAAGCACGCGCGCGTGCACCACGGGTATCCCTGGGCCCGCGTGTCCGATCATGCGGCGCTGAGCACCACTATCGTGCGGCTATGAGTGATTTCGTTCCCGGCAACCGCATCGATTTGTTGCGTACCGGGACCGAGTATTTTCCGGCGCTCGAAACCGCATTTGACGCCGCCAGGCGCGAGATTTATCTCGAAACGTATATTTTCGCGGATGACGAGACGGGGCGGCGCATCGCCGGCGCCCTCGGCCGCGCAGCGCGCCGCGGCGTGGCGGTCAACGTCATGATCGACGGCTTCGGCTCCAAGGAGCTCGGCGCGAGATTTCTGCGCGGGCTGCACGAGGACGGTGTGCGCGTGCTCAAGTACCGCCCGCAGATCTCGCCGTGGACGCTGAAGCGCGACCGCTTGCGCCGCCTGCATAGAAAGATCGTCGTGGTCGATGCGCGCGTGGCGTTTGTGGGCGGCATCAACATCATCGACGACATGCATACACCGAACCAGGTGCCGCCGCGGTTCGACTACGCGGTGCGCATTGAGGGGCCGCTGCTGGCCGGCATATATTCCATCGTCGTGAACCTGTGGAAGCGCGTCATGTGGATGCAGCTGCATCGCATAAAGGGCATCGGCGCGACGCCGGTGCGCGCCGCACCCGCGGGCGCTTTGCGCGCCGCGCTCTTCGTGCGCGATAACGTGCGTCATCGCAAGGACATCGAGAATGCGTATCTGGAGGCGATCTCCCGTGCCGGCAGCGAAATCCTGATTGCCAACGCGTATTTTTTTCCCGGCAAGAGTTTCCGCCGCGCGCTCGCCGATGCCGCCGCGCGCGGCGTGCGTGTGGTGCTCCTGTTGCAGGGCCGCGTCGAATACTTTCTGCTGCATTACGCGACGCGCGCGCTGTACCGGTTTTATCTCGAAGCGGGCGTCGAGATCCATGAATATCACCGCAGCTTCCTGCATGCGAAAGTGGCGGTGATCGACGGCCGCTGGGCGACCGTAGGCTCATCGAACATCGATCCGATGAGCCTGCTGCTCGCGCGCGAAGCCAATATCATGGTTGACGACGCGGGGTTTGCGCGCCAATTGCGGGAGAGTCTCGCGCAGGCGATGGAACTGGGGGCGCAGCGCATACAGCCCGCAGCCTGGCAAACCCAGTCGCTGACAGCGCGCATGCTGACGTGGCTGTGTTACGAGCTGGTGCGCTTCCTGACGGGCTGGTCTTCCTACGGGCGCGCAAAAGAATTCAGGTGACAAAAAAGCGAGCCGCCAGGGCTCGCTTCTTGTGCGGCGGCGCTTCAATCAATAACGATAAGAGTAGGCGGGTGAACGGTCGTCGGCGTTGGCGCGGGGCGATGCCTCCGTGTCTCCGTACGGGCCCTGCGCGCGGCCCTCGTCGGGCATGCGACCGCTTTCGCGCGGGCCGGAGCGATCTCTATCGTAGTACGGGTCTTGCGCACGGGCGGTCTGTGCACGGCCGGGTGCGGCGCCGCGGCCGCTATCCGCGGCACGGTCATCGACCACCACGCCGACACCGACTTTGATCGTGCTGCCGGGGTCGTATGGCAGCGCGACGTTCACATCGCGGCCGTTGTAGCGGTAGACCACGTCATATCCGTTGGGGACTTCGCGTTCCGATTGAATCGTGCGGCATTGCTGGGCGGGGCGCGCGCCATATCGATTGCCGACCATGTTGCCGGCTACCGCGCCACCCGCGGCACCAGCGATGGTCATCGCAGTCTGGCCGCGTCCGCCTCCGACCTGGTGGCCCAGGAGCCCGCCGAGCAGGCCGCCGAGTATGGGTGCGATGATATTGCTGCCGCTGGCCCGCGGCGGCGCGGCGTTGTCGCATTCCTGACGCGAATCGGCGACGCGCTCCATGATCGGCTTCACCGAAATGACCTGTGCGGTGTCTACAAAGTCTTCGACCGCATAAGCGCTGGTGCTGGCCAGCGCGATGATGATTGCTGCCGTGGTTGTCCCGTGCATTTGGCGTTCTCCTGTAATCTGTCCATCATTAGAGCGCGCGACGCGGCCGACGGTCCCCCCTTTTACAAACTTTTACAATACGTGCCCGCCGGTAGTTGGAGGTGGTGGTGGGCCGCCCGGTTAGCGCCGGAATGGTGCGGTCACCACGTTGAGGCGGCCAAGATGGTGCGATTGCCCGGCATGGTATTTCGGTGGAAATTCATAAATGGTTGATTTGCCATGTTTTAAAATCTGGCATTCGAATTGCTATATAGATTTGTGAAGACACGGGGCAGCATCAAGTTCCGTGTTTTCTCCTCCTCCTTTGGTAATTTTGGGCGCTCTCATCAGCGCCCTTTTTTTTGCCGGTGCCGCGTTGCCGTGGTTGTCTCGGGGTGCGTGGCCGGCAAATTGCGCCGCGCAGCAGGCCTTGCCTTTACACAAGGCACACGGGTTAAAAACCTCGCTCGGCGCGGCATGGGATAATCGCGGCGGCAAATTCCTATTCCATCCCACCCCATTGACGTCGTCAGCTAAGCGCCGGCAAGAGGGCGGCTTCGGCGAGTGCCCACTCAGCGTCGAGCGTAATCGAGCATAGATCATGGCAACTTATCATCAGTCGACAACAGCTGCGCCGCTGGAGCTGACGTCCGGCCAGCGCACGGGCTGGCGCGCGGCCCGGCTGTTGCTGCCTTATCTGTGGGAGTTCAAAGGCCGCGTCGCCATCGCGCTCGTCTTTCTCGTCGCTGCCAAGCTCGCCAATGTCGGCGTGCCGCTCGTGCTCAAGCAGATCGTAGATGCGCTCGATCCGCGCCAGGCGTCGCTCGTGCTGCCGTTCATGCTGCTGCTCGCCTACGGACTGCTGCGCTTGTCGACGACGCTGTTCGCGGAACTGCGCGACATCGTTTTCGTGCGGGTCACGCAGCGTGCGGTACGGCGCATCGCGTTGGCCGTGTTCCGCCACCTGCACGCGCTCTCGCTGCGCTTTCATCTCGATCGCCAGACCGGCGGGGTTTCGCGCGACATCGAGCGCGGCACGCGCGGCATCGGCACGCTGATGAGTTACATGCTGTTCTCCATCATCCCGGTAATCCTCGAGTTCGCGCTGGTCGCGGCGGTGCTGCTCACGCATTTCGACTGGCGCTTTGCTGCTGTCACGTTTTCCGCCGTCGTCGTCTATATCGGCTTTACGATCGCCGTCACCGAGTGGCGCACTTCGATACGCCGCGAGGCGAACGAACTCGATTCCCGCGCCAACAGCCGCGCCATCGACAGCCTGCTCAACTACGAGACCGTCAAATATTTCAACAACGAGGAGTACGAGGCGCGCCGCTACGACGAAAGCCTCACGCGCTACGAAACGGCCGCCGTGCGCACGGAGGCATCGCTGGGGCTGCTCAATATCGGCCAGAGCTGCATCATCGCAGCCGCAGTCACCGCGCTGATGGTATTCGCGGCGCAGGGTGTCGTCGCGGCGACGCTCACCCTCGGCGACCTCATGCTGATCAACGGCCTGCTGATCCAGCTGTACATACCGCTCAATTTTCTCGGCATGGTCTATCGCGAAATCAAGCAGGCGCAGATCGATCTCGAGCGCATGTTCCGCCTGCTTGCGCAGAACCGCGAAATTCAGGACGCGGCTAACGCGCGCGAGC
Source organism: Betaproteobacteria bacterium (assembly GCA_025363575.1). The sequence goes on along the minus strand of JANYDM010000202.1, from coordinate 27,385 downwards.
TCGACATGGCGCCAACCGCGGTGCGTTTCGACGCGGTCGACTTCTCCTACAACCCCAACCGCCAGATACTGTTTGGCGTGAGTTTCGAAATTCCCGCCGGCCACAAGGTTGCGGTGGTGGGTCACAGCGGCTCGGGCAAGTCCACGCTCGCGCGCTTGCTGTACCGTTTTTACGACGTAGGCAGCGGTGGCATCCGGATCAACGAAACCGATATCCGTGCCCTCAAACAGAGCAGCTTGCGCGCAGCTATCGGCATCGTCCCGCAAGACACCGTGCTGTTCAACGACACGATCTATTACAACGTTCAGTACGGCAGGCCGCAGGCCACGCATGCCGAAGTCGTCGCGGCGGCCCAGGCGGCCCACATTCACGACTTTATCGAAAGATTGCCCGAAGGCTACGAAACCCGGGTCGGAGAGCGCGGCCTCAAGCTGTCGGGCGGCGAGAAGCAGCGCGTCGCGATCGCGCGCGCGATACTCAAGAATCCGCGCATCCTGATATTCGACGAGGCGACTTCCGCGCTCGATTCGGCCACCGAGCAGGCGATCCAGTCCGAGCTCGAGCATATCTCGCAGGGCCGCACGACGCTCGTGATCGCGCACCGGCTGTCGACGGTGATGGACGCGAACCAGATCCTCGTCATGGAAACCGGGCGCATCGTCGAGCGTGGCGCACATCGCGAGCTGCTCGAGCGCGGCGGCGCGTACGCGAAGATGTGGGCGTTACAACAGGAGGAGGCGCTGCAGGAAGCCGGTGTGCCGCCCGCTGACGCCAAACGCATTGCCGCTGTCGCGACCTGACCGCGCGCAGCCTACGCCGCGCGCGGGAACACGATGGTGACTAGCGTGCCAATGCCGTGGGCGCCGGCGACGAGGCTCACGCGTGCGCTATGGCTCTGCGCGATTTCGCGCACGATCGCCAATCCGAGGCCGCAACCTTCGGCGCCCGAGCCCAGAACGCGGTGGAAACGCTCGAACACGCGCTCGCGCTCGGCTGCGGGTATGCCCGGGCCGTTGTCTTCAATGCTCAGGCGCACGCCCTCGGCACCCGCGCCGACGCGCACGGTGACGCGACCGCCAGTCTGCGTGTAACGCACGGCATTATCGAGCAGGTTCGTCAGCATTTCACGCACGAAGAGCGCGTCGCCATCGATTAATGCCGGGCGTTCGCCTTGTGCGCGTGTTGCAACGCCCGCGGTTGCATGCGCGATGGCGTTCGCGATTTCATCCGCGGATACGTCATAACCAAGGTCGATGTTGCGCTCGATAGCGCGCGGCACCCATTCCGTTGTCGTGTCGCGCGCGAGCGCGTCGAGATCGATGCGTTGCAGCGCCTTCGCGTGCGTGGCACCCGGCTCGGCGCGAGCGAGCGAGAGCAACTGGTTGACGAGGTGGGTGGTTTGTCCAGTCGCCGTGTTCAGTTGCAGCAGCGTGTGGTGCACGTCGGCCATGGCCTGCTGGCGCAACGCGAGCTCGGCCTGCGTCTTGATGCCGGCAAGCGGCGTGCGCAGTTGATGCGCGGCATCGGCGATGAAGCGCTGCTGCGCCGCCAGCGCAGACGACAGGCGCGCCAGGAGTTCATTCATCGCGCGTACCAGCGCGCGCACTTCGCCGGGCGCATTCTGTTCCGGCAGAGGTGAAAGATCGCGATGCGAGCGGCTGCCGATTTCCTGCTGCAGCGTGGCAAGGGGACGCAGACCCCGTGCGATACCGTACCAGACCAGCGCGCCGACCAGCGCGATCAATAGCAGCTCAGGCAGCAGTATTCCGAGCAGAACTTCAGTGGCGAGCGTGCGCCGCTTGTTGAGGGTTTCGCCGACCAGAATAAGCACTTGCTGATCGGCCGCGCCGCCTATTGCAGTCGCACGCAGCGCAGCGATCCTGACCGGGTTGCCGCGGTAACTGCCGTCGTAGTACAGCGGTTTGGACGTCGACACTTCTTCGGCCGGCAGCGGCAGCCCGCGGTGGCCGGCGACGAATGCGCCCGTTGCGTCGTTGACGAGATAAAAAATGCTGTCGTGCGTGTCAGACTCGAGCATATCGAGCGCGGCGCTCGGCAAGTCGACGTGCGGCCGGCCCTGCAGTTCGCGCGTCTGCCGGCTGATATCAAGCGCCGAGTCGAACAGCGAGTTGTCGTACGCAAGCGTGGCGAAATTGAACGCGAAATAATAAGTGACGGCGGCGCTGATTATCGTGACGAGCACGATAGGCGCAAGCAGCGAGATCAGCAGCTGGTGGCGCAGCGTCGCGCGCTCTGGCGCCGGCGTCGCGGGTTTGCCGGCAATCACCGCGCTCACGCTTCTTTTTCCAGCAGGTAACCGAGGCCGCGGATAGTGCGTATCTTGACGCCCGCGGATTCCACTTTTTTGCGCAGCCGGTGCACGTAGACCTCAATCGCGTTGGCGCCGACCTCCTCGTCCCAGCCGTAGAGCTGGCCGGCGAGCTGCTCCTTGTTGACGACGCGCCCGCTGCGCAGCATGAGCACTTCGAGCACGCCGAGTTCGCGAGCCGACAGTTCGAGCGGCGCGCCGTGCAGGGTCGCGCGGCGCCCGCCGGTGTCGAGCGCGAGCGGTCCGTGCGTGAGCAGCGCGCTGCCGCCGGCTTGTCCGCGGCGGATCAACGCGCGCACGCGCGCCTCCAGCTCGGGCAGATCGAATGGCTTTATCATATAGTCGTCGGCGCCGAGATCGAGGCCTTTGACGCGGTCCGACAAGCCGTCGCGCGCGGTCAGCACCATCACCGGCACCGCGCCGCCGCGCCGCCGCAGCCGTTTTAATACATCGAACCCGTCGAGCCCGGGCAGTCCGAGATCGAGGATCACGAGGTCGTAGCTTTGCGCCGTCAGGACGTGATCGGCGCCGGCGCCGTCGTGCACGCAATCGACGGCGAATTCGGCCTGCCGCAGCGAGCGCGTGAGGCCATCGGCGAGAACCGGATCGTCTTCGACTATGAGTATCCGCATGGCGCTCTAAGTACGTGAAAAATAATCATTTACCCGTTCATAGTGTAGCGCACTCGCAAACCACGCGCGGTGTGGTAGATTTCGCTTCCGCCGGGGACGGGCGCGGGATATGTAAGGTTGGAGTAAGTGACGATTGCTAGCATCAAAAAATCATGTTGCGGCAGCGCGGGATGTCGCAGCAAGCCATTTCCGGGACGTCACAACATGATGCTGTCAGGTTTGCGTGCGCTGTCTGTCGCTTTCCTCCTCGGGGGCGGAAGCGCGCTCGCTGCCGGAGCTGAACCGGCACCCGGCTTGGCATCCTTAAACTCCGTCCTGGCGCGGCTCACTTTGCGCCAGGCGGAGATTTTTTTTGGGCAGAAAATTCATTAACTGCTTCACGTTCATTTATCGGCATTTTTCGCCCGCCCCCGGCTTCCGCGTATGATTCCGCCATTCTCGCGAACCAGGGAGGGAGGCATGATTCGGCATGTTCGATTGGGCGCCAGCCCGGCATGCCGCGCGATCATTGCGGGAGGGATTGCAATTTTGCTTGCCGGATGTACGGTGGGACCCAATTTCCTGCGTCCGCGCGCGCCATCCGATGACAGCTACGGGCCGGCGGGGCAGCTGGGAAAAACCACCGGCGCCAGCGTGCCGGGAGGCGCTTCGCAACAAATTGTCCGGGGCATGGATCTGCCTTCGCAATGGTGGACGTTATTCCGTTCGCCGGAGCTGAACCGGCTTGTCGAATCATCGCTGAAGAGAAATCCCGATTTGCGCGCCGCCGACGCGGCGTTGCGGCAGGCGATGGAAAACGTCTACGCCCAACGCGGATTTTTCTTCCCGCAAATCCAGGTTAACGGCGGGCCTTCCCGTCAGAGAAACGCGGTGGGAACGCTTGCTCCCACTTTGAATTCGGGTGACGCTGTGTACAATCTCTACACGGCGCAGCTTGCGATTTCTTATGCGCCCGATGTATTCGGGCTCAACCGCCGCCAGGTGGAATCCTTGCAGGCGCTGGCCGACGTGCAGCGATTTCAGGTTGAGGCCGCCTATGTTTCCCTGACATCCAATGTCGTGTCGGCTGCGATCCAGGAAGCGCTATTGAGAGCTCAACTGGAAGCAACGGAAATCATCACGACCGTTCAGCGTGAGCAGTTGCGAATTTCTCAGGTGCAATTCGATGCGGGACAAATCGCAAAGTCGGAGGTGGTGGCGCAGGAAGCGTTGCTCGCGCAAACTCTCGCTACCGTGCCGGTGCTGAAAAAGCAGTTGGCGCAACAAAGAAACCTGCTCACGGCATTATCGGGAGGTTTGCCCAACGAAGAGCCCGCAGAACAATTCAACCTTGCCGGCCTGGAGCTGCCGCAGGAGCTGCCGCTGAGTTTGCCGTCGAAACTGGTCGAGCAACGCCCTGACGTGCGGGCCGCCGAAGCTCAACTGCACGCGGCCAGTGCCCTGATCGGAGTTGCCATTGGCAATATGCTGCCGCAGATCACTATCAGCGCGGCGAAGGGCGGCGTCGCCACCGAGCTGGGCCAGATTTTTCAGGCGGGCAATATTTTCTGGAGCCTGGGAGCGAATATTGCTCAAACATTGTTTGCCGGCGGTACCCTGATCCACCGCAAACGCGGTGCTGAAGCGGCGTTCGACCAGGCGGCAGCTCAATATAAGAGTACGGTGATCACCGCGTTCAGGAACGTCGCAGACACGCTGCGGGCTTTGGAATTCGATGCCGAAGTGCTGGCAGCTCAAGTGACAGCAGAGCGCGCCGCCGCAAAAAGTCTGGATTACGTGCAACGCGGCCGCAAGCTCGGGTCGGTGAACTATCTGGCTTTGCTGAGCGCGCAACAGGCTTATCAGCAGGCGGTCCTGAACCTGGTGCAGGCGAGGGCGAGTCGTTATGAAGACACGGTCGCACTGTTTCAGGCGCTCGGCGGAGGCTGGTGGAATCGTATTGACATGGCGGCCGACGATGGCGCGCGGGCAAAATAGAAACCAGAAGTCGTTCGAACGATAAGGGCCGGGAATAACGCCAGGATATATGCATGATCGATAAAGCTCATTTAAGTTGTAGTCGCCGCCGAAGCGCAAATACTGCCGGCCGGAACGCAATGGCAACGTCGCCAGGGGCGACTGAAAGTTGCGGCCTGCTCGAATTGATTTATTCGGATTGCAATTTCCGGCGTCGTGAAATCAGGAGCCTGGCGTGAAAAAGCGCGTAATCATATTTTGTGTGCTGGGTGCCATGCTGGTGCTCGCCGCGGCGACATGGATATACATTCAGAATCGAACGCGCACCAGCGATGAGAAGCCTGCGGTTGCCCCGCCGACCCAGCTCAATGCGCGGGAACTGCGTTTTGCCGCGGGCTCGCCTCAGCTGAATTTTATAAAAGTCGAAGTTATCGAGGCGCTGCCGGAACCGCTGCTGGACCCGTTAAGCGCGCGTATCGCCTACGACGAGAATCACACTGCCCGCATCAGCTCGCCCATCGCGGGCCGCGTCACTCGCATATTCGCGCAACCCGGCGATATCGTAACGGCCGGACAATCGCTCGTAACGCTTGATTCGCCCGAATTTGCCGCGGCAGCCGCCGATGTCGTCAAGTCGCGCGCCGATCTTCAGCTTAAGCAGAAGGCCTTTGCGCGCGCCCGTGAGCTGTTCGAAGCCGAAGTGCTTGCGCGCAAGGATTTGGAGTCGGCCGAGAACGATGTGCGTCAGGCCGAGGCAGAGCAGGTCCGCGCGCAGAACCGGCTGCGCAACCTCGATCCGAATGCGGGCGAGGCGGTCGGCACTGGTTATTTGTTGCGCTCGCCGATTGCGGGAGTCGTCGCGGAACGCACGGTCAATCCCGGATCCGAAGTCAGGCCGGACGCGCCAAATCCATTGTTCGTCGTCAGCAATACGGCCCATCTCTGGGTCATGGTGGACCTTCCCGAACGCAGTCTCGCGGCACTGCATCCCGGGCAAGGCGTGGACGTCGAAGTCGATGCCTATCCCAACCGCCGGTTTCCGGCGCGTGTTGCTTCGATCGGCGATGTGCTCGATCCCGGCACGCGTCGCGTGCAGGTGCGCTGCGTGATGGACAACCCGCAACGGCTCCTGAAGCCCGAAATGTATGCGCGGGTAACGCCCCTTGCAGAAACGCGAGCCAAGCTGCCGCGAATACCGAATTCCGCATTGTTGACAATCGGCCTGTACTCCTTCGTATTCGTTGAAAAGGAACGTGGTGTCTTTGAGAGGCGCCAGGTGAGCCTCGGCCTGCAGGGTCGCAATGAGAGCTATGTCAAGCAAGGGCTCACTAATGGGGACAAGGTGGTGACCGAAGGCGCGCTGCTGCTGAATTCCGAGTTCTCGGGCGAGTAGTCCGCATCAACCATGCTTGACAGGCTCATAACATTTGCATTGCAGCAGCGGGTATTCGTGCTGGCGCTTGCCATTGCTCTCGCCGTTTTCGGGTGGAACGCGTGGCGTAATCTACCGATCGAAGCTTTTCCTGACGTGCAGGACGTCCAGGTCCAGATCATCACGCAAGTGCCGGGCCAGGCCCCGGAGGAAGTTGAAAGGTCGGTAACGCTGCCTATCGAGCGCGAGATGAGCGGCGTGCCGCGCATGACGCAATTGCGCTCGGTATCGATTACCGGTTTGTCGGTGGTCACTCTCACGTTTGCCGACGCGACCAACGATTATTTCGCGCGCCAGCAGGTGCTCGAAAAGCTGCAAACCGTAAACCTGCCGGCGAATATTCAGGCATCGCTGGCGCCGCTCTCCAATGCGGTCGGTGAAATTTACCGGTATGTGCTCGTAGCGCCGCCGGACATGCCGCTCACTGAAGTACGCGCGCTGCAGGACTGGACGCTCAAACCGGCCTTGCGCCGCACCCCCGGCGTCGCTGATATCGTCAGCTTCGGGGGCCTGGTAAAGGAATATCAGGTCAAGGTCAATCCGTTTCTTCTGCGGAAATATGCAATCACCATCGATCAGCTCGGCCAGGCGTTGACCAACAATAGCGCCAATTCGGGCGGCGGCTTGCTCAGGCGCGGCGATGAGGCGCTGGTAATCCGCGGCATCGGATTATTTTCGAGCATTGATGAAATTCGCCGGGTGGTCGTCGCATCGCGCAACGGCAAACCGATTCAGGTCGGCGATCTTGCGCGAGTGGAGATTGGCGGACGGCCGCGCTCGGGCATCGTCGCTTTCAACGAGCGAGAAGACGTCGTACAGGCGATCGTGCAGATGACCAAGGGGCAGAATGCAACAACTGTGGTCGAAGATTTGAAGGTCGAGATAGCCAAAATCTCGACCCGTCTGCCGCCGGGGGTCAGCATTGTGCCGTATTACGACCGGACCGATCTCGTAAAACATACGGTGCATACGGTGACCGAGAATCTCGCTATCGGCGCGGTGCTCGTAGTCGCAATACTCATGCTGTTCCTGCGCAACTGGTATGCGGCACTCGCGGTTGCGACGGTGATCCCGCTGTCGCTGCTGTTTGCTTTTGTGCTGATGGACGCCCGCGGCGTCGGCGCCAATCTCATTTCGCTGGGCGCAGTGGATTTCGGCATCATCATCGACAGCGCCGTCGTGCTGGTTGAGGCATTGATGGTGAAGCTTGCGCTGGGGGCGGCTGAAAACAATCCGGTACATAGCGGCTACGGTTGGCGGCTGCATACGCTGAAAAACACGGCGATGGAGCTCGGACGTCCGATCATGTTTTCGAAGGCGATCATTATTCTGGCATTCATGCCGATATTCACATTTCAGCGCGTCGAGGGAAAAATATTTTCACCGATGGCGTTTACGCTGTCGTTTGCGCTCCTGGGCGCGATTTTGTTGACGCTCACGCTGGTGCCGACATTGCTGAGTTACGCGCTGCAGAAACGTGATCTGGCCGAAAAACATAGTGCGTGGATGCATGGCATCCAGGAGCGCTATCGCCGCGTGCTCAGTTGGGCCGGGCAGCGCCGCAAATCGGTCGTCCTCGTAGCAGTCGCAATTCTCACCATTACATTGGTTCTTGCGCCCAGGCTCGGCAGCGAGTTTCTGCCCAAGCTAGATGAGGGCAATATCTGGCTCACCATCACGCTGCCGCCGTCCACCGCGATCGAACGCACCAAAGAAGTCGAGCGTGAAGTGCGCCGCATTCTGAAAAGCTATCCAGAGGTGATCAACGTGATCACCCAGGTCGGGCGGCCCGACGACGGCACCGATCCCAAAGGCCCCAACAATCTGGAGATCATGGCCGATTTGAAGCCGCGTGAAACGTGGCGCTTCGCCAGCAAAGATGCCATGGTCGCGGACATGACAGAGAAAATTCATGCGATGCCCGGCGTGCCGACGAACTTCTCCCAGGTCATCGAAGACAATTTGAACGAAGCACTGTCTGGCGCGAAGGGCGAAATCGTCGTCAAGATTTTCGGCCCCGACCTGCAGGTGCTGGAAGACAAGAGCGAGCAGATCGTCAATGTCCTCGCGTCGATTCAAGGCGCCGCGGATGTCGGCGCGTTCAAGATCGGCGGCCAGACCGAGTTGACGGTAACGTTCGACCGTACGCGCATGGCACGCTATGGCATCAATATCGGCGATATCAACAACACCATCCAGCTCGCGCTCTCACCCAGCAGCGTCAATACATTTTACGACGGCGACCGTCGATTCGACGTCACACTTCGCATCGACGAGGAGTTCCGCGATGCGGTCGACGACGTGGCTGATCTGCCTATCGCATTGCCGGGCGGCGCCGGAACTACGATACCGCTTGGTTTCATCGCCGATGTCTCCGTCAAGCAGGGCGCGGGCCGCGTGTCGCGCGAGGCGGGCGGCCGCAATGTCGCCGTCAAGGCGAATTTGCTGGGGCGCGATCAGGGGAGCTTCGTTGCGGAGGCGATGACGAAGGTCAATGCCAAAGTCAAATTGCCGCCCGGCTATTACATGACGTGGGGCGGCCAGTTCGAGAACCAGCAACGTGCAATCGCACGCCTGAAAGTCATAATACCGATTTCCGTAGGCCTGATTTTTGTTCTGCTGTTCTGGGCATTTGGCTCGATGAAAGAGGCTTTGCTGGTGCTGCTGATGGTGCCGTTTACCTTGATCGGCGGGCTCGCCGGGCTCGGCCTGGCGGGCCTGCATCTATCGGTGTCGGCGGCCGTTGGCTTCATTGCAGTGGCGGGCATCTCCGTGCAGAACGGCGTCATCATGGTCGAGCAGTTTGCGGAACTCATGCGCAATGGCAGAGGACTCGCCGAAGCCGTTACGGAAGGCGCTGTATCGCGGCTGCGGCCTATCGTCATGACTGCATTGATGGCTGGAATCGGATTGTTGCCGGCGGCGCTTTCCCACGGCATAGGCTCGGAGACGCAGCGGCCGTTCGCGGTGGTCATCGTTGGCGGCATTGTATCGGCGACATTTTTTACCCTGCTGTTGCTGCCGCTGCTGTTTCCCATTTTCGCCGGCAGGGAATTGCTGGCGGAAGACGACGACGAGTTGATCTAGTTAATCAGCATATCCACGGCCGATTGGAGGGCATATGTCACCGGTATTTCGCAAGGAGCAGCGGCAACTCACCGAGGACGAGCGGCAGCAGGTCAACGAACTCAAGCAGCTCGCCCAGGATCTGCATGACGTGGTCGATATGCTGCCGAACTCGCGCGCGCGCGATCTCGCGCAGATCAAGCTCGAGGAATGCGTGATGTGGTCGATAAAGGCGATATCAGATACACGCTGAAAGGCGCGGTCCGCGTGTGGCCACGCTGCGCGTTGCCGCGACAACTGGCTTCATTGCTGGATCGTGCGCTGTCATCGAAATATCTGAGTTAGCAAATGTTGACTGTTGAGCATCAACTTGCGCTGCCCGTGGATTTTCTGTCTGGCGAGGCAGAAGGTTACGACTACTACAAGGCATTCCAGGACGCCGGCATCGAAAACTTCGATCTCGGATATTTCGTCGTGAAGCGCGATGGGCAGCAGGTCGCCGTGGCCCCTTATTTCGTGACACGGTACTGCATCAATACGACTCTTGCCGAAGGATGGCTCAAGCGCGCATTGGGCTGGTTGCAATTCAGAATCGCCTGCGTTGGTCATCCCAGCGCCGATTTTGGCAGGATCGATGGCGAAACCTCGGAGACCGTCCTGCGTGCGATCAACGCAGAGCTGTTCAAGCTGGCGTCCGTAGTTGCTTACAAGGATTTCGGAGAGGGACTGCCGCTCCAGGGATTTTCGGTCGAGCCCAACCTGCCGGTTGCGTTGCTCAATATCAAAGGTGACTTTTATTCGGGCCTCAAAGGATCCGTGCGGCGCGAATTTCGGCAGCGCATGAAACGGGCGCGCGCGTTGCGGATCGAAGAGTGCGCGGACTTTCCGCGCGCGCACGCTGCACGCATCTATCATCTCTACCTGCAAACGCTGGCGCGGGCGGAGATGCGTTTTGAACGGCTGACGCCGCAGTTTTTCGAGCTTATCGCCCCAATCGGCAAGTATGTGTTGTATTGGGAAGGCGAAACTCTTATCGGGTTTGCGTTACTCATTTGTAAAGGACAGTTCATGCTGGGCAAGTACCTCGGCATGGACTATGCCGCCGCACCCAAGTACGGATTGTATTTCGTCATGATGCTGAATCACATCGAGATCTGCCTGAGAGACGGCTACAAGGTTTACCAGACCGGCCCCAGTTCTTACGATTTCAAGCTGCGGCTGGGCAGCGTTTTGCTGCCAACCTATATCTATTTCAAGCATCGCAATCCGGTCATGAATCGAGTGCTCGCGATGCTGATGAGGGTGGTTGCTTACGAATGATGCGGGGTACCGGCCAGCGCGTGATCTGCCAAAGCCGCTTCATGGCTGACGCCTATCCATTTGATGATCTTGCCGCGTTTATCTTCGACGCAGGAAAGCCGGCCGGTGAAGTAACGATAGGCCCCGTCTGCCATGCGCAGCCTGAATTCGGAGCGGCATTCTTCGCCGGTCGCCGCAATCCGGACCCACGACGACTGCACGCCTTTCGCGTCGTCGGGATGGATCGAGTGGAGCCAGCCGTTTTCCTCCAGCGATCCCGGCGCGACACCGGTGAGTTCGTAGAATTCATCGTTGACATACTCGAAATTGCCGTCCACCCGTCTCATGTACCACACCTGCGGCATGTTGGATGCGAGCGCTTGATACTGCTTTTCGCTGAAGCGCGCCGCTTCCTCCGCCTGGATGCGGACGGCGTGACCGCGCTCGAACATTTCGAGCCGCGACTGGGCGACATCGCGCATGAGGCGCGCCCCGTGTTTCGATCTTTGCAATGATTCGATCAGTGCAATCCCCAGCAGCACAATTGCAAAATAGCCGACGGTATAGACCAGGTCCCAGGCCTCGGGCATCAGGAACTCTCCGTACGGCGGCACGAAATAATAGGTGCCAATGAAATAGCCGCCCGCGACGACGACCAGGGCCGGACCCAGTCCTAAATAAAATTCGACCAGCAACGCGCTCACGATGAATAGCATGAACGGCAGCTTGTCCTGCAGTATTGGATGCAGTGCGTAGCGGATCGATGACGCGGTAGCCAACCCCAGCACGGCCAGGGCATACGGCTTCATCCCGCCCGGCGCCCAGCGTTTCGCGTTTTTGATCATCATTTCTCATCATACGGCGCGCCGCGATGCGGGGGCCAATTTTGTCCGCCCGCTACGCAGAGGGGATCAAACATATGCATGATTGACGCTCACGCGCGCGCGTTTCATGTTACATTGCGCGCGCTGCAGGTAGGCTTGCTTGCAAGCACGGTAATTTTTCAGAGTGTTTTCGCACGTATGCTCACCTCAGACATCAACCTCACCGCAGGCGAAGACGCCGTATTACTGCTGCACGGCCTTGCCGCGAGCCCTCTTGAACTTCGCTATCTCGCACGCGCGCTGCACCGGGAAGGGTATTCCGTCCACGTTCCGCACATCCCCGCTTACGGGTGTGGCGCGATCGCGGCGGACAGTCGCGCGTGGCATACGAGCGCGCGCTCGATTTTCGAAAAATTGCAGCGCGAATACCGCAGCGTCTCGGTCGGCGGGCTGTGCATAGGCGCGGTGCTCGCACTGAGCCTGGCAGCGGAAAAAGGCCGCGAAGTCGCCGCGTTGTCGTTGATGTCGACAACGCTTTTCTACGATGGCTGGGCCATGCCGTGGTACCGCTTCCTGCTCCCGCTGGGTTATTACACACCGCTGCGGCACATCTACGAATATCGCGAGCGCGAACCCTACGGACTCAAGAACGAATCGTTGAGAAAACGCATTGCGCGCTCCGCAAGCCAATCGGCGGTAACTGAAGTTGGCGCCACGAGCGTGCCGATGAACCACATTTACCAGGCAATGAAGCTGATACGCCATGTGAAGCGCAACCTCGCCCGCGTCGAATCGCCGGCGCTGGTGGTGCACGCGATAGACGACGATACTGCGAGTATTCGCAGCGCCGACTACGTCACTCGACACATCGGGTCGCAATCTGTGCGCACGATTTTTCTCAACGACAGCTATCACATGGTGACGATGGACAACGAACGCGACGTCGTTGCGCGTGAAACCTGCGACTTCCTGCGCGGCCAATGGACGGAAGCGAGATCGTCCACGCAACCCGCGCGGCATTATGCGAGGTAGCAATAATGCTGGTTGTGATGCGGGCGGCTGGTAGCTTTTAGCGCGTAGGCAGCGTCCGATCGCCACCGGCGGAGCGACGCGCTTGTTTCAGCCCCCGAGCCCGGTCCAGGATGTAACCCCCATCACAAGAGTCAGATTCGCTCGTAATCTTAGGTGCGGCAGCGGACAGACGCGGTCGAATTGACCGTCTAAAAGCGTGTTTATCCGGTCATCATCCTGTAACCGGCCGCGTTAGTCTTCGCTATCATGCAGTTAAATGCAGTTAAGCCCCTGTTACAAGTCCGAACTTACATTTAATATCTTTCCCTAAGCCTTGATTTTTGATATGTTATCGCTTATCTGTTTTGAGGATGTTGCCGCACCGTCTTCGAGCGGCGACCCAAGAGGACATCAGGAATGAATAAGAACACGTCGCTTTTGGCAGCCTGCGCATTGGGTGTATTTGCTCTGAGTGTCATGCCGGCGGCATCGCACGCCACCGAAGGCAAAACCCGCGTCAGCGTCAAATATGCCGCCAAGTCGTCGGCCCGCAAGTCGTCGCGCGTGCATCACGTGGCAACCCGCCGTCAGCGCGAAGAGCCCGTGACCATCGGCGGCAATCCCAATCTCAAATCCGCGGCCGCCCTGGTGGTCGATCTTGCCGACGGTAATACGATCTACGGCAAGAATACGCAGAATAAAACACCCATCGCTTCCATCACGAAGCTGATGACTTCCATGGTGGTGCTGGACGCCAATTTGCCGCCTGAAGAAACCATTTACATCGATGCCGCGGATTACGATTCGATCAAGCATACCGGTTCGCGCCTGGGAATGGGCACCGGGCTGCCGCGGCGCGACATGCTGCGGCTGGCGCTCATGTCATCGGAAAACCGCGCGGCAAATTCGCTGAGCCGCGCCTATCCCGGCGGCACGCCGGCCTTCGTCGCGGCGATGAATCGCAAAGCGGGCGAACTCGGCATGCGGCAGACGCAATTTGTTGACCCCACGGGCCTGTCGAGCGAAAACGTGTCGACTGCCGAAGACCTGGTCAAAATGGTGAAAGGCGCCTACGAATATCCGCTCATACGCGAGTTCACGACGACTTCCGCGCACGGCGTCGAGACGACGAATGGACGCAGCCTGCAATTCCGCAATTCCAACGGTCTCGTCCGAAATTCGGACTCAAACTGGGACATCGGGCTGTCGAAAACCGGCTACATCAGCGAAGCGGGGCGCTGCCTCGTCATGCAGGCCAAGATAGCGGCACGGCCCGTCATCATTATTCTGCTTGACTCGTGGGGCAAGCAAACGCGCATCGGCGACGCCAACCGCATCAAGAAGTGGCTGGAGACCCGCATCGAGCGCAAGCCGGTAGGCTGATAGACGCGCGCTCAGCTGCATATGCAGTAAGCGGCCTGGCGATGCCGCGCATATCATCCGCCGGGCCCCCAACCTGAAGTTCCCCCGCTACCTGCCGCACCCGCGGCAATGATCCCGGATGCAACTCATGGCGGAAACCCCGGCGCGATTTTCCTATTACGATTTGCTGCCGCCGCAGCAAAGTATGCGCGACGAAGTATGGGCGGGCCTCGCCCTGGCGCAGAAAGAGGTCGCGCCTAAATTTTTCTACGATGCGCGCGGCTGCGAGCTGTTCGATGCGATCTGCGCGCTGCCGGAATACTATCCGACGCGCACCGAGCTTGCGCTCATGCGCAAGCACGCGCCCGCAATGGCTGTCGCCCTGGGATCCGATTGCGCATTGATCGAGATCGGCTGCGGCAACAGCGAGAAAGCGCGCGCGCTGCTCGATGAATTGCGGCCGCGCGCATTTGCAGCAGTCGATATCGCGCGCGAACAGCTCGAGCAATCGTGCAACGCGCTGGCGCAGGCATTTCCTGCCATGAAGATCGCCGCTTTGCGCGCCGATTTCGCGCGCGAGGTCGTGCTGCCGGCGGCCGAACTCGCTGCGGCGCGCCGCCTGCTCTATTTTCCCGGCTCTACAATAGGCAACTTCACGCCGGCCGACGCACGCGACTTCCTGGTGCGCTGGGCGCCAGTGCTGGGCGCCGGCGGCGGCGCCTTGATCGGCGTCGACCTGAAAAAACCCCCGGCGGTGCTCAACGCCGCCTACAACGATGCGCAAGGCGTGACGGCGGAATTCAATCTGAACGTGCTGCGGCATATCAACCGTGAGCTCGGCGGCGACTTCGATCCGCACGCGTTTCGTCACCGCGCACGCTACGTCGTCGAACGCGGGCGCATCGAGATGCACCTGGAAAGCCTCAAGACGCAGCGCGTAATCGTGGCCGGCCGCGCGTTCGAGTTCCACGCCGGCGAAACCCTGCATACCGAGAACTCGTACAAATACGATATCGCGGAAATGCAGGACCTTGGCCGCGCCGCCGGCTATCTCCCGTGCGACGTCTGGAGCGACGATGGCGGATTATTTTCCGTGCACTATTTCGCGCTGCCGCCAAACGCCTAAAATACTCCGGCGCCCCGCGTTTTCAATTGCCGGACGCGTGTTCACTGCGATGGAGCGCACATGCAAAAGTTTTCGGTAGATCCAGCGGCTTATGTCGAAATTCTCAATCTTTATTCCGCGTACAACCTTGCCAGCGATGCCGGCGATGCCGAATGGTACGCGAGCTGCTTTACGGAGCATGGCGAGCAGCACGGCACCTATGACGTCATAGGCCGCACTGCGCTGGTCGAGTATAAAAAGAAGGACTACGCGACTCGCAAACATCTTTACCGCCGCCACTGGAACGGCAGCATTCATCTGGAGCAGATCGATGCCGACACCATCCGCGGCCGCTGCTACCTGTTCGGCTACAATGGCGAGCCGGGCACACTGCCGCACGCGACCCACGCCGGCGTCTATACGGACACGATCAAGCGCGAAAACACCGCGTGGAAATTCGCGCACCGCAAGCTGGTGTTTGACGGCGTCAAGCAGTGACTATACCGGCGCCGCAACGAACGGCCGCACCGGGCGCGCAGCGCGCGCCCGACTACGCGACCGTCGCCGACTTGCAGCGCCTGTATCGGGCGCGCGCCATTTCGCCGGTTGAAGTCGTGCAGGATCTGTTCGCGCGTATCGAAAAATACGAGAGCAGTCTGCATTGCTTCGTTACGCCGACGCCTGAAATCGCGCTGGCGCGTGCGCGCACGGTGGAAGAGCAATTCGTGCGGGGCAGCGGTGCCGGTGAGCTGGCGGGAATCCCGTACGGCCTGAAAGACATCATCAACACCGCGGGTGTGCTGACGACGGGTCAGTCGAAAATTCTGCAGCACAATATTCCGCAGTTTGATGCCGCTGTCGAGACGAAGATGAATAAGGCCGGCGGCCTGCTGTTCGGCAAGCTGACGACGTACGAGCTCGCACATGGCGGGCCGTCGTGGGACCTGCCGTGGCCGCCGGCGATGAATCCGTGGAAAAAAAGCTATCTGCCGGGCAGCACGAGCAGCGGTCCCGGCGCGGCAGTGGCGGCAGGCCTGCTGCCCGCTGCGATCGGCAGCGATACGGGCGGCTCTATCCGCATGCCGGCTGCCAACTGCGGCATCGTCGGGCTGAAACCGACCTACGGGCTCGTAAGCCGGCGCGGCGTGCTGCCTAACACGTTCACGTTCGATACCTGCGGGCCGCTGACGCGCACGGTCGAAGACGCGGCCATCGTGCTCGGGGCGATCGCCGGCTACGACGACGGCGATATCAGCAGTGTTAAGCACGCGCCGGCCGATTACCTGCGCGATCTCGCAGGCGGTGTGCGTGCCGTGCGCATAGGCTGGGTGCGCCACTGGTACGACGGCGACGAGCGCTGCCATCCCGACGTGGCGCCGGCAGTCGCGCAGGCGTTGCAGGTCCTTGCGGATGCGGGCGCTATCGTCGAGGAGATCAGGCTCTCCGAACTGCTCGTCTATCAGGACTGCAAGACCACGATCTCCATCACCGAGATGTTCAGCGCGTACGAGCACGAGTTCCGTACTCGTCCGCAGGATTTCGGCCTGATGTTCCGCAACAAGGTTCTGTCAGGTGCGCTGATCCGCGCCGAGGATTATTTTCAGGCGCTGCGCCAGCGGCTGTGGCTGGCGCGCGAGCTCGCGCGCGCGTTCGGCGAATACGACGTGCTTGCTACCGCAGGCTGGATGACGCCCGCCGATCCGGCGCGTCCCACCGAGCTCGATAAATTCCTGCGTCCGCCCAACATCACGACGCCGTTCAATATCGGCGGCGGCCCGGCAATGAACATACCGTGCGGCTTCAGTGGCGACGGACTGCCATTGAGCCTGCAGCTCGCAGCCGCGCATTTTGCCGAACCGCTGCTATTGCGCGTGGGGCACGCTTATCAGCAGCTGAGCGACTGGCATACCCGCCATCCGACTGAAGGGATGATCCAATGACACGTTCTTTCGTGGAGCGCCAACCCGGCGCGCAGACGCTCAAGGATTTGCCGCCTTCCACGCCTGAAGAAATCAGGCGCATGGCCCAAGTGGCGGGACTGCGGCTGCCGGACGCGATCATGCAGGAGCTGTGCGCGTCGTATCCTGCGTTCGAAGCGATGGTGCGCCGGCTGCCGCGTGGACGCGAACGCGGCGACGAGCCCGCACATCACTGCGCCGTTGATGAACGGATATCCGCGCTGGAAAAGAAGCCGTGAGCACCGCGGTGGTGCGGTCATGCACGCGACCGGGCCGTTTGTAGAGGCCGGGTGCAAATCGCCGTAGCGCGGGCACCAGGTCAAATTCGGGCAATTAACGGGAGATACGTGTAATGGATTACTACGATTGGGTGGCGGGCCAGCTCGGCAAGGCGCCGACAGTAACCGACTGGAAAACAATACCGGCCGAAGCGGTTTCCGATCCGGCTCAGACCACTCACGCAGGGACCACGCGCCAGACGTGGGTCGGCGATCAGGTGATGCTGACGCGCGTGGTGGTGCGTGCAAACTCGCGCGGCAAGCCGCATTTTCATCCGGCCGAGCAGGTCTCGATGATTTTGCGCGGCGGCGTGCGCGTGACGATGGGTGAGGCCGAGCAGGTCGCAATGGCGGGCGCCATCGTGCACATCCCGGGCAATGCGGTGCACATGTTCGAGATACTCGGCGAAGAGACTGAGATCCTCGATGTCTATACGGTCAACGCCGGCGCCGATGATTTGCGCAAGCGCTATCCGCCGGCGGCCTGACGCGCGCCGGAGCTTTTTTTGCGGACTGGTACGCTGCTTGCGTTAACTGTTGTATTTGTGCCTGGGGAGTGGCCGCGATGAAACGACTGTTTGCCTCGTGTGTTTGTCTTCTATCGTGCGTCGCCGTGCAAGCGCTGGCGGCCGACGCTTTTCCACAGCGACCGCTGCGTCTGGTGATCTCGGTGCCGCCGGGCGGCGCCGCGGATTTCACCGGACGCGTGGTGGCCGCCAAGCTCGCCGAATTTCTCGGCCAGAACGTAGTAGTCGAAGGGCGCCCCGGGGCAGGCGGCATTATCGCGTGCGAGTACGTGTCGAAAGCGACCCCGGATGGCTATACGCTGATACTGAGCTCGAGCACCACGCACGGCGCGGCGCCGGTGCTCTACAAAAACCTGCCGTACGACGCGATGAAGAGTTTCACGCATATCTCGGGCGTCTCGCTGATTCCCGCGATGATGGCGATCAACGCGGACGTGCCGGCAAAGACGGTCAGGGAATTCGTCGCGCTGACGAAAGCCAACCCTGGCAAATACCTGTTCAGCTCGTCCGGCAACGGCAGCGCGCCGCAGATCTTCGGCGAGCAGTTCAAGATCAAGACCGGCGCCGTGATGACTCACGTGCCGTACAAGGGCAGCGGGCCCGCGGTGATCGATCTCGCCGCCGGCCAGGTGCACATGATGATGGACGGCCTGCCGTCGCTGATCGGCCAGATCAAGTCGGGGCGCCTGCGGGCGCTTGCCGCCATGAGTGAAAAGCGCTTCGCGATTTTTCCGGACGTGCCGACGATGGCGGAAGCGGGTTACCCGGGCCTCGAAGACGGCGTCTGGTACGGGCTGTCCGGGCCCGCCGGGATTCCGCAACCTGTCGTCGACCGGCTCTCCAAGGTAATGCAGCGAGTACTGGCGGCCCCTGATGTCGTCGAGCGTTTCGCCACTGTCGGTTCGTACCCGATGCCGAGCGGCCCCCAGCAGTACGCCGAGTTCATCGTCAAGGAAAGCAGGAAGTGGGGCGAGATTGTGCGCGCGTCCGGCGCCGCACCCGACTAGCGCGGCGGCCCGCTCACGCCCGCCCGGGCGAAAGGAATTAAAATAGCGGCCTGGCCGAATGCCGCAGCGCACGGCGCAAAAAAACGGGCACGCGCCGTCGATGGCCATCCACCTGATCGTCCTGTTGTGCATACTCAATCACGCGGCCTTTACCGGCAGCCGCGTCGTGTTCTCGCTCTATGCAATCGACCTTGGCGCCAATCCGTTCGCGATCGGCGTGCTGGTCTCGTTTTACGCGCTGTGCCCGCTGCTGTTCGCGATCTTCGCGGGCAAGCTCATCGACCGCGTGGGCGCGCGACTGCCGATGCTCGCGGGGACCGCCGGCTTGTTGCTGGGACTGGCGCTGCCGGTCGTGCTGCCGGGTCTGGCGACCCTGTATGTCACGGCGCTGCTGCTTGGCTCGTCGTTCATGTTTTTTTTCGTTGCCGTGCAGGGCGTCACCGGCGCCGTGGGCAATTCGCAAGACCGCGGCCGCAATTACAGCCTGCTGAGCGTCGGCTTTTCGATCGCGAGTTTTCTCGGGCCCATGGTGGCGGGCTTTTCGATCGACTATCTGGGCTTTCGCAACGCGCTGGTGGTGCTGTCGCTGGCGCTGCTGGCCTCGCTGCTCGCGCAGACCTGGCGCGCCGACCTGATACCGCGGCCGGCAGCCGATGCGGGCAAAGAGCCGGGGCGAAGCGTGCTCGACCTGCTGCGCATACCTTCGCTGCGCCGCATATTCATCGCCAGCGGCTTCATGTCGGGCGCCTGGGACTTATACAACTTCTACATGCCGGTCTACGCGCATAGCGCGGGCCTGTCGGCCTCGGCGATCGGCATGATACTGGCGACATTCTCGGCGGCGACGCTGGTGATCCGCATCTTTCTGCCGCGCATGATGAAGGAGCACGACGAGATCCGCATATTGACCGTGGCGATACTGGTCGCGAGCGTCGCCTATTTCCTGTTTCCGTTTTTCCGCAACGCTTGGGCATTGGCCGCGATTTCGTTTCTGCTCGGCCTGGGCCTGGGCACCGGCCAGCCCCTGTCGATGAACCTCATCTACAACCTCGCCCCCGCCGGACGCACCAGCGAGGCCGCCGGCATACGTGTCACCGTCAACAATCTCGCGCACGTGACAATACCGCTGGTCTTCGGCGGCATCGGCTCGGCACTCGGTTTCGCCGCCGTTTTTATCTCGAATGCGGCGGTGCTGTTCGCCGGCGCAATCATCAACAACCGCGCGGCGCCGCGTAAATAGCCGACGCAGCCGTTGACCACGGCGCGCAATGTGTCTATCGTGCGCGCTGGGATTCCTCCAAAAAACAATCGGGAAAGAGACACCATGGGAAAAGGCGATAAGCGCACAGGCAAAGGCAAGACCTTCAAAGGCTCTTACGGCAATACGCGCCCGCATCAGCCGAAGAAGAAAGCGCCGGCCAAGCCGGCCGGCAGAAAAAGCTGATAACGCCGGCCTCGCCGCCGGCAGCCGTTGAATGAAGCCGTCCCGTTTTTGCGGGACGGCTTTTTTATTCAGTGCTTCTGCAGAAACCCGAGCAGCGCATTGGTGAACGGCTGCGCCTGTTCAATGTTCGACAGGTGCGCCGCCGACGGAATGATCACGAGCTCGGAGCCGGGTTTCGCTTCGTGTATTTCGCGCGCCATGGCCACCGGCGTTCCCGGGTCCTGCTCGCCGACGATGACCAGCGTCGGGCTCGCGATTTCCTTCAGCCGGTGCGTGAGATTGATCTGCGGGATCGCGTGGCAGCAGCCGGCGAAGCCCGCGACCGGCGTGGCGAGGATGGAAGCGCGCACGCGCGCGACGCCCGGTGGATTGGTTGCGAGGTAGGGCGCGGTAAACCAGCGCGCGAGCGTGCCGTCTACTATCGCGTCCATGCCCTTGGCCTGCGCGGTTTTGATGCGGTCGGCCCACACCGGCGCGGCTTCGGCCGGATAGCGGCTCGTAGTGTCGGCGAGCACCATGCTCTGGAACACGCCCGGATACTTGAGGGCGAATGTCTGGCCTATCATGCCGCCCATCGACAGGCCGGCCCAGTGCGTGCGCTGGATGCCGAGCGCATTCAATAAACCATGGGCATCGCCGGCGAGCTGCTCGAG
This sequence comes from Betaproteobacteria bacterium, assembly GCA_025363575.1. The sequence continues at coordinate 6,502 of JANYDM010000202.1, read as the reverse complement.
CGTGTAGGCGCCGGCGGGCGCCGCGCTTTTGCCGTGGCCGCGCGTATCGTAGCGCAGCACTTTGTAGCTTTTCGTCAGCGCTTCCATCTGCTCGTCCCACATGTGCAGGTCGCACGCGAGCGAGTGCGACAGCGTGAGCCAGGGGCCGACGCCCGCGATTTCGTAGTTTATTTTGAGCCCGTTGACGGTGGTTTCCATGGAATGCCTCTCTCGAGTAGTGTTGCGTTTGATAACTGCTCCGGCGCGTTGAGGCCGCTAGCGCAAAGTGAAAGTCAGCACGAAGTCGCCGCGCACTACCGTCATCGTGAAGCCGCGCTCGACGCCGCGCAGAGCGGCCAGAAATTCGTTGGTGTTGCGCACGCGCTGACGGTTGATCGCGGCGATCACGTCACCCGGGCGCAATCCCAAGCCGGCCGCGGCGCTGCCATTTTCTATCGCGACCACCAGCACGCCTTCGATGCGTCCGAACTGCGGATTGGCGCGGTCGAGGTTCGCGATCTTGAGGCCGGCGAGCTGCGTCACTGCTTCGCCTTCGACCGCGGCCTGCGCCTCCGGAGCTGCGATGCGCGCCTTGATGTTCTGCCGCCGGCCGTCGCGCCAGAACGTGAGCTCGATTTCCTCGTCGATCGGCGTCAGCGCGAGCCGGTTGCGCAGATCGGGCCCGCTCCTTATGGCGCGGCCATTGAAGCCGAGCACGACGTCGCCGCGGCGCAGGCCCGCCTTGCCCGCCGGCGAATCGGCCTGCACGTTGCTGACGATTGCGCCTTCGGCAGTCGGCGTCTTCAACGTGACGGCGGAGTCGGGCGTCAGGTCTTCGATGTCGATGCCGAAGCGGCCGCGCCGCACTTCGCCGAAGCGCACAATCTGATTGACGACGGCGTGCGCCATATTGACCGGCACCGCGAAACCGATGCCGACGTTGCCGCCGGACGGCCCGATGATTGCGCTGTTGATGCCGACCAGCTCGCCGCGCAGATTGATCAGCGCACCGCCTGAATTGCCCGGATTGATCGATGCGTCGGTCTGAATGAAATCCTCGTAGCCTTCGACGTTGAGCCCGGTGCGGCCGAGCGCGCTGACGATCCCCGACGTCACGGTTTGCCCGATGCCGAATGGATTGCCGATCGCGACGACGAAATCGCCGACCGCCAGCTGGTCGGAGTCGCCGAGTTTGAGCGCGGTGAGATTAGCCGCCTCGATTTTGAGGACTGCGATGTCGGTGGCCGGGTCGGCGCCGATGAGCTTGGCCGCGAACTGTCGCCGGTCTTTCAGCGTGACGCGCACCTGCACGGCATCCTTGATGACGTGATGATTCGTGAGCACTATGCCTTGCTGCGCGTCGATGATGACGCCGGAGCCGGCCGCCACTTCGCGGTTCGGGCGCTCGGGGATATTGAAAAAACGCCGGAAGAGCGGGTCGCGCAGCAGCGGGTTGTTGTCCTGCGCCGTGCGCGACTGCACGGAAATGTTGACCACCGCCGGCGTGACCTGGCTGATCAGCGGCGCCAGCGTCGGCATCGCCTGACGCAGGATATCCGGCAGGGGCTGCGTCGCTGCGCCCGCGTTCGCGCAGCCTAGCGCGACGAACATGGCCGGCAGACAGCGGCGCATCATGGCCTGAATCGACATTACCCGGATCCCCCGTGAAAGAGGGCTTAGTTTAACCGACGCGGCGCTACTTCAGAATCTGGAACAGGTTGTTGAAGTCGTCGGTCCACACGCGCAGGCCCGGTATGACATCGATCGCCGTCGTTTTCGATGCAATCGCCTCGCTGTCGACCAGCGCCCTGTTGCGCGTGACGATGGCCCAGTCGGTCTTGGAGAACACGGACTCATCTGCTTCATCGACGATCAGCGCCGTGTGCAAGCCGAGATCGTCGGCGATTTTCTTGACCACCGGCGCGAGCTTCAGAAAACGGTTGGTGACGTGGAAGACGATAGCGCCGTCCGGCTTGACGTGTTTCAGGTACACGGCCATCGCTTCTTTCGTGATGAGGTGCACCGGGATCGAGTCGCTCGAGAAAGCATCGATCACCAGCACGTCGAATTCGTGCGGCGCTTCGCGCTCCAGGCTCAGGCGCGCGTCGCCGAGACTGATTTCCAGCGTCGCCTGGCTGTCCGACAGATATGTGAATTCGGACCGGGCGATCGTCACGACCTGCGGGTTGATGTCGTAGAAGTGATAGGTGTCGCCGGGCTTGCCATAGACCGCCAGCGTGCCGCTGCCGAGGCCGATGATGCCGACACGTTGATTTTTCTGCTGGGTATTCTTTATCGCGAGACCGACGCCGCTGTCCGGGCCGTAGTACGTGGTGGCTTCGCGGCGGCGCTCGGGCTTCAGCGACTGCTCGCCGTGCAATATCACGCCATGGATCAGCCGGCGCGTGTCGCCCACGTCCTTGACGCGCAGCGTGCCGTAAAAATTGCGCGTCATCACGCGCGTGTCCTCGCGCAGCTGCTCCACCTGCTTGTTCCAGAAAGAGCCGCAGATGCCGGCCAGCGCGAGCGGCAATATCCAGACGAAGAACGGCAGCTTGCGCAGCGCCAGCGTGGCAAGAATCGCCGCCACCACAAAGCCGAGCCCGAGCTCGTAATAGGTCGGGAAAATCCGCGGTGCCACGAGGCCGACGAACATGCCGCCGAGCGCGCCGCCAAGCGAAATCATCAGGTAAAAGCGCGTCAGGTGGCGCGGCGCCGGGCGCATTTTCGCGAGTTCGCCGTGAAAGAACATGCAGAACATGAAGAGGCCGGCGAGATATAGCGGCAGAGCCGTCTTGAGGTCGAGCGTAATGTCGCTGGTCTGCAGTCCCCACGCGCAAAGGCCGAGCAGCACTGCGGTCGGGCCGAGCAGCCAGGTGCGCTGGTACCAGCCATCGCTTTCGAAACACAGGATGAATGTGAGCAGATACAGCGTGAGCGGCGCCAGCCACAGGAACGGGATCGACGCGATGTTCTGCGTGATGTGATTGCTGATCGCCAGCAGCATCCACGAGCCCATGGCCGACAGCGCGAGCCACATGAAAAGATCGAAGCGTCCGGGCGCCGGCGCATCGTCGCTGCCGGCGGCGGGCTTGGCTGCTCCCGGAGTCGCTGCCGCGCGCAGGCTGTAGAGCGCGCTGCCAGCGCACAGCGCGGCGAATACCGCGTAGCCAATGGACCAGGAGCCCGCCTGCGCTGCGGTCGTCACCCAGGGCTCCAGTGCGAATGGATACGAAATCAGCGCGAGCATCGAAGCGAGATTCGACAGAGCGAACAGGCGGTAGACCGTGCTGCTCGGGAAAGTGCGCGCGAACCAGGCCTGCACCAGAGGGCCGGTCGTCGCCAGCAGAAAATACGGCAGGCCGATGGTCGCGATCAGCAGGCCCAGGATACGCAGGCCCGGGTCTTCGTCGCCGGCGGGCTTCCACGCGGCGTCCGGAATGATCGGCAGCACGGCGAGGCTCGCGAGCAGCAGGACAATGTGCACTATGGCCTGCGTGCGCGGCTTCAATTTGCGCGTCGTGAAGTCGGAATAAGCGTAGCCCGCCAGCAGCGCGACCTGGAAGAACACCAGACACGTGGTCCATACCGCGGCCGAGCCGCCGAACCACGGCAGAATTTGCTTGGCGACGATGGGTTGGACGAGGAACAGCAGGAACGCGCTTGTGAAAATGGTACAAGCGAAAAGCAGCATGAATAGAATTATCGTTGGACGGGGGAGGCGACATTATAGCGGTGCACGGGCCGCGGCGTGCGGCGCGTCTGCCGGTGAACCGCGCAATTGCGCCGTACGTCGGACCCGCCTTGACACCCGTCATACGTTTGCACAGACTGCGGGCGAATCTCCAACAAAACTGCGCAAACCCGACCGGATAAACGGATGCTCAAACCCCTCCTGCGCCTGTTGACTTTTTGCCTTCTGGTCGGTGCTGCCGCCGCCGCCCGCGCAGAAACTTACGAAATCGGCCAGATCTGGAATTACAAGACGCGCCCGCAGGAACCGAAATCGACGCTGATGATTCTGCGCATCGACAATACGAGCAAGCTCGGGCAGGTCGTGTTCATCGGCTTGCAGGACGTGCGCGTCCAGCATCCGTCGGGCCGCGCGTTTTCATCGATGAGCCCGCTGCCCTTCACCAAGGACGCGCTCGACAAGAGCGTCGTCAAGCTCGCCGGCCGGACTGACAAGCTCATGAGCGCCAATTTCGGCTACCAGAAATGGAAGGAAGCGGAGGCCGCCGGCAAAACGCCGCCGACCTACGTGAAGCCGGTCGCGGAAATCGTGGATGGCCTGGAGAACGGTTACATCGGGATTCCGCAGAAGTAACCGCAACGGCGCCTAGCGCGCTGCGGTAAGCGCCGGCCAGTCGGCGACGCGGATGCGCGCGATGACTTCGAAGTCGCCGTCGCCCAGGCCGCGAATCACCGCGCCTTCGCCTTCGGCGAGATAGGGCGGGCCGGCGGCGCCATAAAACGGATTGCCATGACTGACGACGACCAGGTTGCCGCCGCGAGGATACGGCGTCGCAAACACGTTCTTTAGCGCCGCATAGCGGCCAGGGTCGTTAACGGGCACGGCGGCGCCGCGCATCTCGGCTACCGGCTCGGCCGCACCGAATGCCAGCCGCGCGGTCTCCATCGTGCGGCACATGGGGCTCGCCACCACTTTATCTATCGGCAGCTTCAGTTCGCGCCCTGCCGCGCCGATCGCGCGCGCTTGCGCGCGGCCCGCAGCGGTCAGATTGCGCTGGTGCGCGCAATCGTCAAAGCTTCTCGATTGCGCGTCGTTCCGCGAAAAATCCGTCGACGTATGGCGAAAGTAAATCACGTAGCCGCCGCGCCGCAATTCGTCGATCGTCTGCACGGGCGTGAGCTTGCGTGCGGCGGCCGAACTGCGCGGCGCGGGCGGCGGGAACTGCGCGGCATCGGGGTCGGGCACCGTTTGTGCGAGGCCGGCGGAGGGCAGCGCAGCCACACAAGCGAATATGCAAGCGCAAACGACGCGCATTTTTGTAATGTATTCATTGCCGCTGATTTGAGAATCGGAGACCATAACGCGATGTCCCTTATACCGGCGCGCATGTGCGCATGAACACGATGGCATTCCGTAACTGGAGCCTGTTGCTTGCGCTGGTCGCAATGTGGGGCTCGGCGTACATGTTCATGAAGATCGGCGTCGCAACGATCGCGCCGGCGACGCTGGTCGCTGCGCGCCTGGTCACTGGCGCCGCGATTCTGTACGTCGTCATGCGCGCGCGCGGCCTCGCGCTGCCGCCGCCGGGACCGCGCTGGTTGCCGTTTATCGCGCTCGCCATTCTCGGCAACTGCCTGCCCTTTTACCTGATCGCCTGGGGCCAGCAATATATAGACAGCGCGCTCGCCGGCATCCTGATTTCCATCATGCCATTGGCAACCATGCTGCTGGCGCATTTTTTAGTCCCTGGCGAGCGCATGAATGTCGCACGCGTGGCCGGGTTCGCGGTCGGCTTCGCGGGTGTCGTCGTTTTAATGGGGCCTGCCGCGCTCGCGGGCGTGGGCGGCACGCATGGCAGGATAATGGCGCAGGCCGCGGTGCTGGGCGGCGCGCTTTGTTATGCGGCCAACAGCGTACTCGCGCGCCGCACGATTGCGGCCGATTTTCTCGTCGCATCGACGGCCGTCCTTCTGGTAGCCAGCGTCCTGATGGCGCCGGTCGCGCTAATCCTGGATTTTCCACCCGCTGACATGCCGAGTCCGGGTGCGGTGGCCGCCATTCTGTGGCTGGGGGTAGGCCCGACGGCACTGGCGACCATCTTGTACTTCCGGTTGATCGCTGCGGCCGGTCCGACGTTCATGGCTATCGTCAACTATCTGTCACCCATAATTGCACTGTTATCGGGAATATTTCTCATGGGCGAACAACCAGACGACGCCGCATTCGCAGGTTTGGCGCTGATTTTGCTCGGAATTGCGCTGTCGCGCCGGCGTGCGGCGAAGTTGGCTTGAAAATTGCTGCTGCTAACCCCATCAACGATTACGGGCTACAGCGGACAAACGGATGCAGGCAGTGTGAGATCCATCACATCAACGATTCAACCAAAATGGATTTCGGCCGTTAATGGACTTATGAACATCGTTTACAACAGCGACAACTACTACGTAGTCGAGTACCCGGGGCAACACGGGTACGAGGTGGTCGACAAGCAGTCGAGCCGCGGCACGTATTTCGAGGGTGATGTCGCCGACAAATTTCGCGAGTCCATGCTGGGCGCGCTGGGCGAAGATCCGTCGCCCGACCACGTCGATGAGTTTCTGTCCGATTTCGGCGGCGTCATCAACTTTCCCATGACGATGCACTGACTGCGGCGCCGATGGCGCTGCGGGCGGGTGGGTGGTCCGATGATTGAGTGATTGAGTCTAGGGGTGAGTCTGGATCACCCAATCACTCAATCACTCAATCACCCAATCACCCAATCACCCAATCACCCAATCACCCAATCACCCAATCACCCAATCACCCAATCACCCAATCACCCAATCACCC
>JANYDM010000187.1 GCA_025363575.1 Betaproteobacteria bacterium | reverse complement strand
CCGCCCCTGGTCGAGCGGGCAAGCGCGATCAACTCCTTGACTGACTTCGCCGGCAGCGAAGGATGCACGGCCAGCACGAAGGGGGTGTAGCCAAATTCCGCGACCGCGACGATGCTGTTGATCGGGTCGAAAGCCGGTCGTTGCACGGCCGACGTCGCCGAGAAGCTGCCCGACATCATCATGAGGGTGTAGCCATCCGCTGGCGCCTTCGTAGTTTGTTCCATACCGATGAGCCCGCCGGCGCCACCGCGGTTATCGACTACAAACTGCTGGCCGAGGTACTCGGAGAGCTTATTCGAGAACTGGCGGGCGGTGATGTCGCTGCCGCCGCCGGGAGCAAATGGCACAACGACGCGCACAGGCTTGGACGGATACTGCTGCGCGTGCGCAAGACACGCGATCAACGTCAACAGTGATACGGCAATGGATTTTCCAAAAAACTGCGCTTCCATGGTTCTCCTCGTTTTTGTTATGCGGGTGAACTCCGCCTCACTGCACCGGTCTCGCTACAGGCGGGTAATACTGCGGCGCCTCAGCGCGATCGAACATGCCGTAATCGCGCACGACCTCGAATACTCGAAAATATTCTGTCGTCGAATCTGCAAAAAAATTCCCGCCAAAGGCGATGCCGGCATCAGCGGACGGCACGTCAACAAGATGAGCAAAAATTCCGGGTCTGTAGACGCTCTCGAACACGTCGCGTGTCCACGGCGTTTGAACCGGCAGTTCCGCACTCCGGGACTCCGATGCAACCGCAAAAGTCGGCGGCCGCCTCCTGGGATCGTTATACGGATTCAGGCGCTCGGGACGCCACGCCGCTTTTCCGGGGCGCTCCTCGTGGATGACCTGTGCGATGCGAATGCGGTAATCGTCGAAGACCTTCTCGCGGCCTGCCTCTTGAACCGTATGGTGCTTGGCATCGACGCGCCACGCGACCATTGATCCCTCGTCCTGCCATATCTGATAGGAGAGCAGGAGATTCTTGCGATTCAAACTTTTGAAGCGGTCGATGAAGAGACAGCCGCCCATGGCGTCAAGGGAGGGTCTCAACGAAGCCGCGAGATCCAGATAGCGGTTGACCTGCCCTTCTTTGATTTGAACTTCGAAAAATTGCGAAATCATGGTCGTTTGCATTCTAAGAGGCAGGCAGGAGGCCCATGGAATCGCTAAGGATAACGTTTAAGTCCATCCTTCGGGTGCACCCGAATTGCCTGGCCTGCAGTACCTCAACGCCGGCGTACCAGTCTGCGTATGGTGTGTTCTTGACCAAATACCGATTGAAGTCCTTTGCGCCGTTGGTCCACCAGGGAGGGCCGCGCTCGCCCAAGGCTACTTTGGCGGCGTTTACAGCCGTCCGAGCCGCGGTTAGTCGTTCTGCACCTCTTGGGGAAGTGCTCAGGATAGCTCATCGGGCGCGGCGTCAAAAGCCCGCTCGACTCAACGCGACCTGACTAAGTCCGTAATTTCCATTGCCCGCCCTGCTCCTCCACCCGCCCGTCGTACGCGAGCTTGAGCAAATGAGCATGCAACGAGCGCCGCGCGACCGGATGCAGCCTGGGTGACACATCTGCATATACGATAGGCAGAAGCTCATCGAGCGTCGCGGGATTTTTTTTCTCGAATGCGTCGACGACTATCTGCTCGCGTTTCAATCGATGCGAAATCAGGCGCTTTGCTTCGGCGTGCGCTTTCTCGATTGGGTGACCGTGCCCCGGGGCGATGCGAGCGATGTCGAGAGCGAGCAGCGATTCGAGCGACTTGAGGTAGGCGACCATGTCGCCGTCGGGCGGACTGATGACGACGGTCGAGCCCTGCATCACGTGATCGCCGGTGAAAAGCAGCTTCTCGCGATCGAGCAGATAGCACAGGTGGTTGGACGCGTGGCCGGGCGTATGCACCGCACGCAGCTTGAAGTCGCCGCAGTCAAGCACTTCGCCGTTCTCGAGAATGCGGTCGGGCGCGAAGTCCGTGTCCTGATTGTCGTACTGCGGCGCAGGCATGCCGATGACTTCAGCACCGGTCGCCTTTTTCAGCGCGGCCGCACCCGGCGAATGATCGCGATGCGTATGCGTGCACAGAATCCAGCGCAAGCGGCCATCGGCCGCCTTGAGTATCGCGTCGCGATGCGATTCGCTCTCGGGACCGGGATCGATCAGCGCGAGCTGTGTAGTGCCGACGAGATAAGCATTGGTGCCCGGCCCCGTCATCATGCCGGGATTGGGCGCGGTGACGCGGCGCACGAGCGGGCTCAGCTCGACGACTTCACCGGGGACGATCGTGCGCTGTTCCATAATCAGTCCGCGGGCAGTTCGTTGTAGCCGGGCTCGCCGGGAAGCAGGCGGCGGCCGGTCTTGTCGATTCGCGGCGCCATGCAGGGAACGTCGGGCAGCGCGCGCAGCGCGGTGAGCAATTCGTCTGCCGTCGTATATTTCGCAAAAAGTCTCAACGTGTGGATTGTCGGCGTCATCAATTTGAAAGTGCCCGCCTCGTGACGTTCAACGCCTTCGCGCGGGCTCATCCACACGCTCTCTATGGTTTCCTCATTGTCATGCGCGGGCTCCTGCCCTGCCGGCGCGTACGCCGCAAAGAAGCGCGTGTCGTAACGGCGCGGCGCGCCCGGCGGCGTGATCCAGTGCGCAAAATAAACGAGCGCATCGACTTCGAGCGCCAGGCCTTCGTTGCGCAGCAGCGTATCGAATGCAAGCTCGCCTTTGGCGACTGCGTTGCGATGTTGCGCGAGTTCAGCGGCGCGCGCATGAGCGATCGGTTTGCCGTCCTCGGTGTGCGCGAGCAGCAGCCCCGATTCTTCGAACGATTCGCGAATGGCCCCTACCCAGTAGGCGAGCCCGCCTGACGCAGTGCCCAGCCGTTTCGAAGCCGTCGCGTCGTCCAGCCCTTTGCAGCGTGTGTAGATGTCCCTATGGGCGTCAGCCGCATCGACCGCACCGCCGGGAAACAGATAGCGCCCGGGCACGAACCCCGATTGCATATTGCGTTTCATCATCAGCACTTCGAGGCCCTGCGCGCCGTCGCGAATCAGCGTAACAGTGGCAGCCGGCAGCGGCGTGAGTTTGGTCATTGCCATTAATTTTCCATCACAAGCACTTCCATGCTTACCCATTCACTTTGGGATTGAGTGCGTTTTTTTCTGCGCCGGCCATCATGCCGTGGCGAGCCGATTCGCGCAACCGCGCCTGCTTCAGGGCCGAAGCCTGGTTGCTGCACAACCTGTCCAGGCGTGCTCGCTTCGCTGGGTGGCGGACTTCTCGGTCGGCTGGCTTTGCCGGGCGCCGGCGGGGCTGCGCAGGTGACGCCAGCCCAGGCTCCACAGGTGACGCCTGAGGATGCAAAAACGATGGCTGCGCACGCCGAACAACACGACCCCGGCATCGTCGACAGAGTCGGCGGGTATTACGCGGAGCATCCGAAACTATTTAAAACATTGGGTAGTGCAGCGCTCGCGGTCGCCTTAGCGGGCGTTGCCAACCGCATGGGGCGATAAGGCCGCGGCGCCTGCCCTTATTTCTCCGTCAGCAGTTTCATCAGCGCGGAGGAATCGAGCCGGCCGTGCCCTTTTTCCTGCAGCTTGCCGTAATACTGCTCGATGATCGCCGTGATCGGCAGCAGGGCGCCATTGCGGCGCGCTTCGTCGAGGCAGATCTGCAGGTCTTTGCGCATCCAGTCCGTCGCGAAGCCGAAGTTGAATTTGTCGTCTACCATGGTCGGGCCGCGGTTTTCCATCTGCCACGATTGCGCGGCCCCTTTCGAAATCACTTCGATCACCTTCTTCGCATCCAGCCCCGCGCGCGTCGCGAAGTTGAGCCCTTCAGCGAGCGTCTGCACGAGGCCGACGATCGCAATCTGGTTCACCATCTTGGTCAGCTGGCCCGCGCCAACCGACCCCATCAGCGTTACGGCGCGGCCGTAATGCGCCATCACGGGTTGCGCGATTGCGAACGCCTGGGCGTCGCCGCCGACCATCACCGTGAGAATGCCTTTTTCCGCCCCGGCCTGCCCGCCCGATACCGGGCCATCGAGGAAACCAAAGCCGGCGGCCCGCGCGGACTTCTCGAGCTCGCGCGCGACGTCCGCCGACACAGTCGAGTGATCGATATAAAGGCCGCCCTTTTTCATGCTGGCGAAGGCGCCGTCCTTCCCCAGCGTCACCGCGCGCAAATCGTGGTCGTTGCCGACACACGAGAACACGATGTCGGCGCCGTCGGCCGCTTCGCGCGGCGTCGCAACCGAGCGGCCACCATATTCTTTCACCCACTGATCTGCTTTCGCGCGCGTGCGGTTGTAGATCGTGAGCTCATGCTTCGCGCGCGCGAGATGCCCGGCCATCGGGTAACCCATCACGCCTAGTCCTATCCATGCGAGTTTCATGTTGCTATCTCGTCCTTTACTCGGGTTGAATGTTCGCCGCTTTGATGACCTTGCCGTAGCGCGCCGCGTCCTCCTTGACCGTACGCGCCAGCTCTTCCGGCGTGCCCGGCGCGACTTCCACTCCGGTATTCAGCAGAAAGTCGTTCATCTCCTTGTTCTTCAATATACGCACGAGCTCGCCGTTCAATCTGGCAACGACGTACTTCGGCGTGTTCGCGGGCACGAAAAAAGCAAACCATATGCTGGTATCGAAATCCTTGTAGCCCAGTTCGACCATGGTGGGCACATCCGGCAGCAGCGCCGAACGGCGCGCGATGGAGATTGCGAGCGCCCGCACGCGTCCCGCTTTCACGTGCGGTATCGCAGGCCCCATGCCAATGAACCCGAATTTGATTTCCTGCCCGCCCAGCAAGGCCGCAGTGGCCGGCCCACCGCCGTTGTAAGCAATGTGGACCATGTGCAGGCCGGTCAGCATGTTGAGCAATTCCCCCGACAGATGCATCGGCGTGCCGATGCCCGCCGAGCCGTACGAGAACGATTTTGCATTCGCCTTTGCGTAGTCGATCAGCTCGCGCACGTTCTTCACCTGCAGCGACGGATGGGTAGCAAGCAGGACCGGCGAAATGGTCCCCTGCGTCACCGGCGCAAAATCCTTGAAGGGGTCATAGGGGAGCTTGCGAAAGAGATAAGGATTCGCCGACATCTCGCGCGTGGAGCCGACGAATACGGTGTACCCGTCGGGCGCGGATTTCGCCGCAATTTCGGAGGCGACGATGCCGCTTGCACTCCCGCGATTGTCAACCACCACGGGTATGCTCCAGGCTTCGGTCAGCCGCACGGCCGTGGCGCGCGCGAGAATATCGGTGTTGCCGCCGGGCGCGTACGGTACCAATAATCGGATCGGCTTCTGCGGATAGGTTTCCGCGGCGCCGGCTATTGCAGGCATCGCAGCCAGGAGCGCTGCGCACGCGACGTGGGAAATCCCCTTGCGCCCGCTCATTGCCGCCTCCTTCGGGACACGGTTGCGCTCATCCTAAAACGATCGGATAACCCGGCGGCGGCGAAAAACCCAGATCACCGCGTTTGATGACGGCCTCGCGCCCGCCATTCTCTTCGAGCGATTCAGCCTGCCGTTTTTTCGCGCGCGCATCGACTTCTGCCGGATCGCAGATTTCATACAGTCGCGCGCGACAGTCGGCGAGCGCCTGCGCATGCGCTGGATCAGCCGCGAGATCGCGCAACTCTTCGGGATCGCCTTCGAGATCGAAAAGCTGCGGCGGATACGCCACGTAATGCACGTACTTGTACTTGCCGTGACGGATCATGAACGCGCCGGTCGTCGAGCCCATGCCGTGGTATTCGCTCAATACGTTGCGCCGCGGCTTGTAGCCTGCGGCCAGCCTGAACAGCGAGTGCCCCGGATGCGTATCGAAAGCGTCCGGCGTGCTGGCGCCGGCGCATTCGAGGATGAACGGATACGTATCGACGTGGCTCGCCGGCTCGGTGATCTTCGCGCCCTGCGGAATATCCGCACCCTTGATGATGAGCGGCACGCCGGCGACTTCTTCGTACATCGTCGACTTGCCCCACAAGCCGCGCGCGCCAAGATTGTCGCCGTGGTCCGACGTGTAGAGCACGCGCGTATTTTCCGTGAGGCCGGTGGCGTCCAGCGTGCGCAATACCTTGCCGATATTGTCATCGAGGAAAGTGCACAAGCCGTAGTAGGCTGCGACGGCCTTCCTGAGCTTCTCTTCGTCGAAAAACCTGTCGTAGCAAAAACTATCTGAGTAATCGCGCAGGTACGGATGCTGCGGCCGCTCGTTTTTTCCGTATTGCTTGGGCAATGGCATCTGGTCGAGCGGATACTGATAGTAGTACTCGGCCGGCGCGACGAGCGGGAAATGCGGGCAGACGAACGAGACGAACAGCACCCACGGCTTGTCTTTGTATTTCGGCGCTTCCTCGCGCAGCCAGATCTGCGCCTTGGTCGCGATCTCGCGGTCGTAGAACGTGTACGAGGTCTCGCCCGGCCCGGCGAGCTTGGCAATCTTCCACGACAGGCCGCGCTCGGGCAGATCGTTGCGCACGAGCCCCATGAGGTCGCCCTTGCCTTCGATGATGTTCATCGGAATGATTTCTTCCGAGAACCCGTGGTCATCGCCGGGCAGGCCGCGAAAATGCAATTTGCCGATGGACACTACGCGGTGGCCGCGGTCGCGCAGGCGGTGGTGCCAGCTCGGGATCGCGCCTTCGTACGCGTCGGCGTTGTCCCAATAGCCGATCTGATTTACGTACTTGCCGGCAGCGAATGCGGCGCGCGCCGGCACGCAGACCGGGCTGGTTGTATAGGCACTCGTAAAGGAAGTGCCGGCCGCCGCCAGCGCGTCGATGTTCGGCGTTTTGACGATCTTGTGCCCGTTGCAGCCCATGATCTTCGGGTTGTGCTCGTCGGACATGATGACGATCAAATTGCTTGCCTTCATGCGTCTCTTCAAGATAATGCCGCGCTCAGGTCAGATCGAAGCGCTTGCGGCGGATAAACGCGCCGAAATCCGCGCGCTCGGACTTGGCGTATTGACGTGCCTTATCTTCCGACCATCCATAGAGCTCCGCCGTGCCGAATCGCGCGACATCGCGCTGTTTGCTGTATTGCTGACGCGCAAGCCGCCGCTTGTCGTACGCCGTGATCTTGCCGCCGATGTTCGATTCGTCGTAGCGATCCGTGTGCACGGTGATATCAATGCCGACCCGCGACGTGATCATGCCTTTTTCCGCGGGATAGCCGACGCACAGGCCCGCGAGCGGAAACACCCAATCGGGCAATTCGAGCAGGTCGCTCACCTTTTGCGCATGATTGCGCACCGAGCTGATCGGGCAGCAGCCGAGGCCCGCCGCTTCCGCCGCATTGATGAAATTCATCAGCACGATGCCGGCATCGACCGCGGAATTCATGAATGCATCGAGATGATCGTTGGCGAACGGCTTGCCGCGCATTTCCGCGACCTGGCGCGTGCGCCGGTTGTTACCGCAGAAAATCAGGAATACCGGCGCGCTGCGCACCCACGGATTGTCGGCGACGAGATCTGCAATCGCCGTCCGCTTGTCGGAAGACGCCACGTGCACGATGTCCGCCTGCTGCAAATCGCTTTTCGACGGCGCTGAAAACGCGCACGCAAACAAAAGGCGCAGCAGCTCCGGCGCGACCGGGCGCTCCGCGTAACGCCGGTGCGAGCGGTGCTCGAGCATGCGCGCGAGCGACCCGGCGCCGGCTTGATCGGCAGCCGCGTTGATTTCGGCGCCAAAGCGCTCGGCTGTCGCGCGCGCTATGCGCTTTTGAACTTCTTCGCTCATGCAAATCTTTCTCAGACTTTATTTGCCGCAGATAAACGCAGATAAATTCCAACCCGATCAAAAAACCCTCCTCTCCTTCGAAGTGGGAATAGGGCTATCGAAGGAGATAACGCTTTTTCATCTGCGTTTATCTGCGGCTACCATCGCTTCAAGTACCGTAACGAATAGGCGAACTAACCAATTTCAGCGCGGCGAGCGCGCTGTAGCAGGCGAGCCACGCGGTTTTGGGATTCTCGGGCGCGGGAACGTTCTCGAGCTTGATCGTAATGGCGCCCGTTTTGCCGCGCACCGAAATCTGGTGCGTATTGCGGGTGATCGTCGGATCGGCGACCACTTTAAGGCGCGTACGGTCGAATCCGATGCCGGCCAGCGAGAGTACCGCCGCGATGTTCACGTTCGCCGGAAAATGCGGGACGCCTTCGCGTGCGGCGCCTTCGTAGAGCACGTACGGTTCGCGCAATGCGGCCAGGTCGACCTTCAGCTTTTCCACATAGGCAATGCCGCGCCACGCCGCCGCCGGTTTCGAAACGATGATCTCGACTTCATCGACACCGGCGATGCACGCCGCTTTCAGCGCGTCGAGCCCGCCGATGCCGCCCGAAGGCACGTAAAGCAGCGCCCCCGTTTTCAGCGCGGCCGCCTCGAGCTCGGCCCGCAGCTTGTCGTCGGCGAGCACGCCGCCCGACAGCACGATAATCGCGATGCCCGAGTTGAGCAGCTGCACGCCATATTGGCGTACCGCCTCATGCGATGCTGCTTCAACGACGACGTCGGGCTTGAGCGCCAGCAGTGCTGCAGCCGAAGTGACAAAAGGGACCGCGAACTCGGCAGCGAGCGGCTTGCCGCGCGCGCTGCCATTGTCGCGGCCGACGATGCCCGCCACCTCGGCATCACCGAGATCGCCGCGCTTGATATGTTCGAGGAAAAGGCGCGCGATAGTGCCGCCGCCGAGGAGTGCTACCCGCATGAGTCCGTCACCGTTATTGAGCAGCTATTGTGCCATAACGCGCGACCGTCCTCCGGTGCGGAGGTGACATTCAGCCGCCGGCAAAGGCGCGGCTCGTTTCCCTCACGCAGCGCAAGATGTGCCCGGGGGTTTGCGGCGCGCTCGTGCAGCCCGGCGTCAGCATGAGATTTCGCTTGCCCGCCTGCTTCACGGCGTCCTGCATTTCGGCGCGTATCTCGGGCAGCGAGCGCTCCGGTATTTTCTGCTCGTTGATGCCGCCCATCAGGCATTTGCCCGTCATCTTGCGCAGTTCTGCCAGCGACGGGTTGCCCTTGAGGCGGTCGGACACGCTGAACACTTCGACCGGATAGTCGAGCACGCGCCGCATGTCGACGTGGGTGCCGTGCACGTGCAGGATGCGCACCATGCCCTGCATCGCCTCGCATACGCGCAGATCGAACGGGCGCAGGAAGGTTTTGAACGTGTCGTCGTCGACGCCGCGGTCGCCCGGTGGCGCGATAGCGCCGTTGATCGAATACAGCACGGCATCGCAGCCCGCGCGCTTCAGCTCCTGCATGTACGCGCACACTGTGTCGGTAATCGCGTCCAGCATATGCAGCGCCTCGCGCTCGTTGCTGTAGATCAGCTTCGCCGTGCTGAAGCCCGCCTTGCGCAGGACCTGCTGGAACGGATCGAAGAACGTGTCGACGATCGGCATGTCGGGCCCGAAATCCTTGCGCAGCGCGCGGATGAGCTTCAGCTGCTCGGCGAAATTCGGGATCGTCCCCGGCTGCTTCTCGAATTTGAGCATGTCCTGCGGCGCCGTCAGCGTCTCGAGCCCCGCGGGCAACGGGTAACGGTAGTCGTGCATCACCTTGCACATGTCCCAGTCGTAGGTGCGCACGTAAGTCGCGTGCCGGCGCGCCGCCTCTTCGCCCGACAGCGCGTCGGTCACGAAGTGCACCCACACCGTGCACGGCGGGTAGTCGATGTCGCCGCCGTTGACGGCCGCCTCAAAACGTTCACGCTTGTTCACGTTATATCTTCCTTCGCTCAACCCTATCTAACCGCTGATAAACCGCCGATGAATATTTCGCTTTGAGCTTTGACATTTAGTCGGCATGACGCTTGTCGAAATCCCAAACATCCTGGAATCCCATCAGTTTTGCGAAATCGTTAAATGGATACAGCGGCGCCGTGGCTGCAACGCTCGAGCCGTCGCGCTTTAGCGTCTGGTAGACCGAATCGAGCGCCGCGCCGGCTGCGAGAAATCCCGTCGCCGGAAAAATCGAGATCCGGTAGCCAAGCTCCGCGAGCCGCGCAGCAGGCAGCACCGGCGTCCTGCCGCCTTCGACCATGTTGGCGATCAATGGCAGATCGAAACTCGCGCAGATTTTTTCCATTTCGCGCTCCGACTCCGGCGATTCGACGAACAGGATATCGGCCCCCGCTTTGGCATACGCCTCGGCGCGCCGCAGCGCCTCGTCGAGCCCGTGCGCGGTGCGCGCATCGGTGCGCGCCACAATCAGGATATCGTCGTCGCCCCGCGCTTCGACCGCGACGCGGATTTTCTTCACCATGTCGTCAATTGGGGTCACGCGTCGTCCCGGCGTGTGGCCGCATTTTTTCGGGAACACCTGGTCTTCGAACTGAACAGCTGCCGCGCCAGCTTTGATATAGCCGCGCGTCGTGTGCGCAACGTTCAGCAACCCGCCATACCCGGTATCCGCATCGGCAATCAGCGGCGTGCCGGCGATCGTGCAGATCTGACTGACCCGTCCCACCATATCGGTATACGTCGCGAGACCGGCATCCGGCAGGCCGAGGTACGACGCGACGACGCCAAAGCCCGTCATGTAGAGCGCGGGAAATCCCATGCGGTCGGCAATGCGCGCCGAGATCATGTCGTAGACGCCGGGCGCAGTGACAAGCCCCGGTTGATTGAGACGCGCGCGCAATGCCGCTGCCTTGGAAGTCATCGTGGGTTCCTCTCCGGACACGCGCGACGTCTATGCCATACTATAAGCACGTTCCCGCGCGCGAATCGCGATGATAGACCAATCGACGCACCGCCGCGCGACGACTCCAGAGGAGGAAGCATGGAAGTTTGCAACCGCATGCTCATGGGCGCCCTGCTCGTCACGGCAGCATGCGTATCCGGCACGCATGCGCAGAGCTATCCGAACAAAGCGATCCGTCTCATCGTTCCTTACGCGGCAGGCGGCTCGACCGACGCGCTCGGACGTGCGCTCGGCCAGAAGCTGAGCGAAGCGTTTGGCCAGCAGATCATTGTCGACAACCGCACGGGCGCGAACGGCAACGTCGGCACCGACCTGGTCGCGAAGGCGAACCCCGACGGTTACACGCTGCTGATGGCGTTCGACGCGACGATGGTCATCAATCCGTCGGTGTACGCGAAGCTGCCGTTCGATCCGGTAAAAGACTTTGCGCCCATTACCAAGGTCGCCGCGCTCCCGCTCATCCTCGTCGCGCACCCGTCGTTTCCGCCGGGCAACACGAAGGAACTTATCGCGTACGCGAAGAGCAAGCCGGGCCTGAACTATTCGTCGTCAGGCCACGCGAGCACGCCGCACCTTGCGATGCTTTTGTTCGAGCAGCGCACGGGCACGCAATTCACGCATATCGCCTACAAAGGCGGCGGCCAGGCCGTCATCGACGTGCTGGCGGGACAGATTCGGCTGCTCGCCACCGCGATTCCCACCGTGCAGTCGCACATCAAAGCGGGCAAGCTTAAAGGCATCGCGCTGACGAGCGCCAAACGTCACGCGTCGCTGCCCGATGTCGGCACCTTCGCGGAGGCCGGCATCACCGGCTTCGACATCTCTGCATGGTACGGATTGCTGGCGCCCTCCGGCACGCCGCGCGCCGTCGTGATGCGCGTGCACGACGAAGCGATCAAGATTCTGGCGACGCCGGAGATGAAAGACCGCTTTCAGAACACGCTGGGCGGCGACGCGGTGGGCAACACGCCCGAGCAATTCGCAGCCAACATCCGCGACGATATCGAGCGCTGGGGAAAAATCGTCCGCCAGACGGGCATCAAGATCGAGTAGCGTCCACGCAGCATCTCAAATACCCGCTCGCTCTGATGTATAGAAGGGCGAACGGCGCCGCTGCATAGAAGTATTCGCAGCCGTTCATGCTTCGCTACCTCAGCACGGACGGCCTCCACATTGCGCCCTATTCCATGCGCACGCCGGTTCTCCTGGCGACGTCGGCGTATTTCGCGTTTTCCGCGCGGATGAATGCCGTGAACTGCTCCGGCGTCATGGGATTGAGACGCGTGCCGAGTTCATCGAGACGCGCCTTGACGTCAGGCAACTGCAAAATGCGGTTGATCTCGGCATTCAGCTTGCTGACGATTTCCAGCGACAAGCCGGCCGGTCCCATGATGCCGTACCAGTTGGTCACTTCGAAATCCGTCATGCCGAGTTCGTGCAGCGTCGGCACGTTGGGCAACTGCGGATCGCGCTGCGGCGTCGTGACCGCCAGCGCGCGCATTCGCCCCTGCTGGATGTAATTGACGACCGACGACATCGCGTCGAAATTCATTACGATCTGCCCGCCGAGCATGTCGACGATGGCGGGACCGCTGCCTTTGTACGGCACGTGCACGATGTCGACGCCGGTGGCGAGCCGGAACATTTCACCTGCGAGATGATTGGTGCTGCCCACGCCGGGCGACGCGAACGTGACCTGCCCCGGATGCGCTTTCGCCATCGCCACAAGTTCTTTCACGTTCTTAACGGGCGTCGACGAGCGCACGACCAGCACGTTAGGCACGTAGCCAATATATGCAACGCTGGAAAAATCCCGCAGCGGATCGTACGGCGGCTTTTGCGACAGCGACGGCGCAATCGCGTTCGAATTCACGTGGCCCATGAGCAGCGTGTAGCCGTCGGGCGCGGATTTCGCGACGGCGTTCGCGCCTATCATGCCGGTCGCGCCGGGCCGGTTTTCGACAATGACCTGCTGTCCCCATGCTTCAGTCAGTTTCTGGCCGAGCATCCGCGCGATAATGTCGGTGCCGCCGCCCGGCGGGAAACCGACGATCAGGCGGATGGGACGCAATGGATATTGTTGCGCGAAGGCGGGTGCTGCGTTAACCGCAGCCGCTGCCAGCAAAAACCAGAGTGCGTGCTTCATGCGCTTCTCCTCCCCGGCAGCGACGCCGTATCAGCGTCAGTCGAAGCCGTATAGCCGGCGCGGATTATCGACCAGTATTCTTGTGCGCTGCGCCGCATCGGGCGCCCACACGCCCAGCATGTCGGCCAGGTCGCCGTCGTCGGGCATTTTCTCGCGCGCGCTCGGGTGCGGCCAGTCCGAGCCCCACACCACGCGGTCCGGCGCCGCCTCTATCATGCCCTGCGCAAACGGCGCGATGTCGGGGTAATGCGGCACGGCGTCTGAAATGAAATACGGCCCCATCAGCTTGGCCCACACGTTGTCGCGGCGCATGAGCCGCAGCAGCGCCTGGTACGGCGGCGCTTTCAGTCCATCCGCTGTGGCGATGCGCGCGAAATGATCGATTACGACATTGATCTTCAACTGCGCGAGCTCCTGCTCCATCTGCGGCATGTCGCGCAGATTCACGAAGAATTGCAGATGCCAGCCCAACGGCTGGATACGCGCAGCGAGTTTCGGCGCCTGCGCGAGCTTCAGCCCCGGTGTCGCCGATGCGGTGTTGATGCGGATGCCGCGAAAGCCTGCCGCGTGCAGGTCCTGGAGTTCGCGGTCGCTGATGTCCTCGGCGACCACCGCGACGGCACGCAAATCAAACGTCCGCGACTGCAGCGCTTCGACGATCAGCGAGTTGTCCGTGCCGTAAACGCTGGGCTGCACGAGCACCCCGCGCGAACACCCCAGCGTGCGCAGCATCCTCACGTAGTCCGTCAGCGGATTCTCATGCGGGACGAAGTGCGTCTTCGGCAGCAGCGGATAGCGGCTCTGCGGCCCGAAGATATGTGCGTGGCAATCGCTGGCGCCGGCCGGGAACGGGATTTTCGGCGGATGCGGCGCGCGCGCGGGCGCCGGGATGTCGGGTGCGCGCGTTGCTGCGTCAGACACCGGTCTTATCCTTGGGCTGGCGCTTCTCGACTGTTTCCGCCTCGATCTCGTAATACTCGTCGAGACCGATCAGATCTTCGACCGCCTGGCGCGATGCGACGTATTCCGCGTTCGTCAAGCCGGTGTAGTCGCCGGTATTGCGCAGCTCGGTCAGCGCTTTTTTCAGAAAATGAAATTCGGTGCAAAGCACGACCTGCGCCTCGATGCAGCCCACATAGCCCATCTGCTCCAGGTCCTTGCGCGAAATAATCGGGCGGCCATCGCGGTTGCCGCGGCTTTGCACGTACACGAGAGGCAACCGGCACTTCTTCACCGCCTGCTCGGCTTCGTCGGGCGTGCGCGGAAACAGCAAACCGAGGTCAGCGCCGACGTCGGCAGCTTTGTTCAAACGCATGCTTGCCTCCTCCAGCCCCAGCGCGCGGCAGGTGTCGGTGCGCGCGATCACCACGAAATCGGGATCACTGCGGTCGCGCTCCTTGCACGAGTACTCGACCTTCTCGACGAACTCCTCGACCGGCACGCCGTGCACCACGTACTTGTGATAGTGCGCGCGCTTCGGATACAGCGCGTCCTCGATATGGATGCCGGCGACGCCGCCGCGGATGAATTCGCGCATCGTGCGCATCGTGTGGATGGGCTCGCCCCACCCGGAGCCGGCGTCGGCAATCAGCGGGATATTGATGTTCTGGGCGATATTGCGCGCGGGATCGATCTGCTCGTTCATGGTCAGCATGGGCTCGGTGATGGCGGTCGACCCGCCCGTCACGTAGCCGCCGATGTAGGTCGCCTCGAAGCCGAGCGACTCGACGAGACGCGCGCCGAGGACGTTGTAGACCGAAGGCATGTGCAAGAATTTCTTGGCGCGCAGCAAGGCGCGCAGTTTGGTGGATTGCCGTTCCATGAGGTGACCTTTTGAGGTTTAAGCGAGTGTGCAGCGGTCGATATTATTAACACATTCCGCAGCGGCCTGCCCGCGCCCTGGGTCTGCCGCATTGCACCATCGCGCCACAATTATTGTGAACAGGATTGTTGACACTTTAGTTCTCAACTTCTACGATGCCGCGATGGTCAAAACCCGCTCTGTCGCAGCGCGCGCGCACGGCGCCGCGGCGTTGCTGCCGGCATTGCGCGAGCGCATCGCACGGCATGCGCTGCCGCCCGGCACCAAGCTGCTCGAAAGCGATCTCGCGCGTGAATTCGGCGTGTCGCGCGCACGCGTGCGCGATGCATTCGGTGCGCTCGCCGGCCGCGGCCTGATCCGGCGCATCCCCAACCGCGGCGCGGTCGTCGCGCGTCTCGACTTGTCGCAGGTTTTCGAAATCTACGCCGTGCGTGAAATGCTCGAAGGCTTGTGCGTGCGCCTCGCGGTCGGGCGCGCCAAACCGACATCGTGGCAGGACCTCGTGCAGTTGTTCGGACGACAGATGGACGCTATCGTGAAACGCGGCGAGTTCGAAAAATACATCGCCAACCTCGACCTGTTGCGCAGCCGCACGCTGGATGCGGCAAGTAACGACGTGCTCGCTGACATGCTCGACAGCATCAACGACAAGACACGCGAAATCCAGCGCCGCATCATCATCCTGCCGGGACGCGCCGCGGAAGGCCTGCAGCAGCACCGCGCGGTGCTCGCGGCCATGCGCAAAGGTGACGCGGCAAAGGCCGAATATCTGCGGCGCGCCAATATCCGCAGTTCGCGCGAGTATCTCGAACGCTATCAAAGCTTTGTCCTTTAGCAAATGCCGACGATGGCCTCCACATCCCCGCAAGGTCCGCTCGCCGGCTATCGCGTGCTGGAGCTCGGCTCGACCGTCGCCGGCCCGTTCTGCGGCCGTCTGCTCGCAGATTTCGGCGCCGAAGTCATCAAGGTCGAAGCCGCCGATGGCGACCCGGTGCGCTCCATGGGCAAACGTTACCGCGGCAAATCGCTATGGGCCGCGAGCATCTTCCGTAACAAGGCGCTGATCGGCATCGACCTCCGCAAGCCGCAAGGCCAAGAGCTCGTCAGGAAACTCGCGGCCAAGTGCGATTTCCTGATCGAGAACTTTCGTCCCGGATCGCTGGAGGCATGGGGCCTCGGCTACGAGGAACTGGTAAAAATCAATCCGGGTCTCATCATGATACGCATCAGCGGCTATGGTCAGACCGGCCCCTATCGCGAACGTCCGGGTTACGGCGTCATCTGCGAAGCCGTCAGCGGTATACGCCACATAACGGGCGACCCCGATCGCCCACCGGGCCGCATCGCGACATCCACCACCGATTACATCACCGGCCTCTATGCCGCATTCGGCGCGATGCTCGCGCTCGAAGCGCGTCGCAAGACCGGCAAGGGCCAGGTCATCGATGCCGCGCTCTACGAAGGCGCTTTCAGTTTCATGGAGCCGCATGTGGCCGCGTTCGAAAAACTCGGCACAGTTGCAATGCGCGCCGGCTCGCGCCTGCCCGGCAACACGCCGAACAATCTCTATCCGACGGCCGATCAACAATACATACACATCACAGCCGCGAGCGATGCCGTGTTCAAGCGCACGGCCAAGGCCATCGGCGAACCCGCGCTGGCGGACGATGCACGTTTCGCCACCGCCCTCGCCCGCGCGGAGCACGAAGACGCGATTGACGACATCATCACGGGCTGGACGTTGCAGCACACTTGCGCCGAGATCGAGAAGCTCATGCATGCCGCCGCAGTACCCGCTGCGCGCATTTATACGATGGCCGACATCTTCGCCGACCCGCATTACGCGGCGCGCGGCATGCTGGCACAGGTACCCGACGACGACCTCGGCACCGTCACTATGGCCGATGTCGTGCCGAAACTTTCTGCGACGCCGGGCGCCATCCGCCACAGCGGCCATCGCGTCGGCCAGGACACGCGCAAAGTGCTGGAGGAAATCGCGGGGTTGTCCACCGCAGAAATTGCGGCGCTCGAATCGTCGCACGTCATCACGTGCGAGACCGGCGCCGCAAAAACATCCTGAAGGTTGAGCATGACACACGATGAACTGCTGAAAGACCTCGAGCAGCGCCGCACGAAGGCGCTTGCGATGGGCGGACCCGAGAAACTCGCGAAGCGGCGCGCCACTGGCGTGCTCAACGCCCGCGAACGCCTCGCTTATCTATTCGATAAGGGCAGCTTTATCGAATCCGGCCTGTTCGGCACTTCGGTCTACCCGGACGCCGCCGATAAAAGTCCCGGCGACGGCAAGCTCACCGGCTTCGGCAAAATCCACGGCCGCGAAGCGGCGTGCGTCGCCAACGACTTCACCGTGATGGGCGCGTCATCGGCCGCTACCAACATGAAAAAAATCGGCCACATGAAGCGCACCGCTGTATCGCGCGGCATGCCGCTCGTATTCCTCGGCGAATCGTCCGGCGCGCGATTGCCCGACAACATGGGCGCGCGCGGCATGGGCGCGCTGCTGGGTCTCGATCCGCACCAGTATCTGCGCCAGCGCGAATCGCCCTGGGTTTCGGCCGCGCTGGGACTCTGCTACGGCTCGTCGACATGGTATTGCTGTCTTGCGGACTTCAACGTAATGCGCAAAGGGGCAATTGTCGCGGTATCGAGTTCGCTGCTGGCATCCCTCGCGATGAATGATACGGTTGAGGCCGAAGAACTCGGCGGCTGGCGCGTGCATGCGGACGTGACGGGCATCGCTGACATGGTCGTCGATACAGACGAAGAAGCGCTCGATGCAATCAAAACTTTCCTCTCGTACCTGCCCGGCCATCAGCACGAAGCACCGCCGGTAAAACCGGTGCCGGCCGGATCGGGGGACGCGCAGAAAGACATCCTCAAACTGCTGCCGGAAAGCCGCACCCAGGTCTACGACGTGCGAAAAATCCTGCGCGCCACGGTCGACACCGATAGCTACTTCGAGTTGAAAGCACGCTTCGGCAAAGCCGGCGTGACGGCGCTCGCGCGTCTCGGCGGCAAAACGGTCGGCCTGATTGCCAACAATCCGCTGTACAAGGGCGGTGCGCTCGACGCGGATGCCTGTGACAAGATCATCAGCTTCATCGTGCTGTGCGATTCATACAATATTCCGATCGTGATGTTCGTCGACACGCCGGGCTTTGCGATCGGGGTGGAAGCCGAACGCAGGCGTGCGCCGGGCAAGATCATGAATTTCATGAACGCGCTCGCGTTAGTGACGGTGCCCAAGCTCACCGTGCTGCTGCGCAAAAGCTACGGGCAGGCCTATATCAATATGGGCGGCGGGCGTAACTCCGACGAATTCGTCGCCTGGCCCACCGCCGAGGTCAGCTTCATGGACCCGAACTACGCCGTCACTGTAGTACACGGCTTGAAGCCGGGTGCGCCGGGCTTCGAGGAAAAACTCGGCCAGATGCAAAAGAACAACTCGGTCTACGATATCGCGGCGATCTATGCGGTGCAGGACGTCATCCGCCCAGATCAGACGCGCGATTTTCTGATCCGTATGCTCGACGTGCATCAGCTGCGCGCGACCCAAGGCGTGGGCCGGCACCTGCTGTCGTCGTGGCCCACGAGTTTTTAGAACCAAAACAACTGCAGTCGCAGAAAACACAGAGGACGCAGGGAAAAGCAGAAGACAAGAAAGCACTGGAAGCGCCTCCGTGAATCAAATAGACATAAATGGTTTATGAATTCGCAATTAGATTTTTCCTCTGTGACCTCTGTGGCTAACGCTTTTACTATTGGATTGTCATGACTTGGAAACCGGAAGCTGACGAACTCAAGCAACGCCACGCACACGCGGAAGCGCTCGGCGGCGAGCAATCCATCGCGCGCCATCACGCGCAAAACCGTCTCACAGTGCGCGAGCGCATCGCGGGCCTGCTCGACGCGGATTCATTTCAGGAAGTGGGCAAATTGACCGGCAGCGGCACCTATAAAGATGGCAAGCTCGTGAGCGTCACGCCCGCACCTTACGTGATGGGCCTTGGCACGATCGACGGCCGCCAGGTGGCGATTGGCGGCGAGGATTTCACCGTGCGCGGCGGCACCAGCTGGGGCGGCACGCGGCGCAAAGGCGGCCAGGGCGGATTCGTCGAAGACCTTGCCCACGAATACCGCATCCCGCTCATTAACCTCATCGACGGCGCGGGCGGCAGCGTGACGTCGGCGCAGAAGCGCGGCTACACAGTGTTCCCGGGCATTCATGGTTTTGAGCGCTCGGTCGAGTTGCTCGGCGAAGTCCCCGTCATCAGCGCGGTGCTCGGCACGGCGGCCGGCGGCCCGGCGGGCCGTGCGATCCTGTCTCACTGGTCGGTGATGGTGAAAGGCAGCAGCCAGATTTTCGCCGCGGGGCCGCCGGTGGTCGAGCGCTCGCTCGGCGAAAAAGTCGACAAGGAAACTCTCGGCGGCGCACACGTCGCGGTCGATATGGCAGGCACCGTCGACAACGTAGTGGACAACGAAGCCGATTGCTTCACAGCGATCAAGCGCTTTCTTTCCTATCTGCCGCAGAACGTGTGGCAGCTGCCGCCGGCCGTGCCCTGCAACGATCCCGTCGACCGCCGCGAAGAAGGCCTGCTTTCCATCGTGCCGCGCGAGCGGCGCCAGGCTTACAACATGAAAAAGCTGATCGCGCTGGTCGTCGACCGCGATTCGATGTTTGAAATTCAGCCATCATTCGGCCGCTCGGTCATCACCTGTCTGGCCCGCATGGACGGCAAGGTCGTCGGCGTCATCGCGAACAACCCCATGGTCTACGGCGGCGCGATGGACGTGAAGGCCGCGCGCAAGCAAACGCATTTCATGGAAATGTGCGATACGTTCCATATTCCGCTGGTATTCCTGGTCGACGTGCCGGGGTTCATGGTCGGCACGCATGCGGAAGCAGCGGCGACCCTGCGCGAAGGCATGCGCACCGTCTACGTTGGATTGCAATTGACGGTGCCGATGCTCACTGTCGTCATCCGCAAGTGCTACGGCATGGCCGGCATGGGCACGACCGACAAGAACGGGCTCGACCTCAAGATCGCGTGGCCGTCGGCCGAATGGGGCTCGCTGCCGGTCGAAGGCGGTGTCGCCGCCGCCTACCGGCGCGAAATCGCGGCCGCGCCCGACCCGGCCGGGCGCACACGGGAAATCGAAGCGGAATTGCGCCGGTTTGCATCTCCTGTGTTGACGGCCGAAGCATTCGCCGTCGAAGACGTGATCGATCCGCGCGACACGCGACCGTACTTGTGCCGCTTCATCAATGCGATGCAGGGCCGGCTCGCCACCAGCGTCGGCCCGAAAAGCAAGAGCGGTGTGCGTCCGTAGTAGTGCATTCTGATGCAACAAAACACATGCTACGCTAGTCGAACAATCCGCCAGTCGAACAATCCATAAATCGGAGGAGCACTATGCGTTTTAGCAAAGTACTGGCTGTGTTGCTGATGTCGGCTGCCGGCGCACTCACACTGCCGGCACGGGCCGCGGAAGTCAGCGAGCTCAAGATCGCCGAGCAGTTCGGCATCGGCTACCTGCCGCTCACGCTCATGAAGGCCAACCACATCGTCGAGAAACATCTCAAGACTGCCGGACTGCCCGATACCAAGGTGAGCTGGTCGGTACTGGGCTCGGGCCAGCCGATGAACGACGCCCTGCTGTCCGGCAGCCTGCATGTTGCATCCGGCGGCACGGCGCCGTTTCTGATTTTGTGGGACCGCACGCGCGGCGGCCTCAACGTAAAAGCGGTGGCCGCGCTCGCGTCGATGCCGATGTACCTGGTCACGAACAATCCGAACGTGAAATCGATACGCGACTTCACCGACAATGACCGCATCTCCATGGCGGGCGCCGGCCAGTCGATTCAGACCATCATGCTGCAGATGGCGGCGGCCAGGGAATTCGGCGAGGCGAACTACAACAAGTTCAGCACGCTCTATCGCAACCTGTCGCATCCCGACGGGCTTGCGGCATTTTTGTCGGGCAAGGAAATCACGGCTTACTTCTCGTCACCGCCGTTCCAATATCAGGCGCTCGAAAAACCCGGCGTGCGCCGCATCTTGAACTCGTACGAGATCTCCGGCGGCCCCGCAACATTCCTGGTGGCGTGGGCAACCGGCAAGTTCCGCGATGAAAATCCGAAAACCTATCAAGCGTTTTTCAGCGCCTTCAAGGAAGCCACCGACTACATCAACGCGAACAAGCGCGCTGCGGCGGAGATCTACGTCCGCGAGACCAAAGACAAGAGCGGCGTCGACGCAATCCTGAAAATGCTCAATGATCCCGAGATCCGCATCACGATGACGCCCGAGCAAACGCTGCCGGTCGCGGACTTCATGAGCAAGACCGGCACGCTCAAGAGCAAAGCCGCCTCGTGGAAAGATCTCTATTTTCCCGAATTGCACAACCTGCCCGGAAGCTAGAGCGAACGACATGGACGAACTCGATGAACTGCGCGACTGGGTAGGCAAGACCGAAACCCGTGTCGACACCGTCGCCGCGTGGCCCGTCGCGGCGCTGTCGGCGACGCTGGACCGCAGCGACCCTGCGCCGCTCGAAGGCGATGAATTGCCGCCGGGATGGCACTCGCTGTATTTTCTCGACGCCAAACCCGCGTCCGAGCTCGGCCCCGACGGCCATCCGAAACGCGGCGGCTTTCTGCCGCCGGTGCCGCTGCCGCGCCGCATGTGGGCCGGCGGCCGCATTGAATTCGTGGCGCCGCTGCGCATCGGTTCGACGATACAACGGGATTCGGAAATTCTCAGCATCGAGACCAAGCACGGCCGCAGCGGCAGCCTGGTGTTCGTGACCGTGCGGCATATCATCAGCGCGAACGGCAAGCCTGCGATCAACGAAGAGCACGACATCGTTTACCGCGACGCCGCGCAGCCCGGTGCGGCACCCGCGCCGGGCAAGCCTGCGCCGCACGCTGCAGAATGGCAGCGGACCCTCGTCGGCGATCCCGTGCTGCTGTTCCGCTATTCGGCGCTCACGTTCAACGGCCATCGCATCCATTACGATCTCGATTACGTGAAGCACGAAGAGCACTACCCGGGACTCATCGTGCACGGGCCGCTGCAAACCACCCTGCTGCTTGATCTCTGCCGCCGCCATTCGGCTCGTCCGATCAAAAAACTCGACTACCGCGCGCTGCATCCGGTCTTTCACGGTGAGCGTTTCACGGTCAACGGCAATCCGCAGAAAAACGGCAGCAGCGCCGAAGTGTGGACGGCCAATGCCGCGGGCTTCCAGGCGATGGCCGGCGTTGCTTACTTCTGATCCGCGGCCACCGGTGTAAAGTGTAAGCAACGAGAGCCGCGCCAGCCTTACTTTTGCCGGAGAGCGCATGGAAGATTCGCCAATCCCAAAACCTGCCGTAGGCGGCCCGCTGGCCGGTTGCGGCTTCGGTATCGCAGTGCTGGCGGGACTAGCGGCTTTGTTCGCGGGCCTCGGCACGCGCTGGGGCTGGTGGGACTATCGCACCGGCTTCCTGATACTGCGCAGCGGCGCGTGGGGCGGGCTGGCGGCAACCGCGATCTCGCTTTTCGCGATCGTGACCGCCCTGCGCAACCGGCAGCGCCGCGCGATCGTGTTTGCCATCCACGGCGCCATCATCGGCGCGCTGGTTTTCGGCGTGCCGGGGTACCTGGTCGCCGAAGGACGCAAGGTCCCGCCGATACACGACATCACGACGGACACCGAGCACCCGCCGGCATTCGTCGCGGTGCTGCCGCTGCGCAAGGACGCGCCGAATACAACGGAATACGCCGGCGCCGCGCTGGCCGCCCAGCAGAAAGCCGCCTATCCCGACATCGCGCCGATGACTTTGCCGATGCCGCCCCGCGCGGCGTTCGAGCTCGCGCTGAATCTCGCGCGCGCCGCCGGTTGGGAGATCGTCGCCGCGGTGCCGGAAGAAAACCGCATCGAAGCAACCGCCACCACCGACTGGTTCGGCTTCAAGGACGATATCGTCGTCCGCATTGCGCCGGAGGGTGCCGGCAGCCGCATCGACATGCGCTCGGTATCGCGCGTCGGCCGCAGCGATCTCGGCGTCAACGCGCGGCGCATCCGCGAATTCCTGCGCCCGCTTGCCGCGGCCAAAGCGGGTTAGGCCGCTGCCGTTTTTCCGGCGCGGGCACTCATCCGAGCGATTCGCGCTCCGGCGTCGCGCCGATCTTGTGAATGCTCAGGTCGGATCCCTGGTACTCCTGCTCGGCATCCAGGCGAATGCCGAACATCAGCTTCAGCGATCCATACACGAGTAGGCCGCCCGTAATAGCCACCCCTATTCCCATCAGCGTGCCGATCAGCTGCGCCTCGAACGCAACACCGCCGAGACCACCCATGCTTTTCAGGCCGAAAATGCCGGCGGCAATCCCGCCCCACGCGCCGCACAAGCCGTGCAGCGGCCACACACCCAGCACGTCGTCGATCTTCCAGCGGTTTTGCGTGACGGTGAACATAATGACGAACAGCGCGCCGGCAATGCCGCCGGTGGCGAGCGCGCCGATCGGATGCATGATATCGGAGCCGGCGCAGACTGCGACCAACCCGGCGAGCGGCCCGTTATGCACGAAGCCGGGGTCATTGCGGCCCAGCACCAGCGCCGCCAGAGTGCCGCCTGCCATGGCCATCAGCGAATTGACGGCGACGAGCCCGCTGATCTTGTCGATGGTTTGCGCTGACATGACGTTGAAGCCGAACCAGCCCACCGACAGGATCCAGGCGCCCAGCGCGAGAAAAGGAATGCTCGACGGCGGATGCGCGCTGACCCTGCCGTCCCTGCCGTAGCGGCCGCTGCGCGCGCCCAGCAGCAGCACTGCCATCAGACCGATCCAGCCGCCCACTGCGTGAACGACAACTGAGCCGGCGAAATCGTGGAATTTGCCGCCAGCGCTTGCTTCGAGCCAGGCCTGCACGCCGAACTTGTCGTTCCACGCGATGCCTTCGAAGAAAGGATAGACAAAACCGACGAGCAAAAATGTCGCCGCGAGTTGCGGCGCGAATTTTGCCCGTTCGGCGATGCCGCCCGACACGATCGCGGGCACCGCCGCGGCAAACGTCAGCAGGAAAAAGAATTTGACCAGCTCATAGCCGCTTTTCTCGGCAAGCTGCCCGGCGCTGCCGAAAAAACTGACGCCGTACGCCAGCGTATAGCCGACGAAAAAATACGCGATGGTGGAAATCGCGAAATCGCTCAGGATTTTGACTAGCGCGTTGACCTGGCTCTTGCGGCGCACGGTGCCGAGTTCGAGAAACGCGAATCCTGCGTGCATGGCAAGGACAAGAATTGCACCCATCAATATGAACAGGACGTCGCTGCTCGTTTTTAGATTTTCCATGCTCCCCCCGGTAAAAAACGCTTCAATAAAGCAAAATATATTCCTTATTATTAATTATTTGATTTTATGTCTATTAATGCGTCCCACTGATTTTTGTTCTGCGCTTTTGCACTGAGATTGAGCGTACACATGATTTTTCGCACATTAACAGGGCATTGCGTGGGGAGCGGCGCACCGGCTTTGGGTCTGCTTGGTGCGCGAACCCAAGTTGCCCGTGTAACTTATTGAGTTGTCTACAGAAACCGTTTATATTCACGGCCATGGCTGAAAGCGCGGCAAACCCGGTCAAGCCCACGCCTGCGGCAACTCCCGCAGGAACGTCTGCGGCAACTCCTGCAGGAACCCCTCCCGCTGCCCCCGCCAAGCCGGTCAGCCTGCGGCTCACGCTTGAGCGCGTACTGGCGGACCTGGTCGCGGACAAGCTCGTCAGCAAAGAAGAGGCGGACAAGCTTGCGCTCGAGCGCCGCTATCATCGCGGCGACCAGCACCCGCTGACCGTAATCAGCGAGCAGAAATACAAAGACCCGCGCAATCCCAAGAAACACCTGACGCTCGATTTTCTGGCCGAATGGCTGGCCGGCAAGGTCGGGATGCCGTATTTGCACGTCGATCCGTTCAAGATCGATTTCGCCGCGGTGACCAAGCTGATGTCGACCGCCTACGCGCAGCGCTTCAAGATCCTGCCGGTCGCTGTCACCAAGACCGAGGCAACGATTGCGACCTGCGAGCCGTTCGTGCGCGACTGGGAAGAGAACCTGAGGCACGTTCTGCGGCTGGACATCAAGCGCGTGATCGCGAACCCGGTCGATATCCAGAACTACATTGTCGAGTTCTTCAATCTCGCAAAGTCCGTCAAGTTCGCGACTGAGAAAGACAAGGGCGCCTACAGCAGCATCGGCAACTTCGAGCAGCTCGTGCAGCTGAGCAAAAGCGGCAAGCTCGACGCCAACGACCAGCACGTCGTCGTCATCTGCGACTGGCTCTTCACCTACGCGTTCGAGCAGCGCGCAAGCGATATCCACCTCGAGCCGCGCCGCGAGGCGGGCAACGTGCGCTTCCGCATCGACGGCGTGCTGCACGACGTATACCGGATTCCGACGCCGGTGCTGGCCGCGATGACGAGCCGCATCAAGCTGCTCGGCCGCATGGACGTGATCGAAAAGCGCCGCCCGCAGGACGGCCGCATCAAGACCGTGACGCCTGAAGGCGGCGAAGTCGAGCTGCGCCTGTCGACCATGCCGACCGCCTTCGGCGAGAAGCTCGTCATGCGGATCTTCAATCCCGACGTGCTGGTAAAGGATTTCAGCGACCTCGGCTTCACCGACGACGACATGAAAAAATGGAGCGGCATGATCTCCAAGCCGCACGGCATCATACTGGTGACGGGGCCGACCGGCTCCGGCAAAACCACGACGCTCTATTCGAGCATGAAGTTCCTGGCGACGCCCGAGGTCAATGTGTGCACGGTCGAAGACCCGATCGAAATGGTCGAGGGCCAGTTCAACCAGATGCAGGTGGTGCAGAACCTCGGCGTCACCTTCGCGGCCGGCATCCGCACGTTGATGCGCCAGGACCCCGACATCATCATGGTGGGCGAGATACGCGACCTCGAGACGGCCGAGATGGCGACGCAGGCGGCACTGACGGGCCACCTCGTCATGTCGACGCTGCATACCAACGATGCGCCGTCGACGATCACGCGCATGCTCGACCTCGGCGTGCCGTCGTATCTGCTGACGTCGACCGTGCTGGGCGTCATGGCGCAGCGCCTCGTGCGCGTGCTATGTCCGAATTGCAAGGAGCAGGCTCCGCTCGAGGATTCCGCGTGGGAGATGCTGGTATCGCCCTGGAAAGCACAGAAACCGGACATGATGTATGTGGCCAAGGGCTGCCTCGACTGCCGCATGACCGGTTACGCCGGCCGCATCGGCATTTACGAAATCATGGTGCTCAACAACGAGATCCGCAACCTGATCAACGACAATACCGACATGGACCGACTGCGCGAAGTGTCGTACCGCGAAGGCGTCAAGCCGCTGCGCATCAGCGGCGCCATGAAAGTCGCCGCCGGCATCACCACCGTCGATGAGGTCATGAAAGTAGCGCCGCCGATGCAGGACCGGCGCGCGATGCCGCGGTAGCTCCAGGCTTGACGAGCAAGGATTGAGACGGGGGATTCGCTCGATCCCCAATCCTCTTAGCGTCCTTTACTCAACTTCCGCATGCCGCGGTCAAGCCCGGCGATGGTAAGCGGAAACATGCGGTCGCCGATCAGCTCGCGCGTAACGCGTATCGACTCATGGTAGTCCCACACCGGTTCCGGCTGCGGATTAAGCCAGATCGTATCTTTGTAGACCGTGAGCACGCGCTGCATCCATAGCGCGCCCGCCTCCGGGTTGGTGTGCTCGACGCTGCCGCCCGGGTAGGTGATCTCGTACGGGCTCATCGTCGCGTCGCCGACGAAGATGACTTTGTAGTCGTGCGGGTACTTGTGCAGCACGTCCCATGTTGCCATGCGCTCGGTCGCGCGGCGCCGGTTGTCTCTCCACACACGCTCATACAGAAAATTGTGGAAATAAAAATACTCGAGATGCTTGAACTCGGTGCGCGCGGCCGAGAACAACTGCTCGCAGATAGCGACATGGTCGTCCATCGAGCCGCCGACATCGAGGAACAGCAGCACTTTTACGCTGTTGTGCCGCTCGGGAACCATCTTGATGTCGAGATAGCCGGCATTCCTGGCGGTCGAGCGTATCGTGTCTTCGAGGTCGAGCTCTTCGGGATTGCCTTCGCGCGCGAATTTTCGCAAGCGCTTGAGCGCGACCTTGATGTTGCGTGTGCCGAGCTCAACGGTATCGTCGAGGTTCTTGAATTCGCGCTGGTCCCACACCTTGACTGCGCGGCGGTGGCGCGATTCGTGCTGGCCTATGCGCACGCCTTCCGGGTTGTAGCCATAGGCGCCAAAGGGACTGGTGCCCGCGGTGCCTATCCACTTGCTGCCGCCCTGGTGCCGGCCTTTCTGCTCTTCGAGGCGCTTTTTCAGCGTCTCCATCAGCTTGTCCCAGCCGCCGAGTGATTCAATGAGCTTTTTTTCCTCTTCGGTCAGGTTCTTCTCGGCAAGCTTCTTCAGCCATTCTTCCGGCAGCAGCGCGGTCACGCCTTCGGGCAGTTCCGTAATGCCCTTGAAGTAAGCCCCGAATACGCGGTCGAATTTGTCGTACTTGGATTCGTCCTTGACGAGGCACGCGCGCGACAGATAGTAGAAGTCATCGATGCTGCCGCTGATCACGCGCTTGTCGAGCGCTTCGAGCAGCGTCAGAAACTCGCGCACCGATACCGGCAGGCCGCCCGCCTTCAGCTTGAGGAAGAATTCGATCAGCATTTGCCGGGTGATGAGTGATGAGCGATTAGCGACGAATGAAAGCCCGCACCGCTTTTGCGTGCACGACTGCTCCCGCCAGAGCCCCCCGGAATAGCAATCTGCCGCCACTGCTCGAGCTTTAACTGGAAGCGCATCGTGTAGGCGGGGCTTGACGAAGGCAGCACGGCTGTTTCGAAGCCCCATTGCGCGAACAGCGGCGCCATTTTGCCCGCCGTCTTGCCATTAAAAAAAACCCTGCGCAGTTTTTTCGCGACGGCAGTCACGCGCGAGAAATCATTGTGGTACGCATCGCGTATGCTCGAATCAAGACTGCCCGGTCGCACGCACCGGTCGATGATGTCCCACAGGCCGATGCGATGCACGAGCAGCGTCTTGAGCCGCCGCGCATATTCCATCTCGTTAAGCGGCTCGTCTATCACCGCGCCAACCAGCCGCCAGAAATGGTTCTGCGGATGGCCGTAGTACTGCGCCTTGCCGAGCGAAGCGACGCCCGGGAAGCTGCCGAGGATCAGCGTATCGACCTTCGCATCGATTACGGGAGGGAATCCCGATTTCGCATTCACTTTCATGATCCAGGCGCGCCGCCAGCTCCGCCTAGAAAGACGGCCGGCCGCGCGAAGTATTCTTCGGCAGATCGGTCGGACGCTTCTCTATAACCAGTATGCTGTTGTAGTAGTGCATCGCATGCGTCGAACGCGTGAAGTCGTTCGCGTCGAGCACGTCGCGCTGCTGCGAATACCATGCATTCATCTGATCGATGTAATCTTTCGTATATTCGACGAACGACGTCGGCTTGCGATATCCCCCGCCGAACGCTTTCCAGTACGAGGTATGCATGTCCTCGCACAAATAGACGCCGTCCCCGGCAACATGCGGATAAAGCGCCTCGAAAGTGGCAATCTGCTGCTGCATCATGTGGCCGCCGTCGTCGATGAGGATGTCGACCCGCGGCACTTCGTCGCGCAAACGGGCGAGGAAGCTGCGATCCGCCTGGTCGCCAATCAGGATAGTGGTCCCTTCATCTTCGAACATTTTGCATTGCGGATTGATGTCCACCCCGAAATATTTGCAGCCGGCGCCGAAATAGTCGTGCCACATCTCGATGGACCCGCCGTGCTGAACGCCGATCTCGAGCACCACCGGGCACTCGCCACGATAGCGCGCGAAATGCCGGTGATAGATGTCGAAATAATGCGGCCATTTGGTTATCAGCCGTCCGCTGTGATTAAAGTACCAGCGCTCCAGCGGATTCCCGCGCTCCTCCTGTTCGACCGGCGGTTGAACGGCTCCGGAAGCGGAAAACGCCTGCCTCAGAATACGCGATAAGAACACCGGGCCGTACGACCTACTTGGCCCTGCGCGACAAGAAGACCAGCCGCTCGAAGAGATGCACATCCTGCTCGTTCTTGAGCAGTGCGCCGTGCAGCGGCGGGATGATCTTGTGCTGGTCGCGGCTTACCAGCGTTTCGGGCGGAATGTCTTCCGCCATCAGCAGCTTCAGCCAGTCGAGCAGTTCGGACGTCGAAGGTTTTTTCTTGAGTCCGGGCACGTCGCGGATTTCGAAAAACGCCTCCAGCGCTTCTTTGAGCAGCGCCTTCTTCAGTCCCGGGAAATGCACGCGCACGATTTTCTCCATCGTTTCCTGGTCGGGGAAACGGATGTAGTGAAAAAAGCAGCGGCGCAGGAACGCGTCCGGCAGCTCTTTTTCGTTGTTGCTGGTGATGATGACGAGCGGGCGATGGCGCGCCTTGACGAGCTGCTGCGTCTCGTACACGTAGAACTCCATGCGGTCGAGCTCGCGCAGCAGGTCGTTGGGAAATTCGATATCGGCTTTGTCGACCTCGTCGATCAGCAGCACCGATTGGGCTTCGGATTCGAACGCGTTCCACAGCATGCCGCGCACGATATAGTTTTTGATATCGTTGACTTTGGGATCGCCGAGCTGAGAATCGCGCAGCCGCGATACCGCGTCGTATTCGTAGAGACCATGCTGCGCTTTCATCGTCGACTTGATGTGCCATTCGTAGAGGGGACGCTTGAGCGCCTTCGCCACCTCGAGGGCCAGCATGGTCTTGCCGGTGCCCGGCTCGCCTTTGATGAGCAGCGGACGCTCGAGCGTGATTGCCGCGTTCACCGCCATCATCAACTCCTGCGTGGCGACGTAATTTTCAGTGCCTTCGAAGCGGGACATCGTTGCTATTACCTCAAGTGAATTCGATCAATTCAACCGCGTCGAACGCGCGTTTTCGCGTCCGCCCTAACGATTGAGCCGGAATTATAAGACAAGATCGCCCTGCGCTATCCTGCGCGGGAATCCGCCGCGGGCGAATCTCCAGGAAACGAACCGCCCGGTTGCGGCGCGATCGTCAGAGGGTGGGCGTCCCTGTCTTGCTATGGGCGGGGCGTTCGATCGGCCGCCGCTCAATCGCGACCATGCTGTCGTAGAAATGCACGCCAAAGGTGGATCGCGTGAATTCCGTGACGTCGAGCAATTCGGGTTGCCGGGAATGCCACCCATACAGACGGTCGACCAGGGCCTGGCTGTATTGCAGAAACGTATCTGCGCCGCGAACGCTGCCGCCGAACTCCGGCCACAACGAAGTATGAACGTCCTCGCACAGGTAAATTCCGCGCGGCGACAAGTGCGGATACAGCTCTTCGAACGTCGCGATCTGCTGATTCATCGTGTGGCCGCCGTCGTCGATCAGAATATCGATGTGCGGCACGCTTTCGCGCACGGAAGCCAGAAACCGGCGGTCCGCCTGGTCGCCGATGAGGATAGTAATGTCGTCGTCCGCGAATTGCGCGCACTCGGGCCGGTTATCTATTCCAACAATACGACATCCAGGCCCGAAATAATCCCGCCACATCTGCAGAGAGCCGCCGTGAAAGACGCCTATCTCGACCACCACGGGCGCCTTGCCGCGAAACGCCGCGAAGTGCCGGTGGTAGATCTCAAAATAATGGTGCCATTTGTGGATGAGCCCGCCGGTATTTTTAAAAAAATACGCTTCCAGCGGATTCACTTCACCGGTGGACCGTGCCGGTTCCTTCGTGCGGAACAGCCTGTCAAGCCATCGACCCAGCATAGATCAGAGTTAAGCTATCCGCGTAATTGAAATTGTGCCCGCACCATTTGCCGGCGTTGAAAATCCCGCGTGCGCCTGAGCGGCGCTTGTCGCGTCCGCTCGAACGAACGTGCCTTTGATTATAAGATAAGATTGCGCCGTCTGATTTTTGCCGGGAGATAGCAATGCATATAGACGGCGGCTGCCACTGCGGCTACATAACCTACGAAGCCGAGGTCGATCCCTCGAAGGTCGGCATTTGCCACTGCACCGACTGCCAGAACCTCACCGGCTCCGCGTACCGCGTCACAGTGCCTGCGCCCAAAGATGGATTCAAACTGCTGACCGGCCAACCGAAAATTTATATCAAGACGGCCGACAGCGGGACCAAGCGCGCGCACGGCTTCTGTCCGGAATGCGGCACGCCCATTTACGCGACCAGCGTCATCGATCCGCAGGTTTATGGCGTGCGCGTGGGCACCGTGCGCCAGCGTGCGGAGCTTCCGCCGCGCCGGCAGTCGTGGTTCCGTTCGGCGTTGAACTGGGCGATGAATATCGAAGCGCTGCCGCAAAGCGCCAAAGACACCGGGCAGCGCCAGTAGCTAGCAGAGGGATCGCTCGCCGCCCGCGAATATGCCGGCACCCATGGTGCCGCGAAATCGCTGCGCATGCCCTCGCCGATTACTCATCCCGCAATATCTTCACGCCGATCGATATCCTGCAGCACGCCCGGATCGCCGCATTCGACCAGCGTCATTTCATTTTTGTTTGCGGCGATGATGTCACGCGCGCCTGCGTCGCCGCCCAGCGCCTGCAGTTGCGCACCGAATCGTTTGCTCAAGCCGACCGGATGGCCACGCTGCCCTTGGTAGGCCGGGGCGACGATGTCCCTGCCCGCTTCGAGCTCGCGCATGATCGCCGTGATAGTCCCGCTCTTGATCGACGGCATGTCTGCCAGCGCAATGATCCAGCCGTCGGCGCTGCGGCGCTGCGCGACGCCATGCGCGAGGCTCGCGCCCATGCCGCGCGCCGCATCGGCAAACATGGTGACCGCGCAGCCTTCCTGCTCGAGCAGGTCC
Organism: Betaproteobacteria bacterium; assembly: GCA_025363575.1. Next base: position 25,571 of record JANYDM010000187.1, on the reverse strand, counting down.
GCCAGCGGGAAATCTCCCAACTTGACCACGGCCAGCACATTAAGGCCCGCGGCAAGCAGGTTGCGCGCTGCGTGGGCACCGATGGCACTGCCGTCAGCGAGCGGATGCAGCAGCTTGTCGCCGCCGAAACGCGAGCCCGCGCCGGCGGCGAGCAGGATAGCGCTGATTTCCAAAAGGGATTCCAGGTGAACGGATGTAAGGCATTATAATTAAGATCACGATAGTCGAGCAGACGCGAATGCGCCGCTCAACAATATCGCACTACCGATAACAAGCGGACGGACGATGCCCAAACTCGCTGCCAATCTGACCATGTTGTTCAACGAGGTCGACTTTCTTGACCGCTTCGCCGCCGCCGCGAAAGCCGGCTTCACGGGGGTCGAATATCTGTTTCCGTACGACTACGACAAGAACGTGCTGAAGCAAAAACTCGTAGAGAACAAGCTGACACAGGTTCTGCACAATCTTCCAGCGGGCAACTGGGGCGCGGGCGAGCGCGGCATAGGCTGCCATCCCGACCGCATCCGGGAGTTCGAAGCGAGCGTCGACAAGGCGATCGACTACGCAGCAGCGCTCGGCTGCAAACAGGTCAACTGCCTCGCGGGCGTCCGGCCGTCCGGCCTCGACCCGCTCGACGCACGCGAGACCTTCGTCAAGAACCTGCAATACGCAGCGCCCAAATTCAAAGCTGCCGGCATCAAGCTGCTGATCGAAGCGATCAATACACGCGACATTCCGGGCTTCTTCTTGTGCAACACGCAGCAAGCGGTCGACATCATCAAAGCCGTCGGCTCGGACAATCTGTTCGTGCAGTACGACATTTATCACATGCAAATCATGGAAGGCGATCTCGCGCCCACCATCGAAAAGAATCTGCAGCTGATCCCGCATATGCAGCTTGCCGATACGCCCGGCCGCCACGAGCCCGGCACCGGCGAAATCAACTATGGCTACCTGCTGCCACACATCGACAAGCTTGGCTATCAAGGCTGGATCGGCTGCGAATACAAGCCGGCCGCCAAAACCGTCGATGGCCTCGGCTGGACCAAACCTTATTTGAAATAGCGGCGCAGCCCTGGCCACAGAGAACACAGAGTGAGAGCAAACAAGGATTTCTGATTTTTGTGATTTCCTCTGTGTGCTCTGTGCCCTCTGTGGCAAACGTTTTTGAATTAACTGGAGTGAGATAAAAATGGCAAATATCGGATTCATCGGCCTCGGCATCATGGGCAAGCCCATGGCGGCTAATTTGATCAAGGGCGGCCACAAGCTCTTCCTCAATTCACGCAGCAACGTGCCGGCCGAACTCACCAGCGCGGGCGGCACGGCCTGCGCGAGTGCAAAAGAAGTCGCGCAGAAATCCGACATCGTCATCGTTATGGTGCCCGACACGCCCGACGTGGAGAAAGTATTGTTCGGCGCCAATGGCGTAGCCGAAGGACTTTCTAAAGGCAAGATTGTGGTCGACATGAGCTCGATCTCGCCGATCGAAACCAAGAGCTTTGCAAAGCGCATCAACGGGCTCGGCTGCGAATATCTCGATGCACCGGTGTCGGGGGGCGAAGTCGGCGCGAAAAATGCGGCGCTCACGATCATGATCGGCGGACCGCAATCGGCGTTCGACACAGTGAAGCCGGTATTCGAGCTGATGGGCAAGAACATCACGCTCGTCGGCGGCAACGGGGACGGCCAGACGTGCAAGGTATGCAATCAGATCATCGTCGCGCTCAATATCGAAGCCGTCAGCGAAGCGCTGGTGTTCGCATCGAAGGCCGGCGCCGACCCCGCCAAGGTGCGGCAGGCACTGATGGGCGGCTTCGCGGCTTCACGTATCCTCGAAGTCCACGGCGAGCGCATGATCAAGCGCACGTTCGATCCGGGCTTCCGCATCGAGCTGCATCAAAAGGACTTGAGTCTCGCGCTCGCCGGCGCACGCGCTCTCGGTGTATCGCTGCCCAACACCGCGACCGCGCAGGAGCTGTTCAATTCATGCAGCGCGAACGGCGGCGCCAAGTGGGACCATTCGGCGATGGTCAAAGCGCTCGAGCGCATGGCCAATCACGACGTGGCTAAGTAAGCGGTAATTAGGTAATCAAGTGATTCGGTGATTGGACACCCAATAACATAATCACAGAATCACCCAATCACAAATTCACTAATGAACCAGCCCGTCCACCATCCATCCGCCCTGAAAAAGCCACTGCCCGCTGCACTGCTCGACGCGTTGCGCGCGCTGCTCGGCGACCGCGTCGGCACCTCGGATGCAGTACGCGCGCACCACGGCAAGGATGAATCGGCGCATGCGCATGCGCTCCCCGATGCAGTCGCGTTTGCCGAGTCGACCGAAGATGTCGCTGGTGTCGTCAAGCTGTGCGCGCAGCATCGCGTGCCGGTTATTCCATTCGGCGCCGGCAGCTCGGTCGAGGGCCACGTGCTTGCCATACACGGCGGCATCGCGCTCGATCTCACGCGCATGAACAAGGTCCTCGCGGTAAACGTCGACGATCTCGATTGCACAGTCCAGGCCGGCGTCACGCGCAAGCAGTTGAACCAGCATCTGCACGACAGCGGTCTGTTCTTTCCGATCGATCCCGGCGCAGATGCGACTCTCGGCGGCATGGCAGCAACACGCGCATCCGGCACCAACGCCGTGCGCTACGGAACCATGCGTGAAAACGTGATGGCGCTGACCGTAGTCCTGGCCGACGGACGCGTCATACGCACCGGTGGCCGCGCGCGCAAGTCATCGGCCGGATACGACTTGACGCGGCTCTTCGTCGGCAGCGAAGGCACGCTCGGCGTGATCACCGAAGTCACGTTGCGCCTGCATCCGCAGCCCGAAGCGGTATCGGCGGCAATCTGCATGTTTCCGCACATTGATGGCGCCGTGCGCACCGTCATAGAAACCATCCAGATGGGCGTGCCCATCGCGCGCTGCGAACTGCTCGATGCTTTGACGATCAAGGCCGTCAATCGCTACAGCAAGCTGACATTGCGCGAGGTGCCTATGCTGCTGTGCGAATTCCACGGCACGCCGGCCAGTGTCGAAGAACAATCCAAAACCGTGCAGGCCATTGCGAGCGAGCATGGCGGCCTCGATTTCGAATGGTCGACACGCCAGGAAGAAAGAACGCGCCTGTGGCAGGCGCGCCACGATGCTTATCTTGCGTGCATGCAGCTGCGCCCGGGCAATCGGGGGGTCGCGACCGACGTCTGCGTGCCGGTTTCGCGCCTTGCCGAATGCATAGCCGAAACCAATAAGGACATCGCGAAAGCGTCGATGCCGATTGCGCTGTTCGGCCACGTCGGCGACGGCAACTTCCATCTCGTCATCCTCGTCGATCCCGAAAACCAGCGCGATCTCGACGAAGCGGAAGCACTCAATCAACGTGTCGTCACGCGCGCGCTCGCCATGGCCGGCACCTCTACCGGCGAACACGGCATCGGCATCGGCAAGCTCGATTTTCTGGATGCGGAACACGGCGATGCCGTGACGGTAATGCGTTCGATAAAGCTCGCGCTCGATCCGGACAATCTGTTCAATCCGGGTAAGGTCGTGCGCATCTAAAGCGCAGCGCCGGGCGCAATCCCGCCGGCATCGGCGCCCACGCCGGCAATCGCCTGCTCCCACTCGCGCGCCGCCGCGAAAGCGGAATAATTTTTTCGTATATGGTCCTGACCGCGCGCGATGCGCGTGACGACGGCATCCGGATTGGCGAGCGCCCAGCGCACACCTTCGCCGATATCGCCCCCTATCCAGGCGAATTCGGTAAATTCATTGTAAGAGGGAAGCGCGTGCGCAACCACAAAGCGCCCTGCCCATAGTGCGTTGATGAGCCGGTTGGGGCTTTTGACCGCTTTCCTCGCGTCGGTCGTGTCGCTGGGCAAAACCACCAGATCGGCGTCGGCGAAAGCGCGTTCCATGTGCGCCAGCGACCATGGCGAAAAATCCCAGCGTATGCGGCCGGCGCATTGCGCCTGCAGTTCCGCGCACAACGCCTCGGCGTCGCTGCTTTCACGCGTAACGACTTCGACGCGCGTGGGTTCCTGCGACGCGAGTTGCATCAACTGGTCTTTAAGCGGCGCCAGCGTATCCAGGTTGGTCGGGTAGCCGAACCACAGCAGTTTGAGGCGGCCGGCATCGCCAGCGGTGCCGGTGACCTTGCGCCACCACGACGGGCGTGACGGCGCGAAACGCGGTTCGCCGCACCGCCCCTCGTAGGGGTCGCGCGCGATCGACACTGGCTTTCCGGTAAAGCGGCGCACGACCTGCGCCATCGCCGGCGTGCTGCTCACGACCGCGTCCACCGCCGAAACCAGGTCTCGGAAATAGGCGGCGCGCGGCGAGTTCTCGAAGTGATTGTCGTTAATGTCGGCGATGACTTTGGCCCCGCGCGCCTGCAGGCGTCTGACGAGGTCGAGAGTGACGGCAGCGCGCTCGTTGAAGGCAGCGGCGCTTACCGGCACCAGCTTGCCCAACACGACCACATTGCCTTGCGCCCACTCGAGCAGTTGTTCCACCGGGCTGTCCGGCGCGAAGTAGATCACCTCGATGTCGTGACCGGCGGCGCGCAGCTCCTGCACGGGAGCGGCCACCCGGTAGCGGCCGTCGGCGTCCACCGACTGGAGCACGTCGCCCGCTACGGACATGCGGGCATAGGTGATCCAGGAGATTTTCACAAGACCTTACCCGCCTTTGAACTGCGGCTTGCGCTTCTGCGCGAACGCTGCCCGGCCTTCGGCGTAATCGGCGCTGCGAAAACACGCGTCTATCATCGTCTGCGCTCGCGCTATGTCCCGCGCGCCCGGCTCTTTTTCGTATTCGAGAAAAGCGCGCTTGATGGCCGCCAGCGTCAATGGCGCGTTATCAGCGATCGATTGCGCGTAAGCGGTGGTCTCGGCTTCGAGCTCCGCGAATGGAATCACGCGATGCACCAGTCCGAGCCGCAGCGCTTCGTCGGCGCCCAGCCGGCGCCCGGACAAAAACAAATCGCGCGCGCGCATCAAGCCCATCACACGACCGAAGCGCAGAATGCCTTCGTGGCCGTAGCCAAGCCCGAGCTTGCCGGCCGGCACGGCGAATACCGCGTTGTCGGAGCAGAAACGCACATCGCAGCTCGTCGCGAAATCGAGCCCGCCGCCTATGCAATAGCCGCGGATCATCGCGATTGTCGGCTTGCTGCATTCGTACACGGCGTTGTAAGAAAATTCGTTGACGTCGTTGTAATGCTTGTTCTGCTGCGGGTCGGAACGCACGGTCTCGAACCCCGAGATGTCCGAGCCCGCGGCGAAGGCTTTTTCGCCGGAACCCGTGACGACGACGACGCGTACTTCCGGATCATCCTCAAATCCGCGCATAACCAGCGGTACGGCTTCGGCCATGTCCATTGAAATCGCATTGTGCTTCGCCGGATTATTGAAAATCATCCAGCCGATCGCGCCGTCCTTGCGCGCGATGATGCGCTCGCTCGTGCTTTTTACCGTCATTTGCCGAGGTCGACCAGCAGATTGCCGGCGCGATCGACGCTGGCACGGGCGCCGGGCGGCACGACCATGGTCGACGACGCCTCTTCAATGATCGCCGGGCCTTTGATACCGGCACCGACCGGCAGCGCATAACGATCGTACACGGGCATCTCGGCAAATCTCCCGCGATCGCCGAGCCATGCTTTGCGTTTGCCCTTGAGCGCTTTCGACGCTGCGCCCTTGCCACCTTCGACCTTCAGCGCGGCACGGCCGACCGGCGCCGTCAGCGCGACACGAATATTGATGATTTCGATTTCGCCGCCCGGCGGCACCTGTTGAAATATCCGCTTGTATTCGGCGAGAAAGGCCGCGCGGATGCCGGCCAGCGACTTCTGCGTGTAGGGCCCGCGCGGCAACGTCGTCACGATCTCGAAACCCTGGCCGACAAAACGCAGGTCCGCTGCGCGCTCGACCGTGACTTTTGTTTTACCCAGCAATGTTTCGGCAATGACGGCGTGCGCGTCCTGCTCGATGGCGCGGAAGGCGCGTTCGAACGCATGCCAATCGAGCTCGCGCAACTTACGCGCGAGTGTTGCCACACGGTCGACGCGCGCAGGCGCCATCAGCAAGCCGAGCGCCGATGCGACGCCCGCGCTCGGCGGACAAATGACTTTTGCGATGCCGAGACGCTTCGCAACTTCGCAGCCGTGCAGCGGCCCGCCGCCGCCGGTCGCGAGCAGGGCGAACTCGCTCGCATGATGGCCGCGCTCGGCAACGTGCACGCGCGCCGCCGCCGCCATGTTTTCATTGACGACGGAATGTATGCCCCAGGCCAGCGCGGCAACGGACAAGCCGGACTTATCGGCAAGCGGCTTGATTGCCGCTTCCGCCTGGATGCGATCAATCGCCACGGTGCCCCCGGCGAACGTCGACGGATCGAGAAATCCGAGCACGAGATTAGCATCCGTCACAGTCGGGCTGGTGCCCCCCCTGCCGTAGCACGCGGGCCCGGGCATGGCACCCGCGCTGCGCGGCCCGACTTTCAGCAGGCCGAGCGCATCGATGTCTGCGATCGAGCCGCCGCCGGCGCCGATCTCTATCAGCTCTATGGTGGAAATACTGATGGGCAGTCCGCTGCCCTCCGCGAAACGCTTGGCGCGGCTCGCTTCGAACTGGTAAGCGATCATCGGCTCGCCGCCCTCGACCATCGCGAGCTTGGCCGTGGTACCGCCCATGTCGAACGCCAGGACGTCGTCGATTTTCGAGCGCTTGCCAAACAATGCGCCGGCCAGCGCGCCCGCCGCCGGCCCCGATTCGAGCATTTGCACCGGCACGCGCTTGGCCTCCGCGATATGCGTGAGCCCGCCGTTGGACAGCATCATGAAAAGCGGCGCCTTGATGCCAAGCTGCGCAATTTCGCTCGCCAGCAGATCGAGATAACTCTCGGCAAGCGGCTTGATGTAGGCATTGACCGCCGTCGTCGAGGTGCGCTCGTATTCGCGTATCTGCGGCGAAACGTCCGAGGACAGCGAGACCGGCAGTCGCGGAAACTCCGCGCGTATGAGTTGACCGGCGCGCTGTTCGTGCGCAGGGTTCGCATACGCGTGCAGGAAAGCAATCGCCAGCGATTGCGCGCCGCCGTCCGCAAGTTCGCGCGCTCGCGCGAGCAGTGCGGCCTCGTCGAGCTTGAGTTCCACGGCGCCATCCGGACCGATACGCTCGGGCACTTCAAGACGCAGCCGCCGCGACACCAAAGGCTCCGGCAGCTCGATAAACAGATCATAGAGCTCGTACTTGTGCTCGCGCCGCATCTCCAGCGTGTCGCGAAAACCTGCCGTCGTGATGAGCCCGGTAATCGCACCCTTGCGCTCGATCAGCGCGTTGGTGAACAGCGTCGTCGCGTGCACCATGCGCGTGACGTCCCGATAAGCGAGCTTCTCAGTCTCGAACAAGCTCTTGATGCCGGAGACTACGCCGCGATGCGGCGCATCGGGCGTAGTCAGCTCTTTATGACTGTACGATTTCGCGCCATGCTGATCGTAAACCACGATATCGGTGAAAGTGCCGCCGATGTCCAGACCCAATGCGTATTCCGCCATGAAATCCGTTCCCATAACTTTTTTCAATTCGATTGAGCCATTCACCGTTTGCCCTGAGGTATCGAAGGGTGAACGCTGTTTCCCTGCAAATATCCTATGGCTTCTATACATCAGCGCGAACGGACTTAAAAAAGGTTTTCTCCGCTATTAGGTCACGTAGCCTTCAGCACGGTCGTTCTCGATGCGCTGCTTGTCGCGCTTCGCCGGCGATCCATAACCACCACCGGCGGGTGTGCGTATCAGCACCGTGCCACCAGGGTCGATCTGGTGCTGAGTCTTGGGGTTGACCGGCTTGCCATCGATGATCAATTCGCCGCAGGCGCCTGCGCCGCCGCCCGCGATGCCCGCCGGCGCCGTTTGCGGCCGGGTTCGCTCCGCGAGAAACGCGACCGTCACCGGCCCGGCAGCGCGGCTTTCGAACAGGATCTCCTGGCCGTTGCCGCCGCGAAATTCGCCGTCGCCGCCGCTGTCGGTGCGCAGCCGCCGGTAACGCACTTTGAGCGGCGATAGCTGTTCTATCATTTCCACGGGCGTCGACGATACATTGCTCGGCCACGACAGGACCTGCGCGCCATCGCGCCCGTGCGCCGCACCGTAGCCCCCGTTCGTAAAAAACAGGCTCGCAAACGGCGTGCCGTCCTCGCGAAGTCCGGACGCGTTGATGCACCACAGTGGCGACCCGACAGTCGCAATCACGCGCTCGGGCAAAGCCTGCGACAACGCCTGTATCACCATCATCGGGAAGAAGTGCCCGATCAGCGCGCGCGCACCGCCGGCGGCGGGCGGCTTCGAATTCGCGATCGAGCCCAGCGGCGCTTTGATCGTAATCGGGCGCAACACGCCTTCGTTGTTGGGTATGTGCGGCGCGAGCACCGCCTTCACGCCGAAGGATGTATACGCAATCGTGTACGCCATGCACACGTTGATGGCGCGCGCCACCTGCGGCGCGGTGCCGGCGAAATCGATTTCTATCGAGTCGTCCTTGACCACCATCTCCATTTCAAGCTTGATCGGCTCGGCGATGCCGTCGGAGAGTGCCGTCTGGCGGTACACGCCGTTCGGCACCTCGCGGATTGCTGCACGCATGGCCTTCTCCGAGCGCGCGTGGATCTCGCGGCCAAGCTCGGCAAGCGATTGCAGCTTGTGCTCCTTCAGCAGCGCCATCACGCGGCGCTCCATCAAGGTCAAGGCCGTGAACTGCGCGTAAAGATCGCCCATGACCTGGTCGGGCACGCGCACGTTCTTGCGGATGATGCGCTCCAGCGTCGCGTCGATTGTGCCGGCGTTCATCGCCTTCATGACCGGAATCTGCAGGCCTTCTTCGAATACGCTGGGCGCGTCGGGCGAGCGAATGCGCCCGCCGATATCCGGCGAATGCGCGACCGAGCCCGCGAAACCGACGAGCTTGCGATTGTGGAATATCGGTTTCGCAACCGTGATGTCAGGCAAATGCCCGGTGCCCATCCAGATGTCGTTGGTGATCAGGATATCACTGGGTTTTAGCTCGCTTGGCGGATATTCCCGCAGAAATTGGCGGATCGTGCGCGGCACGGTGCCGATGAACGATGGAATGCTGTCGGTCGCCTGCGCGAGAGACAAGCCATGCTCGTCGGTCAGCACGCATGCGAAATCGTTCGACTCGCGCACCACGGTCGAGAACGACGTGCGCACAAGAGCGGCCGCCGCCTCATCGGTGATGGAAATGAGCCGCGTCCACAGCATTTCGAGCGTGACCGCATTGAATCGGATTTTGGCCATCAGCGTTATTCCTGTTTGATCCCGGCGGATTTGACGACTGCCGTCCAGCGCGCGAGTTCGTCCGCGACCAGCTTGCGAAACGCCGCCTGCGACATCGGCGCCGCATCGAGTGCGCCCTGTGCGAAGCGTTCTTTGACATCGGACATGGCAATCACTTTAACGAGCGCTGCATGCAACTTGTCGAGCACGGGCTTCGGCGTGCCGCCGATGCTGGCGATCCCGTACCAATTCAGGACGACGAGGTCTTTCACGCCCTGCTCGCCGAATGTCGGCACATCGGGCAACGATGCAATGCGTTTCTCCGTTGCGACCGCGAGCGATTTAATGCGACCGGACTTGATCAGCGCCATCGCGGGCGGAGCCGAAGTGAACGCGGTCTGAATCTGTCCCGCGATGACGTCTGTCAACGCGAACCCCAACCCCTTGTACGGCACGTGCGTGAGCTTGACGCCCGCGCGCATCTGAAAGAATTCGCCCGTCAGGTGCCCACCGCTGCCATTGCCGCCCGAACCGAAGTTGATCTTGCCGGGCTGCGCTTTGGCTGCAGCGACGAGATCGCGCACGCTTTGGTAGGCGCCGTTCGGCGCGACAACGACCATATACGGCGTGTCGGCAACGTCGGTGATGGGATCGAAATCCTTGATCGCGTCGTACTTCGCATTCTTGTAGTAGGTAACATTGATGGGCAGCGACGAATCGACGAGCAGCAGCGTGTAGCCGTCGGCCGGTGCGCGCGCCGCGAGCTCGGTGCCGACCAGGCCTGACGCGCCGGGCCGGTTGTCGACGACCACGTTCTGGCCGAGCTCGTCAGGCAATTTCGTTGCCACGATGCGCGCCACGAAATCGGTTCCCCCGCCGGGCGGATAGGGAACGATCAGGCGAATCGGTTTAATTGGATACGATTGAGCGATTGCATATGCGGAAAAAAATATTCCTGCCATCGCAACCACCGCGTTTGCATAACACTTTAAGTTCATCTCAAATCCTAAAACTATTCGCCACTGGGGACACAGAGCGCACAGAGGAAGAATACAAGCAGAACACTATAAGTCTTCTTTTTCTGCCTTCTCTGTGTCCTCTATGCCCTCTGTGGCTCGCACTGAGCTTTAATCGCCGCGGATACCGGCTGCCTTGATAACCTTGTTCCACTTCTCGCGCTCGGACACGAAAAATTTCTCCGCGTCGGCCGGCGATCCGCCCATCGGCACCGCCCCCATGTCGACCCAGCGCTGCTGCATCTCCGGTGCCTTCAAAAATACATTCATGTCGGTGTTGAGCTTGCGGATGATCTCGGCCGGGACTTTTGCAGGCGCCGCTATCGTGAACCACGCGGTCGCTTCGAAGCCCGGCACGCCTGTCTCCGCCAAAGTCGGCACCTCCGGCATGCTGGGGCTGCGCTCCCGGCTCGTCATGCCGAGCGCGCGGACTTTGCCCGCCCTTACTTGCGCGATCGCCGTCGGCAGATTTTCGAACATCAACTCGATCTGCCCGCCGAGCAGATCCTGCATGGCCTGCGCGCTGCCTTTGTACGGAACGTGCGTCAGGTTGACGCCCGTATAGAGCTTGAACCATTCGCCCGCCATATGCGTCGACGAGCCGCTGCCCGCCGTGCCGAAATTGAGCCGCCCGGGGTTGCCTTTGGCAAGCGCGATAAACTCTTTGACGTTCTTCGCGGGCACCGACGGATGCACGATTAAAATGTTCGGCACATCGCAGTACATGGCGACCGGCTGCAGATCGCGCGCAGGATCGTAGTTGAGCTTCGAATAAATCGCATAAGCGGCGTGGATGCCGATAGTGCCGAACACTATCGTGTAGCCGTCGGGTGTTGCGCGCGCCGCGGCCTCAGCGCCGACATGGCCGCCCGAACCCGGACGATTATCGACAACCATTTGCTGGCCGTAAAGCTGCGTCATGCGCTGCGCGTACACGCGTCCCAGCACGTCGGCCGACCCGCCGGCGACGAACGGCACGATCAGCCGGATCGGCTTGGCGGGGTATTGCTGGGCGTGCGCCGTGGCTGCCGCGCACAAGGCTGCCATAACCGCCATCGATTTGTGCATCGCATGCTCCCCTTGGATGCATCGAGTATATCCCACGCTATGGGCGCGCGCAGCGGCAAAACCCGGCCGCTCCCTCTGCGGTTTGCTAGAATGATTCGATGAATACGGTTGCCGATCGTCCGCAGATAGATGCCATGCGCCAGCGTGCGGTCGTGGCTGCGCTCGCCGAGTTTTTGCCAGACCAGGCATTGCTGTACGAGCGCGAGGACGTGCAGCCGTACGAGTGCGATGGGCTGTCCGCTTACCGGCAACTGCCGATGGTGGTCGTGTTGCCCGAAACCGAAAACGAAGTTCAACGCATTCTGGCGACATGCCATGCACTGCGCGTGCCGGTCGTCGCGCGCGGCGCGGGCACCGGGCTTTCGGGCGGCGCATTGCCGCCGGGCGACGGCGTGCTGCTGTCTCTCGCGCGCTTCATGCGCATACTCGAAATCGATGCCGCAGCGCGCACTGCCCGCCTGCAGCCTGGAGTGCGCAATCTCGCGATTTCCGAAGCGACCGCGCCCTACGGGCTCTATTACGCCCCCGACCCTTCGAGCCAGATCGCCTGCTCGATTGGCGGCAACGTCGCCGAAAATTCCGGCGGCATGCATTGCCTCAAGTACGGGCTTACAGTCCACAACATTCTGAAGGTCCGCGCCTATACGATCGCTGGCGAACTCATCGAAGTCGGCAGCGACGGTCTCGACTCGGCAGGCTACGATCTGCTCGCGCTCATCACGGGGTCTGAAGGCCTGCTCGCCGTCATCACGGAAGTCACGGTCAAGCTGTTGCCGATACCCGAGCGCGCCCAGTGCATACTCGCGGCATTCGACGACGTCGCGCAAGCCGGCCAGGCGGTCGCGAACATCATCGCCGCCGGCATCATCCCGGCCGGGCTGGAAATGATGGACAAGATCACGACCGGCGCCGTCGAGCCTTTCGTCAACGCCGGTTATCCGCTCGACGCCGCCGCCATCCTGCTGTGCGAAGCAGACGGCAACGATGCGGAAGTTGCGGAGGAAATCGAACGCATGAAGGCCGTGATGCATGCCAGCGGCGCAACCGAAGTCCGCGTTTCAAGCAGCGAAGCGGAGCGTCACCGGTTCTGGGCCGGCCGCAAGGCCGCGTTTCCCGCCGCGGGCCGCGTCTCTCCCGACTATTACTGCATGGACGGGACCATCCCGAAAAAAGCGCTGCCACGCGTGCTTAACGCGATCACCGAACTCTCTCAGAAGTACGGCCTGCGCTGCATGAACGTGTTTCACGCCGGCGACGGCAACCTGCATCCGTTGATTCTCTATGACGCCAACAAGCCGGGCGAGCTCGAACGCACCGAGCAGTTCGGCGCGGAAATCCTCAAGCTGTCGATAGACGTCGGCGGCACGATCACGGGCGAGCACGGCGTAGGCGTGGAAAAAATCAATGCGATGTGCGACCAGTTCAAGCCGCTAGAGCTCGCGATGTTCCACGGCGTAAAAGCGGCGTTCGACGAACATGCCCTGCTCAATCCGGGCAAGGCGGTGCCCACGCTGCATCGCTGCGCGGAATTCGGGCGCATGCACGTGCACGGGGGTGGGGAGAAATTTCCTGACCTGCCGCGCTTCTAATCATTTGAAACCTTCGTTGCTTATCCTTGTATTGGTTGCGGCGTGCGGCGGGTGCGCAAGCGCGGACAAGTCCGCGACCAATGCTGAACCGGCTGCTGCCGACCGCCATTCGATCTGCGTGAACCGCATGTACGCCAGCCGAGCGATGCAGGGGGGCCGTGCAGCACCCAACTGGGCGCTCTACGACAACTGTATGAAGCAGCCCGAGTAAGCGACGCAGCCGCTCACGCTCGCCATGGACATCATGATTCAGGAACTAGCGGATACCGTGCGCGTCGCCGCGTCGAATCGGACAGCGCTGTGCATCCGCGGCAGCGGCAGCAAGAATTTCTACGGCGGCCCGCTGCGCGGCGAAACGCTGAGCGTTGCTGCGTACCGCGGCATTATCGACTATGAACCGAGCGAACTTGTAATTACCGCGCGCGCTGGCACGCCGCTGAAAGAAATCGAATCCGCGCTGCGCGACAGAGGCCAGATGCTCGCATTCGAGCCGCCTCACTTCGGCCCGCAGGCAACATTGGGCGGATGCATCGCTGCCGGCTTGTCGGGGCCGCGCCGCGCGTATGCGGGAGCGGGACGCGACGCCGTACTCGGCGCGCGCATGCTCGACGGCAAAGGCGACGAGCTGCGGTTCGGCGGCCAGGTCATGAAAAACGTCGCCGGTTTCGATGTGTCGCGCCTGCTGACCGGATCGCTGGGCACGCTCGGCGTGCTGCTCGAAGTTTCTCTCAAGGTACTGCCTTTGCCGGTTGCTGAGGCAACGTTGTCGTTCGCGCACTCTGCAGCCGACGCCATCGCCTCGATGAACGAATGGGCAGGTAAACCGCTGCCGCTGTCGGCGACGGCATGGCATGACGGCTCGCTTCATGTTCGCCTGTCCGGTGCGGCAGCGGCGGTTACTGCCGCGATCAAAGCGCTCGGCGGCTCGCGCATGGACGATGCCGCGGCCGCCACGTTCTGGACTGGCGTGCGCGAGCACACAGTGGATTTCTTCGCGACGGGCTCGCCCCTGTGGCGGCTGTCGCTTAAATCCACAACACCGCCGCTCAATCTGCCCGGCAGCCAATTCTACGAATGGAACGGCGCTTTGCGCTGGCTCGTCACGGATGCGGATGCTGAGGCTGTGCTTGACGCGGCGAATTTCGGCGGCGGCCATGCAACACTTTTTCGTGGTGGCGACAAATCCGCCGGCGTGTTCCAGCCGCTGGCGCCGGCCATGATGACGATACAGCGCAATCTGAAACGCACGTTCGATCCGGCGGGGATTTTCAATCCAGGTCGCATGTATAACGAATTTTAAAACATGCCACAGAGAACACAGAAGACTCAGAGAAAACCGCACACTGATGTGGTGAACTTCTCTGTGATCTCTGCGCCCTCTGTGGCAATTGTATTGTGATTTAGATGGAAACCCAATTAGCCGATTTCATCAAGGACACGCCGCAGGGCCGCGAAGCCGACGCGATCCTGCGCAAATGCGTGCACTGCGGTTTTTGCAGCGCGACGTGCCCCACCTATCAACTGCTCGGCGATGAGCTCGACGGGCCGCGCGGCAGAATTTACCTGATGAAGCAGGTGCTTGAAGGCGCGCGCGCAACCGAAAAAACCCAGCTGCACCTCGACCGTTGCCTGACCTGCCGCGCGTGCGAGACAACCTGCCCGTCCGGCGTGCAATACGGGCGCCTGCTCGATATCGGCCGCGCCGTCGTGGACGAACAAGTCGGCAGGGGTCCCAGTGAGTCGCTCGTGCGCAAAGCTCTGCGCGCCGTGGTGCCGCATGCTTCGCGTTTCGCACCGCTGCTGAAGCTTGGCCAACTCGCGCGGCCGCTGTTGTTCGGCACGCTGAAGCGCAAAGTTCCGCCGCCCGCACGCGCCGGCGCCTGGCCCGCTGCTACGCATGCGCGCAAGATGCTCGTGCTTGACGGTTGCGCGCAGCCCAGCCTGTCGCCGAACACCAATGCAGCGGCGGCGCGCGTGCTCGACAAGCTCGGCATCACGCTCGTGCGCGCCGCGCAGGCGGGCTGTTGCGGCGCCGTTTCATATCATCTGAATGCGCAGGATGAGGGACTCGACTACATGCGGCGCAATATCGATGCCTGGTGGGCGCACATCGAACAAGGCGCGGAAGCCATCGTGATGACCGCGAGCGGCTGCGGTGCGATGGTCGCGGAATACGGCCATTTGCTCGCGCACGATCCGGCTTACGCAGAGAAAGCCGCGCGCGTTTCCGCGCTGACGAAAGACATCAGCGAAATCGTCGCCGCGGAGAAGACGGCAATAATCGCAATGCTGAACGCATCGCCCATCGCCCATCACCCATCGCTGGCGTTCCATCCGCCCTGCACTCTGCAGCACGGCCTCAAAATGAAAGGCCAGGTCGGAAAACTGCTGACGGAACTGGGCTTCAAGCTCGTGCCGGTGCCCGACGCACATTTGTGCTGCGGCTCGGCCGGCACTTACTCGATACTGCAACCCGCGTTGTCGCAGCAGTTGCTGAAAAATAAAATCGCCGCGCTGACTGCGCGCGTCCCCGCCGCAATCATTACCGCGAACATCGGCTGTCAATCGCATCTGCAATCCGCCACACAAATACCTGTCATGCACTGGATAGAAGAACTCGATAAACGGCTAACGGCGACAAGTACGCGATAGCTGTCCCTCAGTGCGCCCGTGGCGGCGCAAGCGGTTGATTAAAAGTACAAATTCCGGCTTGAAAAACCTGTCATAAGTAGTTGAAATAACGCTGTACTTTTGCGTAACGAGGGCGTACGATTCTTTCCCGTCACATTTGACGGGATAAATCGCCATGCTCGAAGTCCACGCACGCACGCGAACACGCAGCATCGATGTTCCGCAGCATCGAAAAGCGCCGCAAGCCAGTTCCACTCTCGGCAAAACGTCGATACCGGTATATGAACTCGAGCTATGGACGAGCCGCCAGCGCCAGGCCAATCCGCTGCACGAAGTTTCGTACCGCGCCTGTTTCAAGCCGCAACTGCCCGCGTATTTCATAGACCGGCTTACGCGCGAGGGTGAAACGGTTTACGACCCTTTCAGCGGACGCGGCACGACGGCAATCGAGGCCGCGCTTCGCGGTCGTCAGATAATCGCCAACGACATAAATCCTCTATCCGAAATACTCACCCGGCCGCGACTCGAATTACCGAGCGTGACCGATATCGACAAACGCCTGCGCGAACTGACTTTTTCCGCAAACGTGTCATCCGATATCGACCTTTCGATGTTTTTCGAGAGCGACACGCTCAATGAAATTCTGGGACTGCGCTACTATCTTGCGAGACGCCGGCGCGAAGGGCTCGAAGACCGGACCGACCGTTGGATCCGCATGGTGGCCACCAACCGCTTGACCGGGCATTCGCCCGGGTTTTTCTCGGTCTACACTCTCCCGCCGAATCAAGCCGTGTCGGCCGAGAATCAAATCAAAATAAATCTCAAGCGCGATCAAACTCCGGAATACAAGGACATTCGAACATTAATCCTCAGAAAATCCATGCAACTGCAAAGCAGCCTTTCCGCCGCGGACCGCTGGCGGCTGCACGGCTCGGCAGTTGGCGCGCGCTTTCTGACGGGCGCGGCGGCAGCGACAAAGGAGATTGCCCCGAATAGCGTGAAACTCACCGTCACGTCGCCGCCGTTTCTCGACATCGTGCAATATGCGCGCGATAACTGGCTGCGGTGCTGGTTCAACGGACTCGACGCCGAAGCCATAGGCGAGCACATCACGATGAGCGCGACGATCGAGGACTGGAGCGAAAAGATGGCGGCGGTGTTTGCGGAGCTTTACCGAATCACGCAGCCCGACGGCTGGATCGCATTTGAGGTCGGTGAAGTGCGCAAGGGCAAAATCCGTCTCGAAGAGCATGTCGTGCCGCTGGGCATCGCCGCCGGCTTCGTCTGCGATGCAGTACTCATCAATCAGCAGCAATTCACCAAAACCGCCAACATCTGGGGCGTGGGCAACAACGCGGCTGGAACCAACAGCAACCGCATCGTGGTTCTGCGCAAAGCGGCCTGACGCCGGTCAGGCGCGCGGCCGCGCGGGCATAACTTAAATCCATCGCGGCATAGCAAGAGTTTATGCCGCCGGGCGGGGGATTCCCCTATCATAGGGCAGGCTTGGGAACGCAGATTCCCGGCTAACCAAAGGAGAATTCCATGCAGATGCCATCCGGCGCGCGAACCCGCGCACTCGCCATTACCCTTCTTGCGCTACTGGTTACGCCGCGCGCATTCGCCGCCGAGCCGGTCAAGCTCACGATCGGCTACCAGCCGTACGACACTATCTCCTACTCCGCTGTCGTCATACGCGCGCTCGACCTGTGGAAGAAATATCTGCCGCCCGGCAGCGAAGTCGAATTCCAGGCGGCGCTGCAGGGCTCCATCATCGTCAACCAGATGCTCGCCAACAAGCAGCAGATCGGCTATCTCGGCGACATGCCCGCGGTGGTCGCGACGACCAAGCGCAGCGTAGCGCCGATCAACCTGGTCGCCAATACGGGCATGTCGCAAGGCCAGCGCTGCAACGTCGTCATGGTGCGCGCCGATGCGCCCAAATTCAAAACGCCGGACGAGGCAATCAAGTGGCTCGACGGTAAAGTGGTGGCGACGCCGCAGGGCAGCTGCGCGCACCGCTTTCTCGGCCTCATGATAGAGAAGACGAAGATCAAGCCGGCGCAGATTCTCAACCAGTCGATCGAAGTGATCGCGACCAACCTGCGCACCGGCAAGATCGATGGCGCAGTGTTGTGGGAGCCGTCGGTCTCGCGCATCGGCGACATCGTCGGCGAAGGCGCGGGCCGCATCGTCGCCACCGGCTATACGTTCGGCATCGCGGACGCCGGAGCGATTGCGATGCGCGAAGACTTCATGAAGCAGCGTCCCGACATCGTCGAGGCATGGCTGAAAACGGAACTTGAAGCGCAGCGTTACGTGCTCGATCCTAAAAACTGGACGAAAGTCGCCGAGTTCGTCAAAGGACAGACCACCGGCATCACCGTCCCGATGGCGTGGTTCTCGATTTACGGCGCGATTCCGGCGTCGGCCGGCGGCAGCCCGCTGCGCGACGAAAAGCCTTTCGTGTTCGACGAACGCGTGCAGAAGCTGATGGCGGAAACGTACGTATACCTGCACGAAACGAAGGCCATCGACGTAGACAAGCCGGCGCCGGGCGCGCTCGACGACTCGATCGCACGCAAAGTCGCAAAGGACGCCAGGGCGTCCCTGCCACTCGGCACCATCAAGGCACAGGACCTGTCGCTCGCGCCAAAGTAAATGCCGGGGCCGGGCGCGCGGCGTCCGGCCTGCTTTCTCAAGCGGCGGTGAATTCCGCGAGTGCCGCGGGCAGCTCAGCCGGCAGCGATTTCGCGCGGCGGGTCGCCGGGTCGAGCAGCACCATCACTGCTTCGGCGACGGACACGCACTTGCCGTCCTTGTACATCGCCTGCGTAAACGTGAGCGAAGTGCGCCCGAGCCTGTGGATCGAGATGCCGGTCTCGACCTCACCGGGGTAATGCATTTCCGCCAGGTATTCGATGGTGATCTTGACCATCGCGAACATATCGGTCTTCGCCACCAGCGGCCGCACGTACTTCTGTAGAAAGTCGGCGCGCACGCTCGTATAGAGCACGGCGAATATCGCATTGTTTACGTGGTGCTGATGATCGACGTCGGTCAGGCGCAGCTTGTCCGTGTTCCAGACTTTGAAGCGTTTGCGGTCCGCCAGGGGATGGCCGGACTTGCCCGGTTTTTTTTCTGTGTTTGCCGTTGCTGCTGCTGTCATGCTTTCCCTATTTTAAAAAACGTTTGTCATGCGCGCGCAGGCGGGCAGCCAGGCCGCCTGCGCGGAAATGACACCTACACCTGCGCAAGCATCTTGTCCGCGCCGCTCACTTCAAACTTGCCGGGCGCTTCGAGGTTAAGTGTCTTGACCACGCCGTCGTCTATGATCATTGAGTACCGCTGCGAGCGCACGCCCATGCCGCGCGCGGTGAGATCGGTCTCGACGCCCAAAGCTTTCGTGTAGAGCGCGCTGCCGTCGGCCATCATGCGCACCTTGCCGAACGCGTTGTTGTCCTTGCCCCACGCCGCCATTACGAATGCGTCGTTGACGGAGACGCACCAGATTTCGTCGATGCCTTTGGCTTTGATCTTTTCTGCTTCCTGCACGAACCCGGGCAGGTGCAAGGCGCTTCAAGTCCGGGTGTAAGCGCCGGGCAGGCCGAACCACGCGATGCGTTTACCTTTCAGCGCATCGGGCAGGTTGATTTCATCGGCGGCCGTCGGACAGCCCGCGAACCATTCGACGGGCAGCTCCCACAATTTTCCGGCGGGCATTTTGTCGCCTGCTTTGATCGTCATTGCATTCTCCTCGAGCGAAAAAACCGTGAAATACGGTGTGCTAGTATACCGTCGAAATACGCGCGGCGAGCGACCGCGCACCGCGCGAATCTCCACCTGCAATTTTTGCAAAAATGAATTGCCGGATGCACAACAAGGGAGCAGTTACGTATGACGATCAACTATGAAACGCTGATCAACTGGAAAATTCCCGAGGTCGAGCAGCAACTGAGCAGGCGCGACACGATACTGTACGCCCTCGGTGTGGGCCTCGGCGGCGACCCGTGCGATGCCGACCAGCTCAAGTATGTGTATGAGCCCAATCTCGTGGCGCTGCCGTCGATGGCCATCATTCTCGGCTATCCGGGCCCGTGGCACGCGCAGGGCGACACCGGCATCACGCGCAGCCACGTCGTGCATGGCGAGCAGGGCTTCACGATACACAAGCCGCTGCCGGTCGAAGGCGCCATCGTCGGTGTCACCAAAGTCGTCGGCGTGCTCGACAAAGGCAAAGACAAAGGTGCGCTGGTGATGACGGAATGCACGGTGCGCGACAAGCAGAGCGGAGACACGCTGTGCACGCTGAGCTCGACAACGTTCTGCCGCGCCGACGGCGGCTTCGGCGGGCCCGGCGGGCCGGGCAAGCCGCAGCATCCGATACCGGATAGCAAACCCGACCTCGTGTGCGATCTGCCCACGTTGCCGCAAGCAGCGCTCATCTACCGCCTCTCCGGCGACTACAATCCGCTGCATGCCGATCCTGCTTACGCGCAGAAGGCCGGCTTCAAGATGCCTATCCTGCACGGCCGCGCAACGTTCAGCGTGGCGGCGCATGCACTACTCAAATCGCTTTGCGCGTACGACGCGAAACGCTTCAGAAGCATGGAAGGCCGCTTCTCCTCGCCCGTGTACCCGGGAGAAACCATACGCACGGAAATGTGGCGCAACGGCAACATCGTGTCCTTCCGCTCGACCGTGCCCGCGCGCAACGTGACGGTGCTCAACAATGGACGCGCGGAGATTGCTCCTTAACACCAGTCAGCCACAGAGGGCACAGAGTTCACAGAGAAATGCGAAAACAGAATCTATCAGTTAATTTGGATTTGGTTTTCCTCTGTGCGCTCTGTGCCCTCGTGGCAAATGTTATTGAGCCTTGAATAACCAGACCATGGCCGTCAGCCACGACGCGCCGCGCCCGCCGTGGTCCGTGGTTTGGGCGCTGTCGGTCACGCAGGTCGTTTCCTGGGGTTCGCTCTTCTACGCGATTTCGGTGCTAATCGCGCCGATCGAGCACGAACTCGCGTGGAGTCGCGACGCCATCGTCGGCGCGTTCTCGCTCAGCATGGTGTGCAGCGGGCTCGCGGCCTATCCGGTCGGCACGCTCATCGACCGCTACGGCGGCCGCTTCGTGATGGGCGGCGGCTCCGTCCTCGCAGCGATCATGCTGGCGTTGCTGAGCCAGGTGACAACCCTTCCCGCGTTTTACTTCGTCTGGCTAGGCCTCGGCATCGCGATGGGCGCAGTACTCTACGATCCCGCCTTCACCGTCATCACCGCGAGTTTCGGCGCGAGCGCGCGCAAGGGCATCACCGTGCTGACGCTTGCCGGCGGTTTGGCGAGCACGGTGTTCTGGCCGCTGACACAGGCGCTGATCGCAGCGCTCGGCTGGCGCCACGCGCTGCTGGTGCTTGCGGCGCTGAATCTCGCGGTGTGTGCGCCCCTGCACCTGTGGCTGCTGCCGAAAACCGGGGCGCCCGCCGCATTGTCTGACTCCGCTGCGACGCATGCGAACGAAGTCCCGCGCCTGCGCGAAATCGTAATGACGCGGAAATTTTTGCTGCTCGCCGCCGCTTTCACGGCGAATATGCTGGGCTTTTCCGCGATGTCCATCCATTTGATTCCACTCCTGAGCGAGCGCGGGTTCACGATGGCCGATGCCGTATGGATCGCCGCCCTCATCGGGCCGATGCAGGTCGCCGGTCGCATTGCCGAATACACGATAGGCGCACGGTTCCGCGCAACGCAAATCGCATTCGGCGCATTTCTGCTCCTGCCCGCGGCGCTGGTCTTGTTGGGTCTCGCGGGACTGCAGATTTCCCTCGTGCTGGCGTTCGTCGCCCTCTACGGCGCGAGCAACGGCATCATGACCATAGTGCGCGGCATGATCCCCGCCGAGCTTTACGGCCGCAACCGCTACGGCGCCGTGAGTGGTGCGCTCGCCGCCCCGTTGCTCGCATCGCGCTCGCTCGGACCGCTCGTGGGTGCGCTCATCTGGTCCGCGGCCGGCGGCTACGACGCGATGATCTGGACGCTGGCGGCAATCGGCGTCGTCTCCACGCTGAGCTTTGCATGCGCCGTGAAATCCTGACGCCGCGCGGGCTGCGTTGGTAAACTGGCTGCGAACGACATCCCCGTGGAGGCAGGCATGGCAGGCACTTTCATTCGCGCGGCCGAAGATCTCGGCAACATCGTCGGGCTCGAGCACATCAACGTCACCATCCCCGATCAGTCGCTCGCCACGCTGTTCTATATCAAGGGGCTGGGCCTCACGCGCGACCCCTACATCATGACCGAGCTCGACAACATGTGGGTCAACGTCGGGCGCAGCCAGTTCCATCTGCCGACGCGGCCGCAACCGCAGGTGCTGCGCGGACACACCGGGCTCGTGGTGCCCGACCGTGCGGCGCTGCTCGCTCGACTGGCGCTGGTGAAGGAAAGGCTGGCGCACACGCGCTTCAGGTTTACCGGGCACGAGGCGTACGTCGAAGCGACCTGCCCATGGGGCAACCGCATCCGCTGCCACGCGCCTGACCCGCAGCGTTTCGGCCGCATGCAGCTCGGCATGCCGTACGTCGAGTTCGAAGTGCCCGCCGGCGTCGCATCGGGTATTGCAGATTTCTATAAGCGCGTGTTCAGAACGCCCGCCACGGTTGAGAACGATGCGGCCGGCCGCTACGCGCGCGTAATGGTCGGCAAGGCGCAATACCTGCACTTTCGCGAGACCTCAGATGCGCCGCCCGCTTACGACGGCCATCATCTGCAAGTCTATCTCGCAGACTTTTCAGGTCCGCATGCGTGGCTGCTCGCCAAAGGCCTCGTCACCGAAGAGAGCGATCAATACCAATACCGCTTTCAGGACATCGTCGAACCTGACAGCGGCAAGCTGCTGTTCACCTTGGAGCACGAGGTGCGCAGCATGACGCACCCGCTGTACGCGCGCCCGCTCGTCAACCGCAATCCCACGCAGACCAACCGTAATTACGCGCAGGGCTACGACGCCGCGCTGCCGGACATGGGACACGCGGACTAGGGACGCGGCGCGTTCGCCGCGCCCGTAGCCATGTTGCTACTAATGGACGGGCCGCTGCTCACCCAAAAAGTGCACGAAATGCTATGCGCCGCAGCACGCGCGGGTGCGACCGTGGTTGACTGCTCGCTGGATCTCGAACGTACGCAGACGACCGTCGAAGTGAGCGCCGCGGAATGGCGCTGGCAAGGTGCATCTTTCGCTCATCTGGAGGCCTGCAAGGACAGGACCGTTTACCACTGGCTGGACGATGCCTTTCAGCCCGTGGCCCGTTTCACAACCTCGCTGATCAAGCTGGTGCCTACCGATTGGGGGCCGCCCACCTTCGAGATCGACGGCATCAAGATGCTGCCCACCGCGCACGTTTCACCCTATGCGGACGCCGAACGCAAAGTCGGTCTGATTCAACCGCGCGGCAAGATTGTTCTGGACACTTGCGGCGGCCTCGGCTATTTCGCTGCGTGGTGCTTGCAAGGCCAGGCGAAGCAAGTGCTTTCGTTCGAAAAGAATGCCGACGTGATCTGGCTGCGCAGCCTCAATCCGTGGTCGCCTGCGGATAGCAACGGTTTGACGCTGACCCATGGCGACATTGCCGAAGAGATAATCGCGCTGCGTGACAACGCGGTCGACGCGATCCTGCACGATCCGCCGCGCTTCGGCATTGCCGGCGGACTTTATTCGCAGGCCTTTTATGACCAGCTGGCCCGCGTGCTCAAGCGCAAGGGCAGACTATTTCATTACACCGGCGCGCCGAACAAACTGACCAGCGGACGCGACGTGCCGAATGAAGTGGTCAAACGCCTGCGGCAGGCAGGATTTGTCGCAGAGTTAAATGGCGACGGCGTTCTGGCGGTGAAGAAATAACCGCAATGCTCGCCTCGTCGGCATTCAGTCCGCGGCCTTGACCGCAACCGGAACCGGCTCGCCGCGCCGCTTCCACACGAGCCATAGCGTGGCCGCGGTCGCCAGGACCAGAAACGGCAGCGAACCCCAGTTGACGGCATGCCAGCCGCTTTTCTGCAGCAGCAGCCCCGACGACATCGACGAGATCGACATCGTGACAAAGATCATGAAGTCGTTCGCCGCTTGCGTTTTCGCGCGCTCCGATGGCGTATAGCATTCAGTGAGCAGCGCCGAGCCGCCCACGTACATGAAATTCCAGCCCACGCCAAGCACGAACATCGCGGTCCAGAAATTAATGAGCGCGGTCCCGGCGAGCGCCGCGCCTATGCAGCCGAACATGAGCACGATGCCGGCAAGAATCACGTTCAGCGCGCCGTAGCGGTAGACCAGCGAGCCGGTGAAAAACGACGGCGCATACATGCCGATGACGTGCCACTCGAGCACGAACGCGGCATCGTCGAAATGATGCTCGTGCGCGCGCATCGCGAGCGGCGTCGACGTCATCATCAGGTTCATGATGCCGTAGGAGAGCATCGCGGCCAGCGCGGCGACGATGAACACCGGCTGGCGCATGATGATGCGCAGGGGGCGCCCCGGGTCCTTGCGCTCGTGCTCGGCCAGCTGCGGAATGTCGAGACGCGTGAGAATGAGCATCGCGATCAGGCACACAATGCTGAGCGACATGTACGACCCCATGTACATATGGTCGGGGAAAAGCTCCCGCGTGCGCTTGGCAAGCTCGGGCCCGATCACGCCGCCCAGTATGCCGCCGGCCAGCGTAAAGGAAATCGCCTTGGCGCGGAACGAGTCGCTGGCCGCGTCCGCCGCGGCGAACCGGTAATACTTGCCGAATGCCGTGTACATGCCCATCACCAGCATGCCAGCGCACAGCAGGTAAAAATCAGCGATATAAACGGCGTAGCTGCAAATCATGCCGCCCAGCATGCCGAGCGCGGTACCCGTCTGAAAACCAGCGCGCCGGCCTATTGCCTTCATCAGCAGCGACGCGGGTATCGTTGTGATCGCCGAGCCCAGCACGTAACTCGTCAGCGGCACAGTTGCGAACGCCTTATTGTCGGCCAGCGCAAAACCGGCGAGCCCGGTGATCGCGATCATCGTGACGCCGGTGATCTGCAGCGTCGACTGAGTGGACGCGAGGACGACAACGTTCCGGTGTTGTTTTTCCATCACTCGATGTGGACTTTGGCCGCTTTGATGATGGCGGCGAATTTCGCCAGTTCGCGCTGCACGAGCGCGGCAAGGTCGGCAGGCGTGCCGGTCAATGCATCGGCGCCCTGACTGACGAGCTTCTCTTTCATCTCCTGCCTTGTCATGGACCGGTTAATCGCCGCATTCACACGCTCGACGATATCGCGCGGCGTGCCGGCGGGCGCGAACACGCCGAACCAGTTGCCGGCTTCGTAGCCTTTGACGCCCGCTTGCGCGACCGTCGGCACATCCGGCAGCAAGGCCGAACGCTGCGCCGTCGTCACCGCCAGCGCGCGCACGCGCCCGCTCTTTATCATGGGCGCCGACGTCAGCACCGGATCGAACACCAATGCGACTTCGCCGCTCATGAGCGCCGTCATCGCCGGCGTGTTGCCCTTGTACGGGATATGCGTCAGCTTGATGCCTGCCATTTGCGCAAATTGCTCGATCGCCAGGTGCGTCGACGAACCCTGTCCCGCCGAGCCGTAATTGATGGCGCCGGGCCGCGCACGCGCGAGCGCGAGCAGATCTTTCAATATGCGCGCCGGCAGCGAAGGATGCACGTCGACCGCGTACGACAGCGTCGCGAACATGCCGACGGGCGCAAAGTCTTTCACCGGATCGTACGGGAGCTTTGCCATCAGGTTCGGATTGATCGCGAAGCCCGCTGAGCTGCCGACCAGTAACGTATAGCCGTCAGGGGCGGCCTTCGCACCCAGTTCGGTCGCGATGATGCCGCCGGCGCCGGCACGATTGTCGACCGTCACCGGCTGCCCGAGCAGCTCGCCCAACGGTTGACCGAGCGCGCGCGCGAGGATGT